>CAZTQK010000047.1:0-22396 GCA_964615635.1 uncultured Planctomycetales bacterium
GCTGGAACCGTCGGACGCTGGGTTCGACGTGATCGGCTGATCGGGCCCGAGGGTGCCTAGCCAGAGGGTGTGGCTCTTGGGGTCTGCTTTGACTCCGTTGATGCTCGACCAATCACCAATCGCGGCCGGCGGCACGTCGGCATTCTCGTACATCTTCATGAAACGCTCCGGCGGATCGTACGGACTGTGCGGACGGGCAAAGGAGACTTTCAGGAAGAACGGCTCCTGGCGCTGGTATGTCCTCAGGAAGTTGACGGCGGTGTCGCCGGTCCATCGCGTCGGGTGAAGGTTTTCCGGCAATGCGTACGTTCCGGGACGGTAGTCGTTCCAACCGATGCCGGTCACGTCGGGATCGAGAGAGGGAGCCAGCGACGAGAACCAGCTCCGGTAGTCGCTTCGATAGTCGGGCGACTCTGCACGACCGGATTCGTCCAGAATCGTCTGATGGAACCCGTGCAGGTTCCGCTGGGGGTGGTAGTGCATCTTGCCGATACCGAGCGTGTAGTAGCCGGCATCATGCAGCATGCGAGGCTTTTCGTGCTTGTATTTCACCCCCACGCGCGAGTATCCCAGCATCCCGTTGCGCCACGGCCCGAGGCCGGTCAGCAGCGCCGCCCGCGCGGGCGTGCAAGAGGGCGTACAGGTGTACGCACAGCGGAAGCGAGCACCCTCGGCCGCAAGTCGATCGAGATTCGGCGTGTGAATGGCCTGGTTGCCGTCCGCCCCGAGACAATCGCCCCGAAACTGATCGGCCATGAGGAAAAGGATGTTGGGCCGGTCGTCCGCAGCAAAGGCCGAGATCCCGGTGATGAGAATCGTCGAGGCCGCGAGGAAACGGGTCAATCGGATAAGATCTCTGGAGTGTCTCATGGCTCGATCCTCGAAAACAGGCGCCGTCGAATTCCGCGAATACTGTACTCCGAGCCAAGCGGCAAGACCAGTGAATCGCATGCGACGGAGGATCCTCCCCCCTTGACCGGCTCGCGATCCGGTTATAACATTGTTATACCTGATCGGGAGGAACGCCATGGTCAAGACCTTGAAGAAGCACGGCAACAGTCAGGCACTCGTTATCGAGAAATCCATCCTCGATGCGATGGGAATCGACGCCGACACTCCTCTGCAGGTCACAGTCAGCGGCCAGACACTGATCGTCACGCCCGCCAACATAGGCGTCGGAGCCGAAGCCGTCGCAACCTCCGTCCGCAAGCTCCGACGGCGCTATGGCAAGACGCTGAAGCGGTTGGCGGAGTGACTGACGGTGAAGCCGCTCCACTTTCTCAGTGTCGACGACGTTCTGGCCATCCACGAAGACACGATACGTCACGAGGGCGGCCTGGGAGGTGTGCGCGACCCCGGCCTGCTGCAATCGGCGGTGATGACGCCGCAGGCCCGTTTCGAGGGGCACTGGCTTCACGCCTCGCTTGCGGCCATGGCCGCCGCCTATCATTTCCATCTCTGCCAGAACCACCCGTTCCACGACGGGAACAAACGCGTCGCCGTCATGGCCGCCCTGGTCTTTCTGGACGTCAATGGAGCACGACGATTGCCCTCGTCCCGCGAGCTGGAGGCTGTGACCATGGCGGTCGCCAGCGGGGTCATGACCAAAGCTGAAGTGGTGGAATGGTGGGAGAAACGCATCGGCTAAGAGCTAACAGCTTAGGGCCATCTCGACACAACGCACCCCGCGTCACGCTGCACAACCCTCGCGGTCCTTGAGGCTACACAGTTTCCGGCACCACATACGGCGATCGATACGTTCGCTTCAGATAGCCGTTGGCTTCTTCGTCATTGGTGAACTTCTCCTGCTTGCCGTCCCATTTCAGCTTGCGGCCGTCGCAGCGATAGGAAATGTTGCCGATCTGGCAGAGCACCGTGGAAAGATGCCCTTCCTCGATATCGGCATTCGGCCGCTTGCGCGATTGGAGGCACTCGAAGAAGTTGTCCAGGTGGGCATAGTGCGGATGTCGGTCGTTGGACTGACTGATCGGCTTCTCCGACTCGTCGAAGACCTGCCAGCCGCCGCCGTGTCGCTCGAAGAACATGAGGCCCTTCTCGCCGTAGACCTCGATCCGCATGCCGTCGAAGGGCCAGTTGGGATACGCATCAGTATCCCGCGTGTTCCATTCCATCTTCTTCATGTACGGCGCCCAGAGAACGTTTTCGAACACCATGGTGAGCTTGTCGAAATCCCAGGTGACCACCTGCGTGTCGGGCGTCTCCTGGTCGTCGTCGTAGGCAAACTGGCCGCCGGTGCTGCTGACACTCGTCGGAGAATCCTGACCCGCCAGCCGGCGGGCGATGTCGAGCTGATGCACGCCGTCATTGATGATGTCGCCGCCGGAGTAGTCCCAGAACCAGTGCCACGAGTAATGGAAGCGGTTGGGATTGAAGTTCCGTTCGGGTGCCGGGCCGAGCCACTTGTCGTAATCGACGCCGGGGGGTATGGGGGAATCCGCTTTGCGCCCGATGCTCTTGCGCTCCTTCATGTTGAGTACGTGTATGAGATGCACCTTGCCCAGCTTGCCGGAGCGTATGTAATCGACGGCCTCGCGGGTATACCGCCCGCTGCGGGTCTGGGTGCCCAGTTGCACGATACGATCGTGCTTGCGGGCGGCCTCGACCATCTTGCGGCCTTCCCAGACGCTATGGGACGCGGGCTTCTCGACATAGACGTCCTTGCCGGCCTGGCAGGCGTGGATCGTGGGCAGCGCGTGCCAGTGGTCGGGCGTGGCGATGACGAGAGCGTGGACGTTCTTGTCTTCCAGAATCTCGCGGTAGTCCCCGGCTGCCTTGGGCGCCTTACCGGTGAGTTTCTCGGCATTCTTGATCCCGGCGGCCAGTCGCCCGGAGTCAGGGTCGCACATGTAGGCGAAATCGAGGTTCTTGTTGCGGGCAAACATCTCGTTGAGAAGGAACGTGCCTCGCCCGCCGCAGCCCATGAACCCGATGACAATCCTGTCGTTGGCCCCGGCGGCACGCAATGACGCGGGGCGGGCAAGCGAGACTGCGGCCATTCCCGCCGCCGCGACGGCCGAACGATTCAAGAGCTCCCGACGACTCATCTGATTTCGTTTCATGTGTATCACTCCTCTCCAGTACTTGGGTGGTTTCAGCCTGGCCACCGTCAGGTTGGCTCGTCGTCAGGACGTGTTTAGCAAGAGAGCGGGTCAGGCACCTTTTTGCGGACTCCCCTGCATGACATCGTGCCGGCTGGCCTCGTTGGCCTTCGCCGGGTCACCCTGCGAACCGCGTCAGGCAAAAAGGAGCCAGACCCCGGCCCGCTCAACACGTACTGTCGCCAACCTCGACACTTGAGGAACGCACTGGCGGGCAATCCGCGAGTGCCACCCGCCGTCGACCAGCTCGCTTCCTCTACTGCCCGGCCTTGTCTCCAACACGATCCACCGGCGCGACACGGAACACGAACGCATGCTCACAGGGCTTCTTCGTCGGAAGCTTGGCGACGAGTCCATCCGCCGTGCGCTCCCACACGATTGAATCCTTGGAACCCAGAAGCTTCACGTCCTTGATCTCGCCACGGCACAGCTCTGAACCCTTGGCCAGCGAGCGGATGGTGACCGTGCCTCCTTCCGGCCAGGCCAACACGGTCGCATAGAGCACGTCGCCCTTTGCGGTGAACCGGATGTCTTGACCGGTGAACGCGCTTCGCTTGGTGTCGTTCATGGAGCCTTCGACAATCCTGGTCGAGCCTTCGCCATAGACCTTCCAGGGGCGCGTGCCGTAGATGGCTTCTCCGTTGACCTCCAGCCAGCGGCCGATCTCCAGGAGAATCCTCTCTTCGGGCTCCGGAATGGTGCCGTCAGGCTTGGGGCCGATGTTCAGGAGCAGCGCCCCGTTCTTGCTGACAATGTCGACCAGGTCGTCAATCAGGGAATCGGTCGTCTTGTAGTCCTGCTTGCTGACATAGCCCCACGAGTTCTTTGAGATCGACGTGTCCGTCTGCCAGAAAAACGGCCGGATCTCGGCCAATTGACCGCGTTCGACGTCCAGCACCGCCGCCTTGTCAGGGAAAGACTTGAACTTGTAGTTGATCGCGACACCCTTCTTCCACTCGGCGCCCTTGTTGTAGTAGTAGGCGGCGAACTCCTGCAAATACGGCGTGAACTCCGGCTGCTGGATCCACCAGTCAAACCAGACCAGTTGCGGCTGGTACTTGTCCACCAACTCTCGCGTGCGGGCTAACCAGTCATCGAGAAAGGCCTTGTCAGGGTGGCTGGCCTTCTCCGGCAGGGCTGGGCCGTAAAGGCTCGCGTACTGCGGGTCCTTCACGTCGGAATCGAACTTCATTCCGCCGTCGAAGAACCACCAATGCTCGGCGCGATGGCTCGATAGGCCGAAGACCATACCCTGCTTGCGGACCGCGGCCGCCAACTCGCCGATGATGTCTCGCTTGGGCCCCATCTTGGCTGCACACCAGGGGGATAAGCTGCAATCGTACATGGCAAAGCCGTCGTGGTGCTCGGCCACGGGCACAATGAACTTGGCACCCGCTTTCCGGAACACCTCCGCCCAATGATTCGGTTCGAACTTCTCCGCCTTGAACTGCGGGATGAAGTCCTTGTAGCCGAACTTCGTGTGCGGGCCATACGTGGCCAAATGGTGTTTGAACTCCTTCGAGTCTTGCAGGTACATGTTCCGGGGATACCACTCGTTGCCGAAAGCGGGCACCGAATAGACGCCCCAGTGAATGAAGATGCCGAACTTGCCGTCCAGGTACCACTGCGGGACCTGGTAGCGTTCGAGCGACTCCCAAGTCGGCTCAAATCGTCCCACCGGCTCGGCGCCGGCCACCGAGCCGCCCGATGCCTGAGCGGGAGCAGCAGCGGCAAGAAAACCCACCACCAGCGGGACGATCAATGACATGATTCGACTTTGCCTCCGAAGCAGGGACTCCTTCAAGCACAGGCGTAACGAACACTACAGATTAGCGATTTAACGGCGGCTGGCAAGGCCCTGTAGACCGTTATCCGGCCTTTTTGTAGACAAACCTGAACCGGGCCTCCACGGTCGAGGCCTTAGGGTAGCTCACACTCAACCGGGTCAGCAAACCCTTTTTCTTGTTGGCCTTGCAGGCCTCTTCGAGTCGCTCGGCTTTGAAAAGCCCCGAATCGGCGCGTATCTCCAGCTCGCCTTGGTCGCTGACCACGTAAGCCGCCGGGCCGTTCACTCGGACCTGATGCCAGGTCACGAAAGCTTCCTCAACCTCCAGCCCGTCGCCATCGAACCGGAACTCATCCGTCATGGTCACCCGGCCGTCCTTCTCAATCTTGAACGTGCGTTGAAGGCTCTTCAGTTGGGCAATGCCGTAGGCCTGGTGCATGTCGATTCTGGCGGTCCCATCCGAGCTCACGTCCAGCGCCCCACGGTACTGCCCGCCGGGTTTCTGCTGCATCCCACCGATCCGCGGTACGCTGTGACCATAGGACGAGGCAAAGACATTCTCGTAACGCTCCCGGCCGAAGTAGGCGGCATTGTACAGGCCCGCGCCCGGGTCGCAGAGAAACGTCGTTTCGCCGATACGCAGCACGAAAGTGCCCACGTCGTTGTGATTGTGCTGTTCGGCGTTGCTGCCGGCCTTGACCACCAGAACCACGGGCTTGTCACCGACCGCCCCCACCCGCCTGACCACACCGGCCTCAGGCAGGATCGCATCCCTGAGGACCGGCTCTTGTCTCGGCCGATCGCCGTGCCAGATCAGATTGCACAGCACCCACCCCAGCCGGCCCTCATGCCCCTTCGCGCTCACCTGGGCGAGCAATTCGACTCGTCCGGTTCGCTCTGCCAGCTTCGCAGCGATGAAGGGTGCGACGCTTGCTTCCTCGCGGCTGTCTGAAAAAGACGCGAACGCATGACGGCCGATGGCAATCGCGGCAGGGTACGCTGAGATCTTCCCGATCTTCTCACCGGCCAGCAGATCGATGGCCCCGCCGGTGCGGGCGCGGAGCATCTCTGCGAAGATCACGAAGTGCGCCAGGCCGTAGTTCCAGTAGCCGATGCCCTCGGTGCTGGCTCCGTCTTCCTCGAACGCCCGATTGACAAACCGATTGAGTTGATCCACCACGAGAGCCAGACCACGGGCCTGCCGCTCGGGATCCGGCTCCAGAATCAACAGCACCTGCCCGATCGAGCCGGCACAGACGCCCGTCCAGTTGTTGGCCCCGTTGTTCCACCAGAACTTCGAACCGTGGTCCAGGTATGGTTCGATGACGCGCCGCCGCACTTCCTCCCGAAGGCGCCCACGAATCTCCTCCGGAAGGCTGGGACCGACGAGAAGCTCGGTAAACGCGAGGGTTGCGGCCGTCTCAGCGGCAAACAGGTCGATCTCCCCCACGCCCTCATGTGCGGGGATGACCCAGTTGGTCTCCTCGCAGATGTTCCAGATGAGATCGTTGATCGAGTCAACCGAAGCAGTCGTGCCCTGCAACCAAGCCGCCAGAACAGCCCTGGCCAACAAAGCCCGTTTCTCAAAGTAGGGTTCCTGGTAGGGTTCCCGGTCGCCGGATTTCCTGAACGCGCGATACTGCGTATAGGTCGCGACCGGAATCGGCGATGCTCCCACAGCCGCGGCGTCGAGGATCGCTTTCCCAATCTCGGTTTTCTGCATGTCCAAGGGACAAGCAGTCGGCAGTCCGGGCAGCATAGCACCCGGATCTGCGGCGGAGCGGGCAAGCGCATCCCGAACCCGGTCCACGGCCTGAGTGGTCGGTACGTTCTCACCACTCACCCACAACGGTGAACTCAACAAGACGAGAGTAACCAGCATTCTGACAGGCCACATCATTCTCATCAGATGTCTCCCTACAACCTCTCCCCGAACCTTGAGCATCCGTTTCGACGGAAACGAGCCCGCTTCGGTTTCACTAGCCGATGAGTATTGTCACTCTCAGCCGCCGCCGCGACAAGTATGTCCCCGGCAACCAGCGGTTGGACGCCGGCACGGCAATCGGGAACGCCGCGTCGCCTCGCCGCAGCCCAGTGAACCAGCGAAAACAGGTCCCGGAGAGCACGATTATCCATCTTATGACACCGCCGTCGCCATGCGGCCCTTGATGCGAATACTGGCACCAAGGTAAGATCGGATAGCACGCTATCGGCGGCCTTGTCTCGCCTGTCGTGCCGCCACGAATCATCTAGCCCACGTTCGGAGAATGGGTCATGTCCCGCAAGATGAGATTCGCCCCTGCCTTGTTCGCCATGATCACCGGCTGTAGCCCGGACTGGATAGAAAGCCTGGGCCCCGTGATCCTGGACGTCTCGCCAAACGCGGGGTACCAAGGCACCGTCGTGACCATCGAAGGCCTCAATTTCTCGGAGAACCGGACGGACACCCGGGTCGCTATCGGCGGCGTAGCGGCCATTGTCGTCACCGCCACGTCCACCCGGATCGAGGCCATTGTCGGGCTGGGCACCTGCGGCGGCCCTGTCACTGTCGAGGTCGCCGGGCGTACGACGACCGCGAGGAAGGATTTTGAGCTGCTGGACTGGCCCTCCGCCTCACCCAGCGAAGACGGTCCGCCGATTTTCTACGGCGGCGCCGGCTCCGGCTCGCCGGCCCCGCTATCAACCACCGGAACGATCCGCGCGCTGGTGGTGGTCTCATACCCAACTGATCGTTTGCCATCCGATCCGGACAGCGAGCGAGCCGCCATCGAGAACACCTGGACCTGGCTCAGCATGTTCTACTTCCAGGCCAGCTACGGCCGGCTCACCGTGGACGTGACGGTGACCGACTGGGCCTGCCTCACGGGCGCGTTCACCGACTATGTCACGGAGCTCGAGCCCGGCGCGTATATGTTCGACTCCCTGATCCTCGATCGGCTCACCGCCGAATGCGCACAGGGAGCACTTGACCAGGGCTTCGATCTGGAGAATTTCGACGTCCTGTGTTGTTGCGTCTGGACCAACGGCGAGAACGTGCGAGATCTCGGCAACTGGAACGACAGCCACTTCGCCTACGCCGGTGACGGCCTCGATATCAACATCACCCTCGGCCACGAGCTCGCCTTGATGGCCTGCCATGAAAGCGACGACTGGGGCGGCTTCGCCCACGAACTCGGCCACGACCTGCTTGAACCGGGCCTGGTACTAGGCGAGGACGTCTACGGCCAGGACCTGGTGGACCCCGATTCGGCCACCGCTGAACCCTTCGACCTGATGGGCATGTGCTGGGACCAACCCCTGTTCAGCGGGCACAATCTCTACCAGCTCGGTTGGTTTGACGAGGCCAACGTCGTCGAGCTCAACTGGGACCGTGACCCCTTCAGCGCCGAGTATCAGTTGGCCGCCCACCGTCTGTTCGAGGACTCGCCGTCCAACGATCGTTATCATCTCGTGCGCATCCATGTGTCCGAGGGGCTCGACTATTACGTTGAGGTACGACAGCGCCCGGGCGGGCACGACGTTCAGGTGTTCGACGCCAACATCCACCTGAACGAAGCTGCAAACGACGGAGGAGTGGTGGTGACCAAGGTGATCACCGGAGAGCTCAACAACAACCAGCAAATGCGCTTGATCACCCTGCTCCACGATCAACGGGTTCTCACCGTAGGAGACGTGGCGACCGATCCCGAGCGCGACCTGACAATCACGGTAACGGCCGAAGAGCTCGTCGCGGACGGATCGGATATCGGCAATCGGCTCGTCAGCACGGTGCGGATCGCGTGGGCCCAGCAACTGGAGCCCGATCCCGAGTCCGCCTTCGACCTGTGGATCGAGCCCTGGGGCACGGGATGCGAGACCGTCGATATCTGGATCGATCGCCAACCATGGGGTGTCTTCGACGACACGGACGTCGACGGGGACCCCGTCGGCAACGGGGACAGACCCCAACCGCTGGCGATCAATCACTTCTGGTCCCGAGTACACTGCGACGGGTCTGACGCCGAGAATGTGCGGGTCACCTTCTACACCATCTCGCCGCCCGGGGTGGGAGACAACGGGACCTGGACCCCGCTCGAGACGGTGGAACTGGCCATTTCCGCGAATACCACCGAAGAGCAGCCTGTCAATTGGGTGCCCTTGGTCGGCGAGCATACGTGCCTGCAAGTCATCGTCGAGCCGCAAACGGGAGAAAACAACTACGCCAACAACAAGGCCCAGGAGAACGTCTTCGAATTCGAGGCCCCCGCATCGAGCGTGCCGGCCCCCATCAGAATCCCGCTGGCCGTGCGCAACCCCACATCCGAATCGGTGGCAGTCCTGCTCAAGGCCACCGGCGTACCTGAGGGATATCTCGTGCAGTTGCCCCATCACTGGGTACACCTGGAGCCGCTGGGCGAAGTGCAACTCGAAGCGATTGTCGTCCCGCTGTACGACGTCGGCCAATATTCCTATCCATTGGACTTGGCGATCGCCGGCGCGATCATCCGCTCCTATCAGACCGGGGATAACGGGCTCGCCCCCCCTTCAAAGATGATGCGGATCGGCGGCTTCGTAGCGAGCGTCAGACCCAAACACCGTGTCGCGATTGAGCTGTACGAGGACCCGCAAACCCAGGGAAGCCCGAACGCCCTGGGGCTGCGCGGTTCCATCCTGCAACCCTACGATGACCAGGCCGTGCAGGTCGAACTGACGGATCCTCTGGGCCGTCTCCGCGTCCAGGTGGCCACGACAGACAGCGAGGGGGCGTTCGGCACGATCTTTGACCTGACCAACGCCCCAACCGAGGACCCGATCAGCGGCCAACCCGGAGCCGCGGAAACACCAGTCGCCGGGGACTACAAGGCCCGAGCGCTGATCCACAACGCCACGGACGTGGCCCAGACGGAATCCGATGAGGTCATGATAACGAAGTAGACTCGCCCCTTTCGACAAAGGAAACCTCCCTCAAACACCGATCGAGTCGATCGTCGCGTGCATGATCAGGCAGCGAGGCGGACCGTGGGAGTCTTTCCCGTTGTGGGCGTTGTTCACCGCCGTGTAGAACAGGTGGTATCGGCCGCCGCGCTGAACCAGGTAACTTGGAGCATAGATACCGTAGCTGTCGGGTTGAGTCTTATCTCCGCGAGGGATCCAGGCCGCCCGCCGAGGCCGTTCCCATTTCAGCCCATCCTTTGAAAAGCACCATTCCAGGTCCATGGTCTGCGCCTGGCAGCGATAGTGCCCGAGCATCCCGATCCGCCCCTTGTCGGTGTGGGTCACACTCAGGTAGTAGAACTGCTGGTCCGGTGGGTCTTTGGCGTCGCGATCGATCACCCGCTGCCGTTTCTCGAAATGAAGCCCGTCCGCGGAGGCATACCGATCAACCAACCGGATGAGACCGGGAGCGTTGTCGTGCGGCATGTACGCCGGGTCATCCTTGGGAACCTGGATCAGGGCCACGGAATACATCTCAAACGAACCATCGCGCAACTGGTAGATATTGGTCGCGTCATTGGACAACAGATGCGAAGGGGCAATCGGCTCGTCAGCCGGTCGGTCCTTGCTCGGCTCCTTGTGCAGCATCACCCCGTCGGGCGAGGCCACACCCCAGGCGGCCCGGTCGTGGAAGTGATAGAGAACCGGCCGATGCGGATCTACAACACGATAGCGGTGCCCGTCGTCGCTGTCAGCCGCCAGATAGCGAAGAATGCCCGGCCCGTGAGCCCAGAAGTAGATGCGGTGCTTGCCGTTCCTGAGCGGGATGTGAACCACCTGCACGGGACGCCATTTTTCCGGCAAAGGTCCCAAGGTGAACGGCCCGTCGCCGGGCTGCCCGGTGGAGCACTGCACAGGGAACTTCTTCATCGGTTGTCCCGGCACCCCCTCGGCGTAGGCAATCGTATACTTCACCGTCTCATGCGTACCCACGGCCGAGTACCAGATTCGCCATCGGTCTTCATCGAGCGGCTCGGAAGGCGAAGTGAAGCTCTGAATGCCCTTCTGCTCCCACGGCTCGGTGGCCTCCAGCACAATGCCGTGCTTCTGCCAGCCATTCAGCTTCGCAGGGATAGACGAGACCGGCTCGGCCGCCGGTGATCGCCTGGCCCTTACGCCCATGGCAACTGTGCCTGCCAGAGCACCTATCCCGTGTTTGAGTATTGCCCTACGGTTGATTTGCTGGGTCATGATGAACCTCCTCCACTTGCTGCCGATCCTTGAGCCGGCCACGGCATCAGCTTGACACAGACAGGGCGGAAGATCAAGCAGCGCGACCGGACGTCGTGGCCATGATCGTTGGCAGTCTCGGCTGCAATTCGCTACCATGGCCGGCGGGAGGTCACAGGCTCGCACGCCGCTCTGTATGGAGAGAACACCCATGAGAAGAACACCCGCTCACGTACGCCTTATGTCAGTGTGTGCCGCTCTGCTCGTGGCGACCGACGCCGGTCGGGCCATGGCGGAAAAGCCGGAACCCGACAGATACTTGGAGGCGGTGAAAACCTTCGCGGACAACGTCCTTCGCCACGGGAAGGACGTATACGGACCCAAGCACACCCCCCTCTTCGCCGACGGTCTCAATATCGACACTCATCAGCCGGCTGTCTGGAAACTGCCCAAGGAGCAGGCAGAGAAATGGAACATGCCGGCGGAGTGGACGCTGTCGAATCTGGCAAGCCAGCAGAACCTGTTCCGAGTGCTTGTCTCCCTGACGGACTTGACGGGAGACCCGAAATACAAGCAGGCCGCCGTCGACGCGACCCGATATGCCCTGGATCATCTCCGTCACGAGAACGGCCTGATCTTCTGGGGCGGCCACGCGGCATGGGACCTGGCGACCGATCAGCCGGTGGGCGAGGGGCGGACCCAGGGCGTTGCCGGCAAGCACGAGTTGAAGAGCAACTACCCGTTCTACGAGCTGATATGGGAGGTTGACAGGCAGGCGACGCGCAAGTTCGTCGAGGGCTTTCGGGCAAGCCACATCCTTCAATGGGACATCCTGGACATGAACCGGCACGGCGCCTACTTGCCGATCCCGGCGGGCATGTGGGAGCGGCAATACGTCGGCGGGCCGGTGCCCTTCGCGGGCCAGGGGCTGACCTTCTTCCTCACCGGCAGCGATCTGTTCTACGCCGCCGCCATGCTATACAACCTGGACGGCGACCCGCGGCCGCTCGTCTGGGCCAAGCGTCTGGCTCAGCGTTACGCGGATTGTCGGCACCCGGTCACCGGCCTCGGAGCGGATAACTACAGTATCATCGAGCCCGATCGAATGACCCGGCAGTTCGGAGCCGAGTTCGGCGACCGTTTCACCGAGGCCACCGTCACGAGCCTGTACGGGAACCGGTACAACCGGTCCGCGATCTGCCAGTTGAAGCTCTCTGAGCGCCTGGGGACCGCAGGCGAGGAATTCAAGCGATGGGCGGTCGAGGACCTTGCCGCGTACGCCAGGCACGCCTACGACGCGAGCGACAACACCTTCTGGGCAACGCTGATCGACGGCACGAAGCTGACCCCGGCCGACCGAAAGCGCAACGGCTACGTCATTGTTCAGTGGCTGGAGAAACGGCCGGCCGACGGCCTGCACTTCTGGGCCTATGCCCTGGCCTACAAGCTGAGCCGCGACCCCCTCATGTGGCAAACCGCCAGGAGCATCGGTAAGGGTCTTGGCGTCGGCGACATCGGGGCAACGCCCGAGGCGACGCTAAATCCTGCTACGCCAGTGAGTTGCATGGACGTCCACGCCGTTTTCGGTCTACTGGAACTGCACGCAGCCGCCCGGCGAGACGAGTACTTGGCCCTTGCGAATAAGGTTGGCGACAGTCTTCTGGACAAGGAGTTCCACAAGGGCTTCTTTGTCGCCGACCAGGACCATGTTTTTTGCAGGTTCGACACCGTCACACCGTTGGCCCTGCTGTACCTGCATGTCGCGAAACAAAAGCCTGCAGTCCGCCTGCCCATGTACGCGGCCGGCAAACCCTATTTCCACTGCCCCTACGAGGGTGCGGGCCGGACGTACGATCACCGGGTGATTTACACGATGGTTCGAACCTCGCCGCCGGAATGAGCCGGACAAGCGGAAAGATGCCGGCTCGCGACGTGCCGACGAGGGCGTCGGCACCACCAGTCCCCGCTGGCCCCAGAATCCGTACGTGTTTAGCGTGCAAGACAGCGGGTCAGGCACCTTTTTGCGGGCTCCTCTGTGTAACCAAGTACCAACTGGCTCCGTTGACCTTCCCCGTGTCATTCTGCGAACCGCGTCAGGCAAAAAGGAGCCAGACCCCCCACAAGCCCTCGATCCGCAGAAGAAGCGAGCGAGGCTCCCCCTTTCGGAGGAGCCTCGCTCTTTGATCGCTGCCGGAGCTCTTGAGATCGCGGTCAGATTTCGGTGAGTTCCACCGACCCGAGACCGCCCCTGCAAGAAACCGGCCGGGGGCCTTGAATTCTCAGACTCGGCCCTTACGGAGCAACCGAGTCGAACGTCGGCGGCCGCAATACGGCCGGCTCCTCGGGTAACGTCTCGCGATACCCGATGTAGAACCCGCCGACCAGATTCGTCGCCGGTTGGCCGCTATCGTCAGTCGCCGTGAAGTCCCACGACTGGTTATCGAACTCCGCATGGACGGCGCCGGTTGCCGCCGTGTAGTTGAGCTTGAGCCGGTGCCAGCCCGAAGGTTGACCGGCCAGGTCGATCGTGGCGATGACCTTCCAATCCTCCGGCCCCCGCGGAGTCAGCGGACCGTCACTGCTGTCACCGCCGTTACCAAAGTCGCACAACGTCAAGCTCATCAGGTAGGGGAGCGGATTAACGGGAAGATCGGGATTGTTGGTGCTGGTCTCCTTGGTATAAACCCAGCCAATTCCCGTGTTCCCATTCGACGTGACGATATCGCCGTTCATACCGGCGGCGCTGTCGGGATTCGGAAACTCGTCATTGGCAATCATCATGCCGGTCGTCCCGAGGATGCCGTAGGTTGTGCTCTCGGCCCCGGTCGTGAGCGGGGGAGGGGTCCCCGGGGGATCGTAGGGGGCGGTGTCCAGATAGACATACAGATCGAGGCTGGCGCCGTTCGCCAAGACGTTGTCCGACGCAACCATGTTGCCCCCGCCGGTCGGATCCCAGGCCACGATCGCCTTGCCACCCTGAGGCGACGGACCGATGGCGTTCGGATTGATCGGGTAATAGGTGGTGACCGGGGGGTCGCCGGTGGTGACACCAATGGTCGTGGTAGCGTCACCTGGATCGATCACCATCGCGTTGTAGAACGCGCCGACCAAGCCGGTGACCGTGTCAGTCGGCGTACCGCCGTCCACGTTGGGTACAACGTACGCCGTGCTCTCAACGCCCGTCCCGAGGTTGCTGGCACCAGGCGTTTTCACCCGCACGCCGAAGTCACGCCCATTATCGCCCGTGTCATAGCCGTCGATCCATCGCGCCAGCGACTGCTCCTGCGAAGGGTCAGCCGCCTTGTCAGCCGAGGTGAAGTTCATCCAGATTCCGCCCTCGGCGGGCGAGATCGCCACCGGTCCCTTGTTCCGCTCATAGACCACGGTGTCGACCACGGCGCCGTTAGCGTCCAGAAGCTGAATGGCTTCGTTGTCGTTCTCAAACAGGAGCTGCGTGCCAATGATCTGGTCGTAATTCAGCACCTGGGTGGTCCCAAGGACGTAGTAGTCGCCCGGCGGCAGGATGTAGCTGGCAATCTTGTAGTCCGGATTGTCGTCGTTGGGCGGACCAACCGTGTCCGACGTTCGCAGGATCCAGTTGGTGATGTCGACCGGTTCGGTTCCGTAGTTGTAGAGCTCAACGAACTCACGTGTCTCCGCCCCGTCGTACTCATTGTAGGAAAGCTCGTTAATCACCACGGTCCAGTTTGCAGCGTCGCACGCGGTATCCGCCGCCACGCCTGGCGCGCTTGCGCAGGCCTCGAACGCGGCGAAGTCATCCGGGTCAACGTCCTGATCCGCATCGCGGTCGAAGCAGCCGCATGCCACAGCATCAAAGAGCAAGCCCGGATCGTTGATGCCGGTCACGCACAACTGGTAGGCGCTGAAGTCGGCCTGATCCACGTCGCCGTCACCATCGGCATCGGCAAACGGATCGTTGCAGGCACCGCAGTCCGCCGTGAACATGCAGTCAGGATCATCGCAGTCAACGAGCAGGTCCCCGTCGTCGTCCAGCGTGTTCTTGCAGCCATCCACGACGCTGGTCTCCGTTGCCGCCCGCACATGGAAGTCGACGATGCCGGCATCGCCGCCCGGCGATGTCTCGCTCTTCGTCTGGCCGCACTCATCACTCACCCAGACCGAGACCTGGGCACCATTCCAGCTCGCCGGGATATCGTCAAAGCGCAGAGTCTGTGCGGTAGCGCCCGAGATCACGGGCTCTGTTCCACCATTTACCAGCGCCACAAAGTCCGCAGCACCTGTCAGCTTCACTGCCCACTGGTAACTCAGAGTTCCCCGACCCAAGGCAGTAACTGAGCAGAAGCCGCCGTCAGCACCGGGGACCGTCCAAACCTCCTGGTCAGGGTTGTTGGGGTCTGAAGTTGGCCTCCCCCAAACAAGGTTGATCGACGGTCCGGTCAACACGGTCATCACGGCCGTCGGGCTGGCCACGGTCCCGCAATCATCAGTCACCTCGCAGCGGACCTGCGCGCCGCTATCGGTGCCCTGCACGCTACTCCAAACGTAAGTGTTGGTGTTCGCTCCGCTGATCAATTCAAAAGTGCCGTCGGGAGGAGCGCTATCCTTGTACCACTGATAGTTCAGGGTCCCCTTGCCGCTGGCGTTGACGGTGAAGGTCACATCGGTGTTCTGGCAGACCGTCTGGGACAACGGGGCCTCAAGGAATGACACGCCGACGTTCAGGATGGCCGGCTGGCTGACCACCACGCCGTTATCGTCGCAGACTTCGACGGTGATGACCGCGCCGCCATCGGCCGCCGTCACGCTCGCAAGCGTCAGGCTCGAGCCGGTCTGCTCCGGAACGAACGACTCGCCGTTCTTCTTCCACTTGTATTGCACGTTCGTGCCGCTTGCGGCGACGCTGAACACCGCCGTGTCGCCCACGCAAGCCACGACATTGTCCGGCTGGTCGGTGATGGCCGGTCCGCCGCTGCCGGCCTTGTTCAGGACGATGGCAGCACCGGCCGTCGTGGTAAACGAATTGGCCCCGGACGGCGGCGACCAAATTCGCAGCGTCTCGGAGGTGCTGCTCACCACATAGAGATTACCGACCTCATCAAATGAAACGTCCCGCGTGGTCCCGTTTTGAGGGACCAATCCGGAATACTTCACCGGGTTAGCAGGATCGCTGATGTCGACGATGTAGACGCCGTACCCGTCGGACGTTCCTATGGCGAGGATGTCCAGATTGCCCCCCCTGCTGGTGTTATCGTAGAGATCAATGATCCCATAGGCGTAGGAAAGGCCGAGACCAGCGACGCCGGAGTTGAACGTCCATCCCGTCCCGCCATCAAGGAAGCGAACGAGCGATGGAGCCCCCGCACTGTCGTTAGTACCCCACCGGTACTGGCAAATCCACCAACTTCCGTCCGGATCGCGCACGACATCCATGTTGGAATTGAGGATTACGCCGGGATCATAGTACGCGCCGGTTCCTCCCGTGTCGTCGGCCGCCTGGATAACCGGCGCACCGCTGTAACTCGTAGCCGTACCAATGTCGTAGCGCAACACGTCTCCCCGGTTCGGCCCGTAGGTGCCGCTGGCATCGGGGTAGTCCTCATCCAACGTATACAGCTTGGTGTCCGCGCCCGTGCCTTCGATCCATGTGGAGGCAACACTACCATGTACGCCAGTCACTAAGCCGGACGCGAGTCGGCCGGCATTGGACAGAATCTCGTCGAAACTCGCCTGCGGATTCGCGTTGCATCGCCAGACGCCGGAGTGCAGGTCCGACCAATCCGAGATATAGACACTGTCGTCAGGGGCCACGGTGATCTTCCACGGGCTGTTCGCTGCCCCAGTGGACCAGTCGACGCTACCCGCGAAAGCGGTGTCACCCTGGTTGAGAACGTCGCCCTGGTCGGCGGTCATCACATAGATGCCGTCGGTCGTGGTACGCCCGCCGGCGGCCACGGGTCCGCCGACTCCTTCGCTGACATAGATCCTTCCGAAGTTCGAGCTGGCGGTGTTCCTGTTCACCGACACACCCTTGGGCGAGTAATACTTGCTGCGGACAAAGGTATCATCGCTCATCTTCGTCCAGGCCGTGTAACCGAAATCGGTCGCGGTGATCCGCACCGTATAGGTGCCGTTGCCGGCGCGGCTCCCGTCATCCTTGCGGCCGTCCCATTGAAAGAGGTGGGTACCCTTGGACTGCCGGGCAATGGTGACCGTCCGGATGACGGCCGGGGTGCTGTCCAGAATCTCGATCTTCACGCCCGGGTTGGTCCCGTCACCATCGGCATTCTCGTTGAGAACGTAGGTGATGCTTGCCGTCCCGCACGGCTCGGTGTTCAACCCGCTGGCATCCACTTCAATGCCGGATGGGTAGACGTTCGCGTACGCCACTCCGGCACACAACCAGAGTGCAACCGCCACAACACTCAAACTCAGCCTGAATTGAGGCCCTCTCATGATTTGGCTCCTTTCCTGGAACTAGCCGAAGACTATCGTTGGCTTTGAGAAGCAATACGCTCTGCTCGACTCCCGAGCAGTTTCAGCCATTATTCGTTCTGATCACCCGTCGTCTTTGCACGATCTCTCCTATCCCCCCACCTTCACTACTTGATTCCCATGAATACGTCCAAGTTGTTGCCCTTTACGGGCTGGCCGAACTCCGTGAACAACTCGTCAGCCCAAGTCCTGGCCGGATACATCCTGCTTTCGACGTGGAAGTCCAGGAACCCGATATTCGTCCGGCCCAGTGCCTTCGGGTCGTTCAGAGCCCTAGCCGGACTGTGTCGCGTCGTGATACGATCGTACGTGGTGTTAAAATTACCTTCTGGATACCCGTTGTTGAGGTTGTCCAAAGGATGCTCCTCAAAAAGGTACATGAGCTGCGAAGGCGCGAAGACGACGCGCTCACCCATTTTGAATGATCGGTGACGAAGCCCGCCCGGCAAAGGCAGGTTGTTGACCGCCTCGACGTAAACAAAGCTGGACAACTGGTCGGGCGACAGCCAGCCGATGTAAGCGTTCATGGAATAGCTGAGTCTTCCGTTTCCGCCGCCGCCATGGGGGGTCTCATCGGCGGCCCCGGGCTTGTCGGCGGCACACAAGTAGATCTCGGCGTTCTTGGTATAGCGAAATATGGTGCCGATCTGGGGCACTTGGCGCAGAAACCTGGGATCGTTGTAGTAGGGCTGAGTATAGTAACCCGAGGTGCCCCTGGAGCCCTCCCACGTCGACCCTTTGAGGCGCCCGTCAGGGCCCGGGCTTGCCTCCGGGTCCGGGGGCGGCCAGATCCCTCGCCGATAAAAGCTGCTCTGCGTGGCCGGCAGGACCTTGTTGTCCGCCTGGTAGAACATGTGCCCCAACATGACCTGCCTCATGTTGGACTTGCAGACGGTGTTTCGAGTGTACTCGCGCGCCTTGGTCAGAGACGGCAGCAGTATCGCGATCAACAGAGCGATGATTGCCACCACGACCAAAATCTCGATCAGCGTGAATGCGCGCGGCCTACGTGTTAACGAGAGTTGCATACTCACCTGAGCAGGTCGTCTCATTGTCGTGGTCCACAAATAGAGCGTGTCCCACCATCCCCGCCCGGCGCGAAGTGAACAGAGCGGGACCTCATACAGGTGCAGCATAACCGGAAGCTCGGGGAAAGGCAATCAGCCCTTCCCCGAACTCCGGGGATTACTGCCTCGAACACGCCCCCCCTCGGCAGGTGCAAATCGGCTCAGACCTGGCGCCGAAACGACGTCCTGTCTGGATACCGTCTGCCCCCGGCCGGGTCAGGCCGCCCGCCGCCGACGCAGACAGGCCAGCCCGCCCAGAGCCAACAGCGCGATCGCCGCAGGCTCAGGAATCAGGGCAAAACTGCCATCCGACCCGGTGATGGCCATCCAGTCACCACCTGGCGAGTAAATCCGCAACGTTTCGCTGCTGCTGCTGACGACATAAAGATTGCCGGCCGCATCAAAGTCCAAATCGCGAATCGTGGCGCCCGAGTGCGCGATCGTATCAACCAGCGCTATGTTAGACGGATCGCTGATGTCCAGGATGAAGATCTTGCTGTTGTTCGTACCGACGGCAATCAGGTCGTTGAGATTGTCAATCGCTAATATCCCATAACCCCGATCGAGGGCGACCGTGCTGGGTCCCGATGTCCAGGACGGAGAGCTTGCTCCGTCCGCCCAGTGCAAGAGCGTAGGCGTCGAGTCACTGTCGGTGTAGCGGTACTGGCAGATCCACCAGCTCCCATCCGAATCACGGACGACGTCCATGTTGGAATTGGCAATGTAGTTGGGGATGTCCTGGGTTTGCTCCGAGGGTGTCCCGCTATAACCGGTCTGCGTGCCGATGTCGTACCGCAAGATGCTGCCCATGCCGCTGCCGGCATCGAAGTCCTCATCCAGCGTGTACAGCACGGTATTCGCTCCGGTGCCCTCGATGTATACCGACGCTACGCTGCCGTGCACGCCGGCAACCAAACCGGTTGACGTCCGGCCGGCGTTGGTCAGGATCTCGTCGAAGTTCGCCTGGGGGTTGGCGTTGCATCGCCAGACGCCGGAGTTCAGATCCGACCAGTCTGCGATATACACAGTGTCATCCGGGGCCACGGTGACCTTCCACGGACTGTTCGATCCGCCGGTGGTCCAGTTGATACCGCCCGCGAAAGCAGTGTCGCCCTGGCCGAGCACGTCGCCCTGGTCGGCAGTCATCGCGTAGATGCCGTCGGTTGTGGTTCGCCCACCGGCAGCCACGGCCCCGCCGAGCCCCTCGCCAACATAGATTCTTCCGAAGTTCGAGCTGGCGCTGTTCTTGTTAATCGACACGCCCCTGGGTGAAAAATACTTACTCTGAGTCAACGCATCGTTGCTGATCTGCGTCCAGCCGGCAGCCGCGGACTTGCTCACCTTGATCTGGTAGCTCGAGCCCTGGGTCGCGTCGAATGAATGCGTTCCCTTGCCGAGCGTTCCCATATCAACAACTGTGGCGCCTCCGTCGAAAACAATCTGGACGTTGGCGCCGTCCTCATTCAGGACGAAAGATGAGCTTGCCCCGTTCTGAACAACACCCGAGGCATAGGGGACGGCCGTCGCCACGGATACCAATCCCAGGACGGCGACCATTGACAGAACACCCATGTACTTGCTTCGCATCGCGCATCTCCTCCAAAAACGCATGTGATAGGCCCCCCCGACGATCGCTGAACCGTCACCAACGGCGCAGACAATTGCGGGTGGGAAAGCAAAACCTCTCACCAACCGAAATGTCCTAGACCCGGGGGGACCTTCTACGAAGAGCGGAACACATGGTGCTTTTCCTCTCCTCGGTTCGGGCCATCCCCACTCACACACCAAGCTATCAGGGAAACGTGCGGGCAGCAAGCAAAAATTCGGGAAAACGCCGGATATTCGCCGGAACCGAGTGCTCCGACAACTTGGGAAGCGGACGAAATAAAGCAAGAATGCTTTTATTCCGCTTGCGGACACATTGCGCGGCTATAGGCCTTTACCGTTGCCCGGATTGCCTCGTCGCGATACACTACAGGGGTCGATAAGCAGTTCCATGCGGCCCCGCAACCGGGCCAATCTGGCCATGAGCGGCGGGACGATACGAGTGCGACTCGAAGGCGCCTCGGGTGCGACTGAAGAAGGGGCTCACCTCATGCGGTGCAAAAAGCGGGTTCGTGCGTTCACCCTGATCGAAATCCTCGTCGTGGTCGCTATCATCGCCTTGCTCATCTCTATCCTGTTGCCGTCGCTGCAGCGAGCGAGGGAGCAGACCAAGGTAGCTCTGTGCCTGTCCAACCTGCGGTCATTGGGCATCGCCGCAAACTCCTACTTGACTGCCGAGAAAGACCAGTTCTGCTGGTCGAGGGCGGGAAGATATCCCGCCTCCAATTTCTACGGAGGCAAGCGGGGCAACGGGAACGGAGAGGGCAGCTATCTGTCCGGCTACTATTGGGGCAACAGCCTGAATTTCGAGACGAGGTTCCGCCCGCTCAACAAGTACGTGTACGGGAAAGTGCAGAACGATCTGACCGAGATGCGCGTGTTCGAATGCCCCTCGGACTACGGCGTGCGGAGCCGTTACGCCGCTCTTGAGCCACCATCCAAGAAAAGCGCATATGAAGTCACCGGCACGAGCTATCAGGCGAACGTGATCTGGTACACCTACCTCCTGGACGTGGAGAACTTGAGAGGTAATGCGGAGGAGCTGAGCCGGCGGGTTGGGTCACTGGAGAAAAACATCATCAAGCACTTTCGGAGATTCGGAGCGAGTCGGGCCATCCTGCTTCAGGAGGATCCGTGTGACGTCGCGACCGGCGGCGTTCTCACCGGCAGTTGGCCCTGGGACACCAAAATGCTCGGATGGCACGGGCGACTCGACCGCCACAACCTGCTTTTCCTGGACGGTCACGCGGCCTACACTTACGTCAATGCCAAGATGAACCTCGATCACCGCCCAGGAGGTGGCTCAGGCTTCCAGGAGTGCTCGCCAAGCCAACTGCAGGCAAACCCGAAAGCCTGCGTTCATGGCACGAGCGAATGGATTTCGCATCTCAACTACGGCGCCGAGTAACCTGAGCGTTGCAGGCTTCGCGCCGGCACCTACCTTCGGGCAACATCCCTTGGTGGCCGCAGCGCTGAGGGCGTGATCACCGCGTGCGATCAGGGAACCGGCCGAAAGAGGACATCGACATGAAGAGCCGTCGTACCGAAGAATCGGAGCCATCAAGCAAACGGAGAACCATCGGTCTGATCGCGGCCATGGCGGCCCTGGTCATCGTTGCAGTCGCCGTCACCTGGAAAAACCGAGAAGAGAAACAGCCGGACACGCCCGAATCGGCCATGCCTTACATCTGCACCGAATGCAACCACCTCTTCAACTTGACCCCGGCCGGCTACGAGAAGCTCTCTCACGAAGGTGGAATCAAGGCCCCTGACACTCAGCGGGACGCCGGTGGGATGGTTCTATTCCGCTGCCCGTCGTGCGGCAAGTTTGCGGCGGTACCCGCCGTTGCCTGCCCCAAGGATAGCACCCTGTTCGCGAAACGGCTGCCGGATGGCAAACCGGGCCGCTGCCCCAAGTGCAACTGGTCCTACTATGCCCGATAGCGGATACCTCTCGTCTTCACGTACCGTCGCTTGGCAGGGTCAGACATCCTCAATACCCGCGACCGCCTGTCTCGGCGGTGGTTTATCAGCGGGGCGCAGGTCCTGACGCCGACGGCATCACTCGCAAGGCCCGATAGATGTGTACGTCGGGCGGGGCAAAGGGATCAGTGAACGAGCCGTCAACCGCTTGAAGCGTGCGGCTGTCGTGCAGCACGGTGACTTCGCCATCCTGCAACCCCGAGAAGGTCACCCGCACC
>CAZTQK010000048.1:0-22052 GCA_964615635.1 uncultured Planctomycetales bacterium
ATCAACCAGAGAGGCCACGGACGCGACTACGCCTGCTTACCGTCCGGTGGGCAGCGAGATGAGCACGATCTGACGCGATGCCGCTTCTCGGTGTGGCACCCGGTCGCGATTGAGCTCGGCACCGACTGCATCCGGTTCCTTTCGAGCACGGACGGCAAGACCTGGAAAACCGAACTCTTCGTGCAAAGGCCCGCAAGCATGGCCGGACCGCCGATGCTGCTGGTGATCGGCAAAGGATTCGGGCTTGATGCCACGCAGCCCGATCTCGATGCGGACTACGGTGAGCGGGGACCGTTCGCAACGTCATTCGTCCGCGATGTTGTCGTAACCAGGACCGAGCCTGTTCGAATGATCATCATGCCGGACGAGCGCCGTGCTCAGGAGCACAAGGACCAGGATCCGCTCGGCGCGGAGATTCTGAGCCGACCGGCCGAACCCGCGCACGACGCTGTTGCCGGCGTGCTTCCCGCACTGTCGAAGCCGCGCGAGGCTGTCGGCGTCAAGGACCACCGGTATGAGATCGGTGTCGAATACGATGGCACGATCCAGATTCCCGACGAGACACAGACATGGGAGCAGACGGGCACCGTCGCGTATTTCGAGGTGGCGGTGCCGCCGGTGCGGTTCGGGGCAGGCGGGTGCACGAAGCGCCTGCTGCAGGGTTACCTTCCCATCGTGCTTGCCGCTTGGAAACACGAGCAGTTCGCGTATGAGGAGACGGTCTTCGGCTGGTCCGAGGCCATGAGCCCCGAGAAGGAGCTCTACGCCTATTGCTGCCTGCATATCTCGAACCAAGTCGATCAGGAAGGAGACCTGGATATCGCCCTGCGTTTCGCGCCAGATACCGTCGTGAAGGCACCGCTGCGAAAGAGGCTCCGCGTTGCCGGCCGCGGCACGGCCGAGGTCTGCTTCAAGATCGCGCTCCCGCTGCAGGCGGCCTCGGCGTCCGAGGTTGATGCCGGCGAATTCGAGCATCGCCTGGACGAGGTCAAGCGAAGCTGGGCCGCGATCGTGAACTCGGGCATGGTCGTCCATACCCCGGAAGCGAGAGTCAATGACGCCTGTCGAGCGTGGCTGGTGTACAACTACCTCGACGTGGACAAGAAAGGCAAGGTGTATGAGCCGCACGACGGCGCCGGCTTTTACGAGCAGGTCTACGGCTACTCCGCCGCGCTGTACTGCCACGCCCTCGATCTGTGGGGGCGCCACGAAGATTCTCGCCGATATCTCGAATCACTATTGACGTTCCTGCGGCCCGACGGTCTCTTCTTCGTGAACTACGGCCTGCCGGACCATGGGGCCCTGCTCTTCGCCTTGTGTGCGCATCATCGAATGACCGGCGACGACGCGTGGCTGCGTAAGATGGCCCCGCCGATGCTGAAAATGTGTGATTGGATTATCGCCCAGCGCCGTCTGTCGACGACCACCACGGCGGACCCGAAACCCGTGACCGACGGCCTGATCCGCTTCACGCCTTATGCGGACTATCAGGACCGGACGGTGAACTACTACGCCGACGCCTACTGCTGCATCGGTCTGGAGCATACGGCCACGGCGCTGCAGGCGATCGGCATGAAGAACGAAGCCCGACGGCTCACCACTGAGGCAACCACGTACCGCAGCGATATTCTGCGTTCCATGGACGCCGCGGCTTTCGAACGCGACGGGATGAGACTGTTGCCGATGGAGCCTGAAACGCACCGTCTGCTCAAGAGCACGAACTACAAAGGAGGCGGCTACTACGGGCTGGTCGCGTCGATGTTCCTGGAGAGCGAGTTCCTGCCCGCGGCCGATGAGCGCGCCCGTTGGGTCGTCGACGCCCTCGAGCGGCGCCGGGGCTTGATCATGGGCATGTGCGAATTCGACGACGGCGTCGACCATGCATACACGTACGGCTACTGGTTGAACTGTCTGCGGCGGGATGATGTTCGCCGCGTGCTGCTGGGCTTCTACGCAACGTTGGCCTACGGTATGGGGCGCGACACGTATTGTGGCGTGGAGGTCACGCAGATCATGACCGGTGAGCCGACACCGACAACACCGCATCTCTACTCGGGCACTCAGCAGCTCCGCCTCCTGAGGATGATGTTGCTGCGCGAAGAGGGTGAACGGCTGTTCATCGGACACGCGATTCCCCAGGCATGGCTGGAGGCCGGCAAACGTATCGAGGTTCGCAACGCCGCCACCGCCTTCGGGCCGGTATCGTTTACGATCGAGTCCGCCGACGATGCCGGCGAGATCCGTATTCAGCTTGATCCGCCCGTTGTCCGGCCGCCGGCGTCAATCGCGATTCGGCTTCGCCATCCCACGGGCCGACGTCTGACTGGAGCGACCGTGAACGGGGAACCGGCCGCCGCGTCTGCGCACGATACGGTGAGTCTGTCGTCACATCTCGGAGCGATGCGAATCCGGTTGACCTACTGACGAACGTCACGGCGTTTGGCGTTGCAGGCAGAGATGCCTCGCGACGGGTCAACGCTGGTGCCACCTTGTTCAGGGGAGTCGGCACGGATCGATCTGGTGCGACCCGGGTGTTGCCGGTTTCCATGGCGTCTTCAGGGCTTGAGGGGAGGATCAATTAAAGAACTCTCGCAAGGCCGGGTCCACCTCCGCCATCTTGATCCGCGTTGCCGATGCTTTCCGTGAGCGAGGCACCGAGCATTTTGAGTTGTCCCTAAGCCACTGGCGGACATCGGACGGCAGGGCACAGCGGCGTCCACTACGCTCGATGGAATGCATCGGTCCGCCATCTGTCAGTCTTTGCACCTGATTGCACCACAACGGAGGCACGCATCCGCCGCACAGTTGGCTCTTGGCTCATTCGGTCTTGTGCACGGTTTGCGCACATCGCGAAGCGGGTTTGCGCTTTATCGAGGGCTGTGATGGAACCGCGAGGCGAGGAGCGGCGGTCACGTACACCGCTGCAGAATCAAGGCTTTGTGTGCAGACGGAAAAGACATCCTGAAATCGCCACGAGAGGGCGTCCCCTGTATCCCCCCTCTCCGCGGATCCACACCCCCGCGGCCGTCCGTGACAATTCATACGGGTCTACGGTTTCTGCGACCTTGGGACGACGTAAGTGCTTACGTTTGCGTACAAACGCGCACACTTGCGAAAGGCCTCGGGGCACGCTATAGGGATTGAACAGACAAGGAGTTTCGGGCAGTTTGGGCAGGGATAACGGTTGCCCACGCCGTCGCATATTCCTGCGTATCGTCCCTTTTCTTCGTTGCTGACAAAGGCCTGCGTTCGCTCACGGAAGCAGCCGCAGGCGTGACGGCATCGCGCCCCCGCCGCTCGCCCTCGCCGGGAGGCCATCTTGCACGGACCTATCCGCCCTCCCCCGCCCCGCGCCCATCGTCCCTCTGCCGCGGACCATGTTGTGGAAACCGGCCCGGCGCGGTACCATCTTGTTTGCCTGAAGGCACTTGCGGAGCCGATGGACCGGCCGTGCCAGAGGCCTAGCGAGTGACACAAAAAGAAGTATTTGTTCCCCTAGCTCAATTGGATAGAGCGTCAGCCTCCGGAGCTGAAGGTTAGAGGTTCGAGCCCTCTGGGGAACGATTGACCGGCAGTTGACAGCAGCTCACAAGCCTCGCCAATAGCGCCACTTACAGTCGCTTGTCCGGTCGCGGTCGATTCTAAGGATTCGTCGGCAACGTCCTGCGGGACGCCGTTGTTGTCAGCTCCAGAGAAGAGAAAGATGGCTTCCTACGTCGGGACCAGGAGCCAGGAAACCACGTCTGTTGGTTTGGGGGGGGGCAGTTCAGACGCGTCGCCGCAGCATGGCTGCGATGCCGACGGCCAGCAGACCGATCATTCCGGGTTCCGGTACGGCGATG
Organism: uncultured Planctomycetales bacterium; assembly: GCA_964615635.1. Classification (GTDB taxonomy): domain Bacteria; phylum Planctomycetota; class Phycisphaerae; order UBA1845; family PWPN01; genus JAUCQB01. The sequence goes on from CAZTQK010000048.1 coordinate 3,843, forward strand.
GCGAAGTTGTCGATCCCTGCGACGGTGCTGCCTTCGCTGGCCAGGCGGACCTCGGCGGAGAAGACGTTTGCCATGACTGTCGCGAATGGCGGACTCGGATCGGTCAGAGGATCGATATCCTTGTCGGTGAGCCATCCGGCCGCCTGTGCCTGCAGATCCGTCCAGGCCGGATTGAAGTTCACTGCGTAGGTATTCCAGACATTGGTTGGGAAGCTGTTCGTCAACGGGTATCGCCAGCCGTTTTCCGCGACACCGGGCCTGAAACGAACCCAGGCCGAGGTGATGTTGTCGGTCATGAAGTTCAGATCGACCGAAACCTGTCCGATGCCCGCGGCGGCGTAATTGCCCGTGAAGTCCGGATCGGTGGTCAGCGCGCCGATGTCATAGACCGGCGGGGTGAGATCCTTGCGAGTCTGGATATGGCCGTCGGGATTGCCTCCGCCGGCTGCATGCACGACAACCGACGAGGTGGTGTTCGGCACAAAGCCGGCCGTATCGGCGTCGAAGGTCTCGACTCCCGGCACAGCACCGAGAGCGATCCAGGGCCATGCAACCACTGTCAGGCCACTGAACAGAAACAGATGTCGTGCGCGTCTCATGACTCTCTCTCCCAAAGTAGACTACCTTCTCTCTCCCGTGCCCTGGAAACGATCGACGTTCCCGGCGGATGCCTTATGCTAGGGTCCTCGGAGAGCGGGACCACAAAAGAGCCGCAGACTCGCGAATATGTGCCATTGAGCCCGAACCGCTCGGGGGGCACATTCCAGCACAGGCCAAAGGTCCAGAACTTCTGACAATGCTGGTAAGCCGAGGGTTGTCAGCACCGGTCGACGCGCCGTGCTTTCGAGACGATCTGGATGGCGCGACGAGCCCGTTGCACGGCCCCCTACCGTCATACTTGAAGGGCATGCCATATGCCGACACAAAAGGCAGGTCCGAAAACTCTCCTCGCACGCAACTGCGGAGTTCTCCTCCGGTCCCGAAGGTCGCGAGAGACCCGAAAACGGGGTGGACGCGACGGGGGGGAGATGCGGTACAATCAGCGGAATGAGGTCCGGTGACGTGGCCGGGCGAAATCATGCGGGAACCGGCACCTGGAGGTGTTCATGAGAAGCGCGGCTTGGTCCACGCCGTCCGGAAAACGTCTGTACCTATTCGCGGTTGCCGTCCTTGTTGCACCGGCCATGGCGTTCAATCCTGCCCTCGCGGTGCGGCCTCTCGGGATCGACGTTTCTTACTGGCAGGGTGTTCGCTCGCAGCAGGATTGGAACGACGCTTACGCATCCGGCCGCGTCTTCGCTTTCATTCGTGCCACTCACTACAGTACCATTGGTGAGTCGGAGGCTCACGGCAGCCCGGACCCATATTTCCAGGATAACATTGCGTTTGCGCGCAGCGCCGGCATGCTCGCAGGCGCCTACCATTATGCCAGGCCGGACTTGCGCAGTCCCTCGGTCGAGGCCGAATTCTTTCTCGCCTATGCCCGTCCCTACATCACCCCCGGCTACCTGCCTCCCATGCTCGATATGGAAGGGGACACCTCAGGTCCGGTTGGGGCCGACAACCATTCCGACTGGGCCAACCAGTGGATGGACTACGTCAGCGATCGGACCGGCGTGAGTTCCATGGTCTACTGCAACTACACCTGGGCCCGCAACTACCTCTACGCGATCGACACCTCGCACCCCCTGGTGTTCGCCAGATGGAGCTGCCCCGCGGATGTTCATACTGACGTGCCGCGCCTCAGCAACGGCTCCGTCGCGAGCACGTGGCCCTGGTCCACTTGGACGTTCTGGCAATACTGCGGTGGCCCGGTCCCGGGATTTCCGGGCGACATTGACCTTGACGTATTCAACGGCACGATGGCTCAGTTGCAGGCTATGGTCATCACGGCGACCGCCGTCATCACCGTGTCGCCCGTCTCGTTGTCCCAGACAGTTACCGAGGGCCAAGATGCGGCAAGCCAGACCTTCACGGTCCGCAACACGGGGACGGGAAAGATGCCTTATGATATCTTGGCCTCCAGTACCGGTAGCTGGTTGAGCGTGGACCCCGCATATGGCAGTTCTGCAGGTGAAACGGACTCGATTACGGTGAGATATCTGAGCTCCAACCTCCCGGCCGGCGTGCGTACCGGCACTATCACCGTCAGCAGCAGCCTGGCGACAAACCCAGCGCAGACTATCACGGTGACTCTCACTGTCAGCCCCCCTCCGATTCCGGGGGACCTCAATCACGATGGGTACGTGAACAGTCAGGACCTTACCCTGTTTTCCGGCTGCATGACCGGGCCGGGAAATGGCCCCCCCGCCGCAGGTTGTGAAGAGGCGGACATCAACACTGACAACGACGTAGACCAGGCGGACTTCGGCCTCATGCAAAGATGCTTCAGCGGGGCCGTTCGCGCCGACCCGAACTGTGCAGACTGACCGATTCGATCATCGTTGCCTGCCCCAATCATCGGCCCGCGCCGTACCTGTCCGTTTCCTGCGAGGGATTGCACCCCATGCTGCCGTCGGGTAAGCATGTTGCCTAAGGAATGCGTATTTCACCGGCTCGCATGCAGAACAGAAAAACCTGCTTTGAGCTGGTTCACACGGATGCGCCGAACAAGAGGAGAGCGCGATGAACCGACGGGAGATGCTGGGTGTGATGGGCGCGACCGCCGCGGGCTTGCTGACTGCCGGCCGACAAAAAGCAGTCTACGGATACCCGGCTAACGAGACGTTGAACGTGGGCGGACTTGGCTGCGGCGGACGGTTCCGCCAGTTGATGCCCGCGTTCAAGCAGATTCCCGGCTTGCGGCTTATCGCCGTGTGCGATGTGTGGGACCAGCACATCGAGCAGACCAAGCCTTTTGCCGAGCCGCAGGCTCTCATCACCAAGGATTATCACGAAGTTCTCGCTCGCAAGGACATTGACGCGGTCATCATTGCCAGCCCGGATCACTGGCACGTGCCGATGACGGTCGACGCCTGTGCGGCCGGCAAGGACGTCTACGTCGAGAAACCCCTGACACACTCGATCGCGGAAGGACCGGCGGTCATCGAGGCCCAGAACAAGCATCAGCGCATCGTGCAGGTCGGTATGCAGCAACGGAGCATGCCGCACATGCTGAAGGCTTATGAAGTGTACAAGAGCGGCCGGTGCGGCAAGGTCCACAAGGTGCATCTGACGTGGAACCGCAACGCCGCCATAGGCGGGTCGCGCAAGCTGGGGATCGATCCGAAGACCGTTGACTGGAAGCGGTTCCTCGGCTCTGCACCCGACCAGCCGTTCGACGAGTACAGGTTCCGGCATTGGCGATGGTTCTGGGATTTCGGCAACGGCATGCTGACCGACCTGATGGTACACTGGCTGGACGTGGTCCACTGGTTCCTCGACCTCGATCACCCGGCCGAGGCCACGACCATCGGCGATCAATTCGCGGTTAAGGGCCTGTGGGAGATGCCCGATACGATTCAGACCTTCCTGCGATATCCCGACCAACAGGTGCAAGTCTACTTCGAGGGCACCTTCCTCAACGCCCGGAATCGAGCCATGATCGAGATGATGGGCAGGGAGGCGACGTTGTACCTGGATCGCGGCCGCTACGAGGTGCATCCCGAACCGGGCAAGAAGGGAGAGTACGAGGAGCTGATCATCGGGGAGGGCGGTCGCGGGGCCGATTTCTACAAGCAGCCCGATGCCGAGCTGCTGCACATGGCCAACTGGATCGAGTGCATCCGCAGCCGCAAGAAGCCGAATGCTCCGGCCGAGGCCGGTGTCAGTGTCGCCGCCGCAGCCCATCTGGGCAACAAGGCCCTTCGCGCCAACCAAGTAGCCAAGTGGGAATGAGGAGTTGAGAATTGCGTGTTGGGAGTTGCGGATTCTCGACTCTCCATTCACAATTCTCCATTCACCGCGAGTACAATACAGTTCATGGCGATCCATGACCCCACCGCCTCGTGTCCGTCAGCCGGCCGGCGTGCCTTGTGGATCGTGGCGCTGGCCTGGGGCGTTCAGGCAATCGTGACCCAGTCGCTGCTGCTGCGCGAAGCAATGGTGCTCATGTCCGGCAGCGAGCTTGTCTGGGGGATCCTGCTGTGCGCGTGGCTGTCCGGCGTCGCGGCTGGCGCGTGGATCGGCGGCCGACTGGCCCGCCGGGCCGTTCGGGCGGAGCGTCGCCTGACGATCGCGTTGCTGCTGCTGGGCATCCTGGCTTGCGCGAGCATCTGGGGTTTCCGCGAGGCGCGGGCGGCGTGCGACCTCGGCCCAGGTGAACTGCTTTCCCTTGGGACGTTGGTGATCGTCGCGGTCTTGCTGGTATTGCCCTGCGGCCTCATGGTCGGGATGGCTTTCCCGCTGGCGAGTGCGATCGGTGACAGGGACAGTGCCACCGGCGGCGGCATTTCCATCAATCGTGTCTACGCCCTCGAATCCGCCGGCAGCCTGCTCGGAGGGGCGCTGTTCACCTTCTGGGCCGTCGAGCATCTGACTCCGATTCAAACGGTGCTGATCTGCATCGCGGTCACTGGTGTGGCACTGGCCATGCTGCTGGTTCGCGCCGGATCCCAACGGATGAGCGTTGTCGTTGTGGCGGGGTTTGCGGCCGTGGCGGCATTGGCGGCGTGTCTTGCCGGCCCTGCGATCAATCGGTTTCTCGTGCAAAGTCGATGGCGGGGTCTGTCGCCCAAATGCGAACTGGTCGCCGAGGCGGAGTCTCGGTATCAGAACCTTGCGGTCGGCCGGATGGCCGAGCAGTACACGCTGTATTGCGACGGCCAGATTGCCGCCAGTTTCCCCGACCCGTTCACTTTCGTGCCGCTGGCGCACTTCTGGATGTGCCAGCATCCGAATCCGCGGCGGGTATTGCTGCTGGGCGGGGCAGCGGAAGGGCTGCTGGCCGAGATCCTGAAGCATGCGGTCGAGGCGGTCGATTGTGTCGAGCCCGACCCGAAACAGATCGATTTGATCCTGCCGCTGCTGCCGGAGCAGGACCGGACGGCATTGCAGGATCCGCGAGTGACCGTGCACCACGTCGACGGCCGTTTGTTCGTCAAAACGCAGCGAGACCGCTTTGATCTGGTCATTGCCCGCCTGCCCGAGCCGACTTCCGCGCTGCGGGCTCGGTTCTACACCCGTGAGTTCGTCGATGAACTCAGGCGGAGTATGAGCGACCGGTCGGTTCTATGTTTGACGGCCGCCGCCAGCCAGGCGCGGCTTTCGTCCGAGTCGGCTCGTTACCTGGCCGGCGTGCGGAACACGATCGCGACGGGCTTCCCCGAAGTGGCTGTCGGCTGGGGTGATCCGGCACACATCCTCGCGGCTACACAGAAAGACTTGGTTTCGACGGACCCGGTTCAACTGACCGGGCGTTATCAGCAGCGGCACATCAAGGCCGACGGGTTCGATCCAGCGTGGTTTAGCGGCGCGGTCGACTGGTTCGCCGCCGAGAAGGTCCGTCAGCGGGCGACGGAACTTGATGCGGCCGTCGGGGCTGCGGTGAGCACCGACCTGCGCCCGATCGTCTACATGAACCGGCTGGCGCTCTGGGAGAAAATGACCGCCGCCCACTCGCGCCGGTTCATCGAGCCGCTGCTCGGTCTGAGGTGGTGGCAAATCGCTGCGGTGCTGGCCGGGGCGGCGCTGGCAACCCTGCTCTCGTATAGAGCTCTCGGCCGGTCAGTCAGTGAAGGCGTGGTCATCTTCTCGGTCGGCAGCACCGGATTTGCCACCATGTCGCTGAGCATTGTCTGGCTGTTCGCGTTCCAGAACCTCTACGGGTACGTGTACCAGTGGATCGGCTGGATCGTCGCGGTATTCATGGGCGGGCTGGTGATCGGCTGCGTATGGGCCGGTCGTCGGGTGCCACGGGCGGCACCAATCCTGAGTTCCGATCGAGGGGCCTGCCTGCCGGTGCATGCTTCACAGCGGCGGCGACTGATCACTGTTGACCTGTTGCTCGCCGTTCTGGCGGCGTTCGCACCTTTGCTGCTGCCGATTCTCGGCCGGCTGCAGACCTCACCGACGTCGCTGGTGCTGGTTCAGGCTACCATTCTGACCCTCGTCCTGCTGACCGGGATACTGGGCGGTGCCGCCTTTGCCTTGGGCAGCGGCCTTCATCAGACGGTCTCCGGCCGTCCAAAGGCCACGGCCAGTGCCATCGTCGGTGCCGACCATGCCGGCGCCTGTGTTGGGGCACTGGCGACCGGGATTCTGCTGGTGCCTGTGTTCGGGATCGTCACCGCGGCGCTCTTGCTGGCCGGAATGAAGGTGGTGTCGGCTTGCCTGCTTGGGTATGCTTGCCCAGGCATGTCTAAATGATGGGGCCCTTCAGGTTCTGGAACGTTTGCGTTCGGTCAGCGGGATGGTGAAGTCTCGTTCAGCAGCAACACCGCACTGATACTTCTCCGCCGAGTCGTGCTCGGCATCCACGTAATCCTGTTCGTGACGCGGCTTGCCGTGGATGCTCGGCGCCGATCGAGCGAGGTCCTCGGGCAGTTGCTTGACGGCAACGGTGATCCGATCGGTGAACACCTCAAAAACGGCGGCGCCGTCCGAAGGGTACGAGGCCGTACCCGAGAGTGAGAAATGACAGATGCCGCCCCGCATTTTCATGCCGGTCAGATGCAGGTGACCCGAAAGCACCGCGATCACGGTTTCGGAGTGGTGGTTGACCAGCTCGAGTGTACCAGGGTCTGGATCGTAGTAGCTGACAAAACCGAAGCTCCGGGCCAGCGTCGCCTGGTCGCGCAGGGGAACCAAAGGAATATGGCAGAGAATGATCTTCGGGCGGTCTCGATTCGCTCGGAGGACCTCGCTGAGCCATTCGTTGCGCTCTTTGGCGAACTTGAGAGCGCCCGCTCCGCTGTTGTTGAGAGCCACGAACAGCACGCCCCCGGCGGTGAAGGTGTATCCCACGCGATCCTTGCCGAAGGCGTCGATGTAGGGCTTAAGATGCTCCGCTGATCGCTCCTGCTGAACAACCTCGTGGTTGCCGACGACGGGATAGAAGGGACATTTCAACGGCTTGAGAATCTCTCGTAGCTTTTTCAGGTCCGGACCCAGGCAATCCAACGATCCACCGTGGATGAGGTCTCCGACGCCGACGACGAAATCCGGGACCGGGCCGAAAACCTGCCGGTCAATTGCATCGACCAGCCAGCGGGCCTTCTCGTTGGCCCGGCGGTAGCTCCTCCGCGGCGGTTGGCCAGGCAGATCGTCGGCTTGTACGTGCAGGTCGTTGACCTGGACAAAACGGAATGAGGGAGAATCGCCCGCGCCTTCGCTCATGCCAGTGGCCAGCAAAGTCGCACCCCCGGCAAAGCCGTATTGCATGAATCGCCGCCGTGAAAACAAGACCTTGCTCATCCGCGTCAGTATATGAAGCGAGGAGCGGCAACGCTAGGAAGGAACGCAGGATCCTTCACAGTGTGGGACGGGTTTCCAGCCCGTCGATGACCGGCAAGATGCCGGTCCCACATTATGATTGTCTCTGCGTTTTCATTTAGCGAACGCCAGGGGCTTGATATCACACAGGCTTCGTCTGTGGTTTCGGCTTGAACGCCAGGGCTTGGGCTTGCGACCAGACACCGGGGATGGCCGTGCCGCACTTGGGGCACTTGCCGTCCTCGATCCGATTAGACGCGATTCGGAAACCCACCCGCCGGATCAGCTCGGCCTGGCACTTATGGCAGTAGGTGTTCTCACCTTTGTGCATGGGCACGTTGCCCGCGTAAACGTAATGCACGCCGGCGTCGAGGGCGACCTGGCGGCAGCGTTCAAGCGTCGAAACCGGCGTTGGTGGCAGGTTGGTCACGCGGTAGGTCGGGTGGAATCGCGTGAAGTGCATCGGCACGTCGGGGCCGAGCTGCCGGACGACCCAGCGGCTCATCTCCTTGATCTCATCCGGCGAGTCGTTAAGCGTCGGGATGATCAGGATGACCAGCTCGAACCAGATGCCCGTGTCCTTGAGCACCTCGAGCGTTTTGAGGACCGGGGCCAACCGCCCGGCGCAGTGCTCGCTGTAAAACTTCTCGGTGAACGCCTTCAGATCGATCTTCACACCGGTCAGTTGGGTGCACAGCTCGCGAAGGGGCTTTTCCTGGATGAACCCGTTTGAGATGAACACGCTGCCGATGCCGGCTTTGCGGGCCTGCTCGGCCGAGTCGTAGACGTACTCGTAAAAGACCACCGGCTCGGAATAGGTGTACGCGATGGTCGGACTCGACCGGGCCTTGCACACGGCCACAAGTTTCTCGGGCGGGACGTCGACGCTCTCGACCTGCTCGGGGCGAAATTGGCTGATCTGCCAGTTCTGGCAGAACTTGCACTCGATGTTGCAGCCGGCCGTCGCGACCGAGAAGGCGGTCGTCCCCGGCAGGTAGTGAAACAGCGGCTTCTTTTCGATCGGGTCGAGGTTGGCCGAGCACAGGGCCCCGTAGACCAGCGTTTGATACTGTCCGCCCTGATTCTCTCGAACGCCGCAGTATCCTCGCTCGACGTCGGCCACCTCACACTCTCGCGGGCACAACAAGCACTTGACCTTATTGTCCTCCAGCTTCTCCCAGTGCCGAGCCGGATGGCGAATGATGCCCTTGAGCCTCGGGCCTTCCAGTTCGCTCGTTCCGGCGACGTCCTGAGCGATGCAAGGCCGCAGTCCGCCGGCGCACACCGCCCCGCAGGCCGCGCCCCATTTCAGAAGCTCGCGCCGGTTCGGATGCCCGAATACGTTGTCGAGGTTGTCCATCTCAGAGCTCGATCCGCTCGATCTTCGCCAGATCGGCGGTGCCCAGGCCGCTCGCGGCGGCCGTGGCAATGTGCTTGGTCGGACGCTGATCCCGCTCCAGCGGCTTGAGACCCTTGGCCTTTCGCTGCCCGGCCAACAGGTCCGCCGCCACGGCATCGACTGCCACGACATCGGTCCCGACAATCAGCCCGCCGAACGGCCAGGCGTATTCCGGGTTGCGCGTCGGGCCGCCTTGATACTGGCCTCGCGTCGCGTCGCAGACCGTGAGCTTCCACTTTGGTCGGATGAACCGGTGTGAGACGACGTCCACAATGTACGGATCGCAATTGTGATCGTGGTACTTGTTGGGGTTGTGAATCGCACCGAAGAAGTTCTTCAGACCCAACGAGACGCCCGCCAGATTGTGGTCCTTGAGCACCGGCACGCAAATCAGCGCGGTCACCTCCTCCGCAAGGATCCGCGAGAAGCAGGAACCGATCTGCCCGCTGCTCTCAACGCGTTCCTGATAGCCGCTGCCATAGCGGTCAGCGTCGGTACCCTTGCACTGCACCGCGCCGGCGGACTTGGCCAGTTTGTATCCGGCGGCGAGCAGCTCCACGTCGAAGCGGTCCCAGATGATGATATTCCCGGCCGGGATGTCGGCTCGGCGCAGTCCGGCGACAATCGCGTCGACAACCGCTGGTTGGGTGGGCAGGCCCAGCGTGTTGACCTTAATACCGATCTTGTCACGAGGCGAGAACAGGCTCGACCACGCCCGCTGCGCCGACTCGGTGCGGGTGGCCTTCTGCACGGCCGCATCGAGCATCTTCATCAGCAGATCGACGTGCGCGCCGACTTGGCCTTTCGCGAGCGCTTCGTCGCGTGCGATGACCACTCGGGCGGAGGCCCCCCCGGCAGGGCGTGTCGCTTCGCCGGTCGACTCGGCCGCGATGGACCACGTCTGGTGAAAGCCCATCGCGGCCGCGGTTGCTGCTCCGGCTTGGGTCAGGAAGTACCTTCTGGTTGTGTGCTTGGGCATTGCTGATTCACCCCGGCTTCGTGGCGGCGGTCTGCCCGGGGTGGCTCGTTGTCTCGGCCTCCCCGAATACCTCGGCCTCAAATGAGCATAGCTCCGCATCGGGCTGCTTCCATGAATCCAGGGGCAGGCCCGCCTTGCGACAAACCTCGCCCAGGAACTGCTCGCGCGTCCATCCTCGTTCGTAAGCCACCTGCGGCAGGAGCAGCCCGCGCCGCCCTCGCAGTGAAATCAGCAGGCCGTGGCGCCCGATGATGACCTCCTTGATGTCTCGGATTCTCTGCATCGGCGTGAGCCGGCTGATCTCGATGTGAAGCTTGGGCACTTCGTCAGCCGTGACCGGGTTAAGAGTGAACCGCGGGTCTCGACAGGCACTCTCGGCGTTGCGAATCACGGCCGAGCAAAGCGGGTCGATTGCCTCGGTATTACCGATGCAGCCCCGAAGCTCACCACGGTTCTGAAGGGTCACGAAACACGCCCCCTTTTCGCGCAACGGCGCCGGCATGGTCGCAGGATCCGCTTTCGGCAGTTCGCGGCCGTTCAGATACGCCGTGACCGTCTCGCGGGCCAGTTTGAGCAGTTGCTGCCGAAGGGCTTCCTCAAACAGCGGCGGTCTCGGCGTAAAGACGAATGACTGGTAGGTCACGCTGTTGGTGTGCTCGCCGGTCATACGGCCGGAGGTGTCGAACGCCGCCCGCGTCGCCTGGGCCCCGCCTTTCATCGAGAGAACCCGCAACAACAGCATGATCGGCCCATAGCCACAGATGGTGTCGTCCGTCTTCTTCATGTGCTCGGCAAAGCCGTCGAAGTCACAGGCAAGCAAAGGCTTGGCCGCCTGGTCGGCCAGTTCAGCCAGCTTCTTGGGCACATCATCCTTGAACGGCTCGTAGCCATAGTTCGGCCCGAAATGAGTGAAATCGCTGCTGACAACCAGCAGAGTCTCGGCGTCGAGACACGGCATGATTGCCTGCGCCGCCAATGCGAAGTCCGCTGCCGACATCTGGCCCACATACAGCGGAATCAGCTTGAAGTCCTTGATCGTTCGCTGCAAGAACGGCAATTGCAGTTCGAGCGAATGCTCGTCGCTATCCATCCCGGCAATCGACACGAATGCGGGGTTCTTCTTGAGCGCGGCAATGGTCTCTCGATCGAGCGGCACGGCACCGCCGGGCATGTCGTAGACGTCCAGGTCGTCAGCGACATGCACGCCGCGGTACGTGGACGCCCGCCGGTGGCTAAACGCCATCACGATGGCTCGCTTGTACGATTGGCCTCGAAGACAGCGGTAGGCGACCGCCGCCACGGGGGCGCTGTATCGGTAACCGGCGTGCGGGGCGATGATCGCCAGCGGTTTGCCGCTGATGGCCGGTGGCTTGGCCTCGTCCATCAATTTGTCGACCAGTGCAGCCAGTGTGTCGGCATCGCCGGGATACCAGGTCCCCGCGCAGACCGGCGCCCGCCTGACGATTGCCTTGGTGTCTTGGGCGTGTGCCATGTGCATGCCTCCTGCCAACATGGCCGAAATTGTGACCGAGGCGGCAGTAATGCAGACATCCGTCCCCATGGTTCGACCTCCAATCGAGGTGTGCTATCAGTATACCATGTTTCGGCGCGGCGATGGACCCCAACTCGACAATACGGCATCGGGGCTGAATTACTGTTGGAGAAAGACCAATTGACAGGAACGGCCGTCGGCTGTTAGATCTGTGTCCGTCAACTCTCTTGCTGGAGGATATATCATGAAACTGAAGATCTCTCATGAGGACGTATGGGTCACGGGCATGAAGGATCGGCCGGGCGGCTTGGCGGCCAAGTTGGCGGATCTTGCCCGGGCGGGTGCGAACCTGGAGTTCGTCATCGCCCGGCGGGAGTCGAGCATCCCCGGCACCGGTGTGGTCTTTGTGACCCCGCTCAAAGGTGCGAAGCAAATCAAGGCCGCCAAGGAGGCCGGCTTCGCCAAGAGCAAGAGCCTGCATTCGCTCCGGATCGCCTGTCCAGATAAGAAGGGGCTCGGCGCGGCGTTTACCAGGGCCCTGGCCAAGGAGGGGATCAACCTGCGGGGCTTCTCGGGAGCCGCACTCGCCAAGCAGTGCGTCTTTCATCTGGCTTTCGACAAGGCAGCCGACGCCCGCAAGGCGGTCACCGTCCTCAGGAAGATGGCCTGACGCCCTGTATCCGAACGAAGGAATCTGTCTCCATGAAGGCCATGGTGCTGGAACACAATGCGCCGATCGATACCGCACCGCTGCGTCTGATCGATATGCCGACGCCATCGCCGCAGGCGGGCGAAGTCCGCATCAAGGTTCGCTGCTGTGCGATTTGCCGAACTGACCTGCACGTGATCGAAGGTGAGTTGCCGCCGCGCAAACAGCCGATTGTCCCCGGTCATCAGATCGTCGGCGTGGTGGATGCCCTGGTTCCCGGATGCGGGCGGCTCAGGCCGGGGCAAAGGGTTGGCGTGGCCTGGCTGCGGCATACGTGTGGACGATGTGACTTCTGTCGGACGGATCATGAGAACCTCTGTGAGTCGCAGCGCTTCACGGGGTATCACGCTGACGGCGGCTACGCTGAGTATGCGGTCGTGCCCGAGGCGTTCGCCTACGCGATCCCCGACGTGTTCGAGGATGTGCAGGCCGCCCCGTTGCTGTGTGCCGGGATCATCGGCTACCGGGCGCTGCAGCGGTCGGCCGTGCAGAATGGCGGCACGCTGGCGTTGTACGGGTTTGGCTCGTCGGCCCATGTGGTGATCCAGATTGCTCGTCACCGCGGCTGCCGGGTGTACGTGGTTACCCGCGGCGAGAGCCATCGCGAACTGGCCCGGCAAATGGGAGCTGAGTGGGTCGGCGAGGATCCGCGCGAGGTGCCGGTCAAGGCCGACAGCGCGATCATCTTTGCTCCGGCCGGCGAATTGGTGCCCCCGGCGCTGGCCGCACTGAAAAAGGGTGGAACGCTGGCCCTCGCGGGCATCTACATGACCGATGTGCCCGCCATGCAGTACGAGGAGCACCTGTTTTACGAGAAAAACGTTTGCTCGGTGACGGCCAACACACGTGAGGACGGCCGGGCGCTATTGGCCGAGGCCGCACGGATCCCGATTCGCCCGCACACCACGACCTACCCTCTTGAGGAGGCCAACCGCGCTCTGCAGGACCTCAAGGCCGACCGCATCGACGGATCTGGGGTACTGGTTGTCGGCTAGCCGCAGCCTTTCATGGGGGGCTGAAGAGCGTCAGTCCGCAACGTTGGCGTCGCCGATCGCGCCGTTGAACGCACCGAGCGTGGCTACGCGAACGCACTCGCCCTCCGCAACGGTTGTATTGCTGTCTGCATCGGCGATGAACCAGATTGTCGTGCTGCCGCCGGATTGGCTGTCCTGGATCAGCAGAACGACGTGCATGTCAGCCACGCCGGCTGCAAACGGTTTGCCTGCGCCGCCGAAGAGGGCGGCAACCTCGGCAGCCGTGTCAAGGTTGCCATCGGCATCCGTGACGATCCAGATATCGTTGCCGGCCACTGCTTGATCGCCTGTCGAAGTGTCCTCCACGGTCCCGGCCGGAGCATCGCCGGTCGCGAATGCCGAGAAGTTCAGTACATCGCTCGCGGTGAAATCGCTGATGGTGTCGTCGCCGTTGTCCGTGGCTGTCTGCGCAAGAACAAACGTGTCGGCGTCAGCACCGCCGGCCAGACCATCGTCGCCCGAGCCTCCCGTGATGATATCCGCACCGTCGCCACCCGATAGGCTGTCCGCCGCATCTGAGCCGACGATCGTGTCATCGCCGCTACCGCCCGTTACCACTGCGGCTTGGGCCAGGGCCAGCAACAGGTTGCCGGTGAAGACGCCGGCGTCGATCGGCGAGCCGTTGGTCACGGTGCCGAGTGACAGGTCATTCGCGCCGGTGACGGCAACGGCGACGGTGGTCGTGCCGGTCGACGGAGTGAAGACCAAACCTGTCAGTACGTTGGCCGCAGAGCCGCCGGAGACAACACTGACATTCTCGATCGTCGCCGGGGCGGTGAAGGTGCCTCCAGACATGGATGACAGAGTCAGGTCAAGAGTATCGCTACTGCCCGAGACCGCTGTGTCCGCGAATGACAGCGTGAGGTCTTGACCGCTGTTGGTCATGCTTACGTTCGGAATGGCCGCCAGATTCACCACGTTCAGCGTGTCGCTGCAGTCCATGGCGTTCAGGGCAGTCATGCCAGTCGTCTTACTGGCGTTGAAAGTCACCGCGCCGCCGCCGGCGCCGTTACGATCCGTGACGGTGATGTTCAGGGTCTCGATGTTGGCCAATGTCGGGTTGACGGTGGTGCCTTCCTCGAACTCGATGTTGGCCTCATCGTCACCGTCAAGCCCGTCGGCCTGGTCGGAGTCGTTCACCGTGTTGACCCACGTCTCGATGAATATGTTGTAGTAGAGGGCACCATCGAAGATATCATCGCTGGGCGTACCCGAAAGATCGTCAGTACCCATCCTGAAACAGGTGGGGCAGCAGGTACCCCCCGGATACGCGGTAATCGTGATCGTATCGGTGTCCGACCCACGAGTATCGGTTGCAGTGACCGCAAAGGTGAAGTCGCCGTAGGCATCTGTGGAGAACGTTGCGGTGGCGATTTGGCTCGTCGCGTTAGTCAGGGTGGCGCTGCCCGCGGTACCGACACCGGTCAGCAACCACACGAAGGTGACCTCGCCGCTCTGGTTGGTCACCAGGGCGGTCAGCGGAACGGCCCCGCCGCCGAATTCGGTGTTTTCGCCGCTGATTGTGACCGAGATCGCCGTGGTTACCGTCACGGTGGCGATGTCCGTGTCAGTCTTGCCCTCGGCGTCGGTCACCGTGCAGGTGAAGGTGGTGGTCTGGGTCACCGTCGCCGTCGCGTTGGCGCTGTCGGCCCCGGTGATCGTGGTATCCGGGCTGGCCGTCCAGGCATAGGTGTAGGGTTCGGTGCCGCCGGTGGCGGTTGCCGTCAGCGTCACGGCCACCGAATCGGTGCCGGACGTCGGTGTGGCCATGACAGTCACAAGTGGCCCAGGCGGCGGGCCGATGAACGAGCATATCGGCCCGGTCAGAGCGGAGAGACTTGCGGCCAGAACCAGCGTTGCCCAGCCGGAAGGGAACACCTCACGACCTCCTGCACCCGCGTTCCTGTGATTGAGCAGCATGAAGTCTCACCTCCTCGAATCATCAGACTGTCATTCGACCTATGACCCACAACCGAGACAACTCGAGACCGCTCGACCCGCGCCGGGCTGAGCGTGCCAAACCGGGATCGATCACTGAATGGTCAGGTTGCCACCGGCCAGCGTCGTGTCAGACAGACCGGTCACGTTGGCCAGCTTGATCAACACGTCGTTCGCATCGATGCCATCCGTGCCATCTGAGATGAACACGTAGCTGTCCCCGCTGACCTGGAACACGCAGAACTGACCGGCCGCCGCATCGCCGCCGGCACTGATGCCGGCCTCAGCCGCGATGATCCGCTCGGCCAAGGTGTTGTCGGACACGTCGAAAGCGCAAATACCCTCGGCGCTGATCGTAGCCACACCCGCACCGCCGGCCGTGTTCTGGACAATCGTCAGAGCAGCAGCAAAGTCGATGATGTCCGACGCTGTCTCCCAGTCCGAGATGACATCGTATTCCATGTCAGACGGTACGGTGCCCACGTCTCCGCCGGCGAACACGAAAGTATCCGCGTCGGCACCCCCAGTCAGAAGGTCACTGCCGACACTCCCGATAATGGTATCTTCGCCGGCCCCACCGCTAACCGCATCTGCGCTGGCTGCCCCGGTAAGTGTATCGTTACCGTCGCCGCCAATCAGGCTGTCTCCAAAAGACGAACCGGCGATTGTGTCATCTCCGCTGCCGCCCGTGACCGTGCCGGCCCGAGCGAGCGTCAGGCTGAGATTGCCCGTGAACGCGCTGGCGTCGATCGGCGTGCCCTTGGTCACTGTTCCGAGGGTGAGGTTCTGATCGCCGGTGATCGTAATCGTGGTGTACGGAACACCCGCAGACGGCGCGAAGGTCAGCCCTGTCAGCGTGTTGGCAGCGGCTCCACCCGAATTGATCGCGAGGGACTCAATATGCGATAGCGTCGCGAGGTCACCGAAGGCTGCTCCGCCATTCTCCAGAGAGAGCGTCAGAGCGTCGAATGCAAGAGGCCCGCTCGTGATGCTCAAGGCGTGCGCACCAACATCACTGGCTTCGACGACGATCTCCATGCCGCTCGGCACAGTCACCGTAGAGTCGCCCGCAATGGCCGCGGTCAGAATAAGCTTGGTGATCGAGCCGAAGTGGCTCAAAGTCAAGTCGCCACTGATGCCGTCGGTCAGTTCGAGGATCTCGAAATTGGTCAGGCCGGCAAGAGCAGAGGTTACCCCCGTCGCGGCCGCATTGGGCAAGGCGATGGTATCCGCGCCGGCCCCGCCGTCCGCGCTGTCGGTGCCATCGGTGAAGCCGCCTAACGCCAGCCGGTCATCACCAGCGCCGAGCGTGGCCGTTACGACGTCTGCCGCGGCGCCGGCGGTGATGTCATCGTCACCGGTTCCGGTCGCTAACAAGACGGTATCACTGGCCGCGTCCGGGAAGGTGATGGTGATGCTGCCGGTTATCAGCCCGGCATCGAGCTCGTCAAATGTTGTCGCGGCAATGGGGTTCGTAATGGTCAGATCCTGGGAGCCGGTCACCGTGATCTTCGTCAGATCCGCCATGTTCAGTGCGTCAATCGTGTTTGTCGTCGTGCCTGCCAAGTCGATGTTGGCGAACTCGACACCTGGAATCGTCACCGTCCCGCCGGAAACCTGCGACAGGGTTATGTCGATCGCATCGGCCGCACCGCTCGCAATATCCGCCCCGAAGGCCAGAGTCACGCTCTGATCGCCGTGGCTGATGCCAAGGGCGGGAATCGCTTTGAGGTCAGCTACGTTCAGCGTGTCGTTGCAGTCGACGGCGTTCACGATGGTCATGCCAATTGTCTTGCCGGCACTAAAGGTCACCGCGCCGCCACCCAAACCGTTGGCGTCCGTGACCGTGATATTCACAATCTCGATCGAGGCAAGCGATGGGGCAACGCTCGTGCCTTCCTCGAGCTCGATATTGGCAACGTCCGTGCCGGCAAGGCCGTCGGCCCAGTCAGAATCATTGACCGTGTTGACCCACGTATTGACAGATCCATCGAAGAACAGCGTTCCGTCGAAGATGTCGTTGTTCTGTGTGCCTGCCAGGTAATCGATGTCGGGCGTAAAGTCTGTACATCCGCACATCAACTCGGGAGGGCTGATCGTTGTGGTGGCGGTGGCGGATCCGACGGTATCGGTCACGGTCACCTGGACGGTGAAAGAACCTGCGGCATCACACGAGAAGGTCGCTGAGGTCTGCTGGGTGTCCGCGCTGGCGATCGTCAGGGAGCCGGCCGTGCCGACCTGGGTCAAGAGCCACGAGTAGGTGACTGCTCCATTTGCGTTCGAGACGACCGCATTGAGGGACACCACGGCCACGCAGCTTGCCGTCACCTCAATGCTCACCGTCAACTGGCTCGGGCAACCGTTGGCATCCACCGCCGTGCCCGCAGGCGTGCCCGGGCAGAGGTCTTGAGAATCAGGTACTCCGTCTCCGTCGGAATCCGCCGCGGTCTTGCGGCAACCGACGTTGTTCACCTCTTGTCCGGCCGGCGTGTCTGGACACTGGTCGTCGGCATCGCTCACGCCGTCACCATCGCCGTCCAACTGCGAGGCGGCGCAGCCGTTCTCGTCAATCGTCGCCCCGGCCGGCGTCTCCGGGCATTGATCGTCAGCGTCGCTCACCCCGTCGCTATCGCCATCCAGCTGCGAAGCGGCGCAGCCATTTGCATCGACCGTTGCCCCGGCGACCGTATCGGGACACTGATCATCTGCATCGCTCACGCCATCGCTGTCGGCGTCCAACTGTGAGGCGGCACAACCGTTCGCGTCGACCGATGCATCCGTTGGCGTCTCCGGGCATTGGTCGTCGGCGTCGCTCACCCCGTCGTTGTCTCCATCCAACTGCGAAGCGGCGCAGCCGTTCCCGTCAACAACCTCCCCCGCCGGCGTGTCTGCACAAACGTCGATAGGCCTCCCAACACCATCTGCATCTGGGTCGTCCAGGAGATTCGGAGAGCAGCCCGAGACGAGTCCAAACATCATCAAGAAGAAAATGGAGCCGATCGTCAGGTGAGAACGTGACATGGTGTATTCCTCGCTGGTTTGCCAGAGTGCCACAACACCCTGCCATTATCATATCATTAAGGGGAGGCAGGTGTCAACAACCATTTAAGGGGAGGCTGTACCTGGGATTTGACGACCAAGCGAGCGTCTTTATGGTCGTTCAGATACACAACTGGTTGGCTCGACGGCCCGGGGACCTGGCAGCGGCGGAGTCACATAGTCGGCGATTCCGGCTTGGCTTGCCGGCGCGTGGCTGATCGGCCGCTGGGCAAAGCAGCGGCGCGAACG
>CAZTQK010000049.1:0-22001 GCA_964615635.1 uncultured Planctomycetales bacterium
GGAGCACCTGCTGGACCAGGACCGGTTGAACTACTTCAATCTGATTGTCGAGTCGCCGGACGGGCAGCAGGAGCGCCGGCGCATGCCGCTGGACGTCTATCTCCAGGTCGTGGCGGCGACCAACATGAAGCAGCGAACGCGCAAACTCCTGGAGTACCACCACGCCGAGCGGCTGAACTATGCCGTGCTGGGGACGCCGAACCGACTGGAATACGACCTGGGTTTCTTTGTTCGCGGGGGTGACGGACTGGCGGACCTCAAGCCGATTGCCCACCTTTACAAGACACAGGTATACGCACTGGCTCGGTCTCTGGGCCTGCCCGAGGAAATCCGCAATCAGCCCCCGAGCACTGACACCTACAGCATGCCGCAGACGCAGGAGGAATTCTACTTTGCGCTGCCTTACAGCCAAATGGACCTCCTGCTGAAGGCGCACAACGATCGTGTGTCGGCGAGGGACGTTAGTGAGGCACTCAATCTGAAGTCCGAACAGGTTGAGCGCGTATACCGTGACATCGTGTCTAAGAAGCGCATGGCCACGTTGCTTGATGATCAGCCCATGCTGGTGGAGCCGATCGACACCCCAATATGACAGAGTGCATACGTCACTGCACGACGAAAGACCTCGATCAGGTTGCGGACCTATTTGAATCCGTTTTTCGCAAGCGTGAGACGCCAGCTCCGCCGTTGTTGCGGGAGTACTTTAACGAAATATACTTCAGGCACCCCTATCATGACGACCGACTGCATTCGTTTGTGTATCAGCTCGGGGACGGCATGATTGCGGGTTTCCTGGGTGTCCTTCCGCTTCGGCTCAGATTCCTCGATGAGCCCTTGCTTGGCGCTGTTGCCGGAAACCTCATGGTTCGCCGTGATCTGAAGAATCCCTTCGCCGGGGCGAGGCTGGTCAAGGCTTTCCTGGATGGCCCCCAGGATTTGGCGTTCAGCGATACAGCAAACGAGATCTCACGACGAATGTGGGAAGCTTCGGGCGGGGTTACCCTGATGCTCGCGAGCCTGCAGTGGATTCGCGTGCTGCGTCCTGCTCAGTTCGCCATGCACCTTGCAGAACGGAAGGCATCGCACCTCCCCTTTGGGAGGCTGCCTTATCTCGCCTGTTCATGTATCGATCTTGTCGCCGAAAGAGTACGCGCTCGCAAACCAAAGGGTCCGTCGCCAGACTGGTCGGCATACGAATGGGACCATGAACAACTGCTGGTTGTGCTGACCCAGACTGCGCAGAACTACGCATTACGCCCAGACCATGATGCTAACGGCTTTCGATGGCTGACGGAGCGGGCGAGGGAAAAAACGCAGCATGGTCCATTGCACGGCAAGATCGTGTCTGACCGGTTTGGGGTCAAGGCTGGATGGTACCTTTATTATGGCCGCAAAGGCGGGCTGGCGCACGTCCTTCAGATCGGCGCGGCTCCGCGTGCCAGGAAGGCCGTACTGTCGGCCATGATAGCCGACGCGTATCACAAGGGTTGTATCGCCCTTCTGGGGAATACAGAGTCGCGACTCATGCGGGATCTGGCGGACGAGGAGTGCATTTTTGTCCTCCGTGGGGCTCATACGGTTGTGCACGCGGCACGTGAAGATCTTCTCCGTGCCTTGCAGAGGGGCGATGCGTTCCTTTCTCGCCTTGAAGGCGAGTGGTGGACGAGATTGCAGGGGGATTCGTTCGGTTGACTGCCGTGGAACTGCATGCGAACGTGGATGTGTCGGTCATCATCATAAGCTGGAATACACGGGAGCTCCTGCGTGACTGCCTGAAGTCCATTCAGCAATCGAACACCGTTCGCATCGAAATCATTGTGGTGGATAATCATTCCTCGGATGGCTCGCCGGAAATGGTGGCTCAGGAATTCCCCGATGTGCGGGCGCTCTGCAATTCAGAGAATCGAGGTTTTGCCGCAGCGAATAATCAGGCGATGACCCTGGCCCGGGGCCGTTATGTACTTCTGCTCAACTCGGATACACGAATCCTGGATGACGCCATAGCCAAATCGGTGTCATTCGCCGATAACCACCCCGAGGCAGCGGTTGTGGGTTGCCGCATAGTCTGGCCTGATGGCAGCCTTCAGCACACGTGCATGATGTTTCCCAGCCTCATGAACCTCTGCATTTCACTCAGTCAATTGGCTCGCTTGTTTCCCCGCAATAGGTTCTTCGGTCGTCAGCGTCTGACCTGGTGGGATTATCGCTCCCCGAGAGTTGTGGATGCGGTCGCCGGCTGCTTCATGCTCGTGCGTGCTGAAGCAGTGAAGCAAGTGGGAGGCTTGGCCGAAGAGTATTTCATGTATTCAGAAGACGTCGAGTGGTGCTGGCGATTTGGGCTTCGTGGTTGGAAAACCATGTACACACCCGAGGGTCTGGTCGTACATATCGGCGGCGCGAGCGCCTCACAATCCGCAATCAACACTCACGTGATGCTGCGGCAAAGCCTGCTCGCTTTTCTGGAGAAGAAATCCGGTGCCTGGACGCGACGCGTCGCCAACCTGATGTTCTCGGTCGCCTCCCTTTTTCGGTTGCCGCTGTTGATGCTCGCAAGAGCCAAAGGAGGCGAAACTGCCGAAGCAGCTCGACTGCAATGGCAACTATCAATCGCGGCGCTTCGGTTTCATGTTTTGGGTGAGGTCCCCCGTCGGCCTGGTATGCCAGAGGTATAGCTCGCGGACTTGCGGATCGCATGAGCACTGATGCCTGCAAATCACGTCTAAGACAAGAACTCCGGTTGCGCTCCCCGATGAATGTCGTGTCAGGATGCCGGTTTGAGGGGTAGGTTGATCAGCTTGTGGGAGGCGCCCTGCAGACGCGGCGAAGCGGCAGTGGCCGATGACGATGACCGCATTGCGATTCCACCTGATGGGCCACGTGCCCGGTTCTGGATGAGGATGGTCCTCGGCTGACCATTACTCTTGTTTTGAGTGTTGTATTGCCGCTGTTCTGTCGGGTTTCTGAGGGAGAGAAGCATGAGTTCGAAGTCTGACAAGTTGCAGAGGTCGGAATGTGAGGATCCTGTTCGGGTGCTGTTGATCTATCCGCCATCCCGCTCCCAGAGGCACGAGAGTTGCCCGGCCGCCCTG
This sequence comes from uncultured Planctomycetales bacterium, assembly GCA_964615635.1. Taxonomy (GTDB): domain Bacteria; phylum Planctomycetota; class Phycisphaerae; order UBA1845; family PWPN01; genus JAUCQB01. Next base: position 3,090 of record CAZTQK010000049.1, read on the forward strand.
ATGATGTTGGGTGCCGTCCTGGAGCAAGCCGGGATTGAAGTGCGGTTGCTGGATGCCAATGCGGTCGCGAACAAACGAGACTCCGAGGAGATTGTCCGTCTGGCATCGGAATTCAAGCCGCAGGTGATCGGTATGACCCTCCTGACGCCGCTCATCCGTGAGAGTTACCGCCTTGCCGGCATGCTCAGGCAGACAGGGGCGCGGCTTCTGGCGGGCGGGCCGCACGCGACCATCCTGCCGGAAGAAGCCCTTTCATATGGGTTTGATGCTGTCGTGGTCGCTGAAGGTGAGAACATCATCGTCGACGCGGTGATGTCGCTAATAGGCCGGCTCCCGCGGCACGAGGTCTTGGGCTGGGTCTATCGGGATGACGACGGCGCCATTCGGCAGACCGATCCGAGGCCGGTGGTCACAGATCTGGATACGTTGCCGCTTCCGGCGAGGCATCTGGTGAACCCGGAGGATTACGGCGGGGCGGTCAGCGGTGCTCTGCACGCGAATCTCTTCACTTCGCGGGGATGCCCGGCGCGGTGTGCCTATTGTGCCGGGGACCTGTTCGGCAAGCGCTTTCGTTTCCGCTCGGCCGACAGCATTCTGCGGGAGATGAAGGAGGTTTACGACCGGTACGGGACGCGGCATTTTCACTTTGTCGATGATGCCATGACCGTCAACAAGGAACGCGTCAGGGATCTGTGCTCGGGCCTTCGGGAGAGTGACCTGAAGGTGACCTGGAGCATGATGACTCGGATCGATCAGGTCACGCAGGATCTGCTGCGGGATGCCGCGGCGGCCGGCTGTGTCAGAGTTGACTACGGGGTGGAGAGCGGATGCCCCGAGACGCTCAAACGAATCCACAAGCCGCACACGGTCGAGATGGTCAAACAGGCCATAGCCTGGACCGCCGAGGCGGGCATCCGGCCCTGTGTCTTTTTCATCCTCGGCTTCCCTTGGGAAGGCACGGCCGAGATCGATGCCACGCAACAACTGATGGTGGACTTGTCTCCGTACGTTGAAAGCTTCCATCCGGCCATCGCCTCGGTGCTCATTCCCTTCCCCGGCACTGAGATCTACGAGCAATACAAGGACCAGTATGGTTTTCGCGATTGGTGGCTGGGCGAAGAGAGGAACTATGACGCACCAGGTCTGGCACGGCATTCCTTCTTTGAAAGGCGCGTATTTGCCCGTGGTGCGGTGCTGGATGCCGATTTCTTCCATTATCCCCCGCAGATCAAGAAGAGAATCCGGCAGGTGTTCCGGTTCATGTATTTGCACAATCTCCGCCGCGTCAATCGCCTCTCACGATCGATGCATCGGGTCATGCTCGATGTGTCGGAACTGGTGCACGGGTGGGCGCCCTCGCTTGAAAGGCTGCTCTTTGCTCCTGTGACGCTCGCCGAGCAAGCCGTGGGGCGGCGATAAGGCCGGGCCAGCGAGGTCAACACACCAGCGTTGCATACCGCAACGCCGGCGAATGAAGAATGGTGAATGAGGAATTGGGAATGAGACCTACCTCATCAGTGCCCGTCGAGGTCACTAGAGGTGATGGCCCGGTGCGGACCGGCACACTCCTCAACGCGGTGGCCTTGACGGGAAAGCAGGCACCTCTTGCCCAATCTCACGCAGCTGGGGGTGAGAGTACGACGGTGCTCCTATGACTCGGGATCTTGACAGCAAGCTGAAGGATGGCTGCCAGATGATGGTCAACACGGAGTGTGGCCGTGAACCCTGGTTCTGGTACCTCTGGCGGCGGACTCGGAACCTCTTTCGACGGTTGCGTCGGGTTCTGGGGATTCGTCGAGCCTGGGAGCATCCGTTCGACAAGCCGGATCCGGCGGACCACGCTCCGCCTCCGGCTGTAGTCAACACCGGAGATCGCGTCCGGGTCCGGTCGCTCAAAGAGATCGAGAGCACCCTCGATGCGCACGGCTCCTGCAAGGGCTGCGGCGTTCTGTTGCCGATGGCCCGTTATTGCGGTCAGGAGTTCCGCGTGGCCCAGCGCGTGGACCTCTTCTTCGACGAGCGGCGGTGGAAAATGCTCAAGTGCAAGAACCTTATTCTACTCGAAGGCGTCCACTGCGACGGCTCGGGGCATCCCGATACGCAGGGTTGCCAGCGGATGTGCTTCTTCTTCTGGCGCACGGAATGGGTGGAGAAAGTAGAGTGACCACGCCAACGGAAACTACTCATCCAAATCGTGGCGCGGCACAGAACCACGTAAACGTCCAGGGCCACGACTTTGGTTCATCGAGTAATGCGGTGCCGGATATGAGCTTGCCGCTGGAACACCGCGTTTATGACTGCTTCGAGTCCGCCGGCGAAATTCGGGAGGCGTGGGATGCCCTAGCTGGCGAGGAGGGAGACTTCTTCGGCTCTTTCGACTGGTGCGCCTTGTGGTGGAAGCACTACGGCAGCCGGCGGCGGCTGGAGATTCACGCTTTTTTTGAGGGCAGTCAACTGGTCGGCGTTGCCCCATTGTTCCGCGAGGAGCTGGCCGCCGGGCCGTTTCGAGTGAGAGCCTTGCGAATTGTGGGGTGCGATCATTCCACGACCACGGTCAACCTGCTGCTGCGCCGGGACCGGGCGGAAAAAGTCCTGGCCATGCTGATCGAGAAGGTGACTCGCGACGACGCGTGGGATCTCATCCACTTCGGGCGTCTGCCCGGTTACTTCGCACACACGGATCTGCTCGTGCGGCTGCTGGGTTCCGGCCGCCATGTTGGACATATTGAACGAATGCAGGTTCCGCATCCACACACGCTGATCGATCTGCCCGGCTCGTTCGACGAGTACCTCAAGGGTCTTTCCTATCGTGAGCGGCACAATATCCGCAAGGAAAGCCGGAGGCTGTCGTCCGAGCATGGGCTGGTGGGCATCGATGCCGCGACCGACGGCGATGCTCAGACGGCGATAGAGCGATTCATCGAGTATCATCAGGCTCAGTGGACCGAGAAAGGGCATCGAGGCCACTTCGACGACTGGCCAGGGGCCCGAGCCTTTCACCAAGACGTTGCCCGTGTGATGAGCCAGTCTGGGCGACTGCTGATACGGGAGGTGAGAGGCGACGGCCAACTGCTCTCGATGGCGTACGCGTTTCGGTGCGGCCGGCGCATCCACTGGTTCCTGGCGGCCCGAAGCATGGATGCTCGCTGGCACTTCTGCTTCCCCGGCCGCGTGGGGGCCTGCGACCTGGTGAAGACCGCCATCGAGCAGGGGTGTTCGCAGGTCGACATGGGCATCGGATACTACCCTTACAAGCTCAAACTGGGCGGGCGGCTGTATCCGGTGATGAACATCGCTGTTGTCCGATCAGCACTCCCGTCGGCTGTGAAGGTTTGGCTGCTCCGCAAGATCGCTCTCTTTCACGATGTACTGGGTTACAGGTTGTGGTACACGCGCATCGGTTCCCGCTTTCCGTCTTCAAGAAGAAGCCTTAATCGCCGGTGGATCCGGCTTCGCTTGTGGCCCGATGACGCCCGCGATCTGGGTCGATTGTCCCTGATGGCACTGACTTGGCCTGGGTCGCTGCTGGCTCGGCTGCGGCGGCTGTTCGGGATGGCGAAACCACAGTCGGATCCAGGCGCAGGGGCTAAACCGGACGCATCAGCCATTGATTCCGCCGAAGCCAGCCGAACAGGTGGTCATGTTGTTACCTCTGAGCCACGCAACGGCATGGGGGCGGAGTTTGTTGTCCGGCCATACCGGTTTTCCTGTGAGTTGGGCGTTGAGGAGCGAAAGACGCTGAGGCAGCACGGGGGACGTTTTCTCGAGTCAGCGGTATCGAGGCGCCTGGATCGTGGCGAGGAGTTGTGGATCGCCTGGCTGGGCGCCGAACCGGCGGGCATGTGCTGGTCCGACCCCAAGGCGCGCCCGGCCCTGGCATTTGCCGAGAAGCCAACCCAAGACTCACATGTTCTTGATCCTGTGGCTTTTGACGGTTTCGAGCACAGTGGGCTTATCGCATTGATGAACCGGACCGTCGCATCCAGTTCTGCGGAGGCAAATGCCCTTCGGACGGAGATTGCCACCCGCTGAAGTCTTTCATGAGTATCCCGACAAGCCATCCGCGTGATAGGCATCACGACGATCGCATGAGTCAGATCGACGTATCTGTTATTATCGTCAGTTACAACACACGCGAGATGACGCTTGAGTGTATCCGCTCGGTCTACGAGCAGACCAGGCAGATTAGATTCGAAGTCATTGTCGTCGATAACGCGTCTTCTGACGGCTCTGTAGAGGCTGTCTCCTCTTGTTTTCCTTCTGTTCGTCTCATCTGTCCGCAGCAGAACTTGGGCTTTGGCGGTGCCAACAACCTGGCCTCTGAGCATGCGACCGGCGAGCATTTGTTGTTGCTCAATCCCGACACGATCGTGCAGGACAACGCTATCGACAAGTTGCATGCGTTTGCCAAGGCTCATGGCGACAATGCTGTTTTCGGGGGCCAGACGCGATTTGCCGACGGTTCGTTGAACATCGCCTCGTGCTGGGGTCTGCCGACCCTTTGGAGTGTCGCGTGTCGCGCGACCGGTCTGGCTACATTATTCAGACAGTCGCGACTGTTCAATCCGGAAGTCCTGCCGGGATGGGAGCGAGACACGGTTCGAAAGGTTCCGATCATCAGCGGATGCTTTCTGATGCTTCCCAAGAGTCTCTGGGAACGCCTGGGCGGCTTTGACCCTGTTTTCTTCATGTACGGCGAGGATGCGGATCTCTGTCTTCGGGCCAGATCGAAGGGAGTGCCCTGCATCATCTGCCCCGACGCAAGGATCATTCACTATCTCGGTGCCTCCGAGAAGACGGCCACCGACAAGATGGTCCGTTTGTTTCGGGCGAAGGTCCAGTTGTTTTCCCGTCATTGGAGCCGGCCGGCGTTCCGCCTGGCCGTATGGCTGTTTGATCTGCACGCGTTCAGGCAGATGTTCACGTACTGGCTCCTGCGTCCGTTCGCCCAACGGTGGCAGGAGGGATACGCCGATTGGCGTGAGATCTGGAGAAGCCGGCGAGAATGGCGACTGGACGCGAACGCCCTTCCGGCTGAGGGGCAGGCGAAGTGCCGGCAGCTCTCAAGGAGCGTGGCCCGGAGCGTGTATCAGGCGCGAGGGCTGGCTGTACGTCTTGTTTACCTGTTTGCAGCGATGTTGTGGCTTGTTGGGCGAAGCCTGAACCCGCGGAGTCGCAAGCAGACAATCGTGTTGTGCTACCATTCCATAGGTGAATCTGAACGCGATCTCTTCGATTCCCAGATGGCATCCATCATGTCGCGGGCAATCGCCTGTAATGGTTGGGAAAACCATGACCGGGTTGCCACCGGCGGGTTCCCTCGCGTCTGTGTGACGTTCGACGATGCGTTTGCCTGTCTTCTTGAGAACGCAGTGCCTGTCTTGCGCAGATACCAGATTCCCTTTACCGTCTTCGCGATTACCGGATACCTTGGTAAGAAGCCCGGGTGGTACATGCCGGATGGCTATCCTGACCATGATTCTCCGCTGATGACGTCAGATGACATTCGCCTCTTGTCTCGCGATCCGCTGTGTGGCTTCGGCTCGCACACTGTCACCCACGAGAAGCTCACCGTAATACCTTTGCCTCGAGCAGAGGCTGAGCTGAGGGATTCGAGGGCGGCTTTGGAAGAACTGGTGGCGCGGCCGGTGTATGAATTGGCTTTCCCGCATGGCGTATTTGACAAACGGGTGGTCGCTGCAGCACTCAGGGTCGGATACAAGCGACTGTACTCGGTCGAAGCATCCCCCGTTGGAGAAGAAACATCCGACCATGTTACGGGGCGATTCCTGATGACACCAGGAGCCTGGCCCATCGAGTTTGCCCTGACAACGTATGGAGCCTATGCGTGGCTGAGTCTGTGGAGATCATTCCTTCGGCAGACCCGGGATATGGGCAGGGGCTTAATTTCCGTGAAACGGGATCGGTCCCATGGCAGCAGTGCAGTTCCTTGACCGGCAGAGATGGATGCAGTCCGCAGCCGCGTTCGCGGACTACAGCTACCGTCAGCTCTGGGATTTCGGCGTCGCTTGTGCCCGGCGCGTTGGGGCAGTGTCCGAGCATGTGGCGGTGCGGGAGGGCGACGAGACTGTTGCCTTGGCCGATGTTCGGGTCAAGCGGATTCCAGTTATCGGCGGCGGCATCGCCTACATCAACGGCGGGCCGCTGGTGCGGCGAAATGAGAATTCTGATGCCGAGCGTCTGAAAGGTGCCGTGCGGGCCCTGAGGGTCGAGTACGTCGATCGCCGCTCGCTGGTGCTGCGAATCGCCCCGGCCCTTGGCCCGCCGGACTGGAACGAACGGCAGAGCGGGGTTTTCGAGGCCTGCGGCTTTGGCCCCGCCGATCGAGTGGGGCGATATCGGACGCTGGTCGTGGATCTTGACCGGCCTTTGGAAGCGATCCGCAAGAGCCTCGACCAGAAGTGGCGCAACTGCCTGAACCGGTCGGAGAGAAACGGCTTGTCCATCCGCAGCGGCAGTTCGGCTGAGTTTTTCGAGGCTTTCTGTGGCCTCTATCGTCAACTGCTGAGCCGCAAGAGTTTCGACGTCGACCTGGACACCTCCTTCTATGCGGTCGTTCAGCGGGACTTGGCCGAGGCGGAGCGATTTGTTGTCAGCATCGCCGATTTGGAGGGCCAGCCTGTGGCCGGGCATGTTTCCAGCATGCTCGGCGACACTTGTGTCTATCTCCTGGGGGCCAGCAACAAGGCCGGCCTGGAGACCAAGGCTTCTCACCTGCTTCAATGGCACACTATCCAGACCGCCCGTAGACGGGGTTGCCGGTGGTATGACCTGGGTGGAATCGATGCTGAGGCCAATCCGGGGACGTACCATTTCAAGGCGGGGCTCGGCGGCGAAGATGTGTCCGCGCCCGGGCCGTTTGAAGTCCGACCAGCAGGCTTAAAAGGCCGAATCGTGCCCGTCGCCGAGCGGCTGCACGGGGCAATTCATCGGCGATGAGAGAGGTGATCAAATTCGCACGTGGTGGACTCTGCCAACGGCCGCCATTCAGAGTATCTGCGGATAACTGAAAGCTGAATGCCGATCGCTTCTTCCTGACAGACCGATAGACCAGCAGACTAAAAAACCAACAGACCAGCAGTCTCTTGCTCACAAACCAGCACATCCTCTGTATCGGGGCAGACGCCCGGCGCCACAGCGACGAGGGGCGCACGCTGGAGATCATGCGCCGGTTGGCCGGCCCGAACAAGATCCTGTACGTCGATTCCTTCAGCAGCGGGGCGCCGGTGTCGACGGCTTTGCGGGAGTTCAGGCGCGTGCGTGACGTCAGCGCCGGTGTCGGCGGAGAGCGTCTGGTGGCCGATGTCCCCGGTCTCTACCGATGCTATCCGTGCCACGTCCGCAAATGCGAGGCCGTCGAGGATGAATTCCCTGACTGTCTTTGGCTGCTGGACATCGCGGTGGCCTGTGAGGTGATTGCTCTGCGGCCTAACCTGCTGTGGCTTGCCGACCCCAGGACCAGCGGCCTGCGTCGCTGGCTGACCGGCATTACGACGGTTTACCAGGTCGAGGATATCCTGCCGCTCCGGCCGGGGGTTCCGGAACGCGAGACCGTGGCCAGGGCCCAGGACGAGCTGCTCGCTTCCGCCGATGCCGTTCTGTGCAGCTCGCGCCCGCTATACCTTCGGCTGCGCAGTTGCGCTCGCCGACGGGCGCACTACGTTCCGCCGGGCATCGATTGCGCGACATACGGCCGTCCGTCCGGGCTGCCGAGTTGCCTGGCGAGCATTCCACGGCCGATCGCGGGATTCTGCGGCCTGCTGACCAAGTATCACGATACGGACCTGCTGGCCAAGTGTGCCCGTCGGGCTCCCGATATCTCGTTTGTCGTGGCAGGGTCGCCCTCACCTCGCCGGCGCTTCGGCGGCCTAAAGCGGTTGAGGAATCTGCATTGGCTGGGCGAGGTGGCTCCGGATGCATGGCCAGCTCTCTTGCAGAGCTTCGACGTCTGCCTGCTGCCTTTGCGGACCGCAAGCTGGATGGCCTCCGCGTGCCCGCCGCAACTGCTGCCGTACCTGGCTTGCGGCCGGCCGATCGTGTCCACGCCCGTGGCCCAGGTTCGCTGGCTGGCCGGCTCGTATGTGAGTCTGGCCGGCGGCCCAGCCGACTTTGTGGATGCGATCCGCTGGGAACTGGCCAACGACACGCCGGACCGCGCCGCCCGGCGCCGGGCCGTCGCCGCCGAGCACGATTGGTCGCGGTATTTGAACCGACTGGCGGCCGCCCTGGACGGCGTGGCCAGCCGGCCGGGAGTCGATCCCATGGCCTGTTTCAAACGATACTTCTCGCAGGTGGTTGGCCACGCGGCCAAGACCCTGTCGCCAACAGGACACCTGTTGGCAATCCTGCGCCTTTCATTCACGGCGAATTGCCTGCGCAGTCCTGGGTTTCGGCGCGGGAATCCCGCAGGGCACGGGCGGGAAACAGTAATCGCCAGCTTCCGTGCCGGCGCTCGGCGATGATCATGCCGCTTGGCAGGTTCATCCGTATGCAGCGTGCGGGCCACGTGGCCAGCATGCTCGGAGATACACATGTTTGTCTGTCGTGTGCGTGCGGCGAGGAACGTATGCGGACCAGGTTATCGAGCCTGCTGGAGCGGTACACAATCCAGACCGCCCGGGACCGTGATCGCCGAAGGTTACGATCTCGATGACATCGATCCGAACAATAAAGCAGAGGGTTGTCACCTAAATACAGGCATCAGCGGTATTGACGTGACTATCTCCGGATCATTCAAGATGAAACCTCGTGGTCTGAATCGCTGCCTTCTCCAAGTCGGCGAGCATGGGTATCGCACCTTGGTCGAAAACGCAGGCTATGTTCTGAGCCCCTGCGGACGTGATCAGGCGTAGGAAGCGAACACCTGCCCTGTCACATGGTCGCCGCAGAACAGGTGTGAGCAACGTAATGATCGGAATCATGACAGCATATCTAAGCGTTCCTATGCTGATTGGTGCCTACTTCCTGCCACAGGTGCAAAAGTATATGCGCATTGCGGCGATGAGAACTAGTTGCCACCTCGGCCGCGTGCTCGTGCTGACCTACGACGATGGGCCGGGCCCCGACCTTACGCCGAAGCTGCTGCGTCTTTTGGCATCTCATCACGCGAAGGCCACGTTCTTCCTGCTGGGTCGGCGAGCCGAGAAACACCACGAGATTGCCAGCGACATTGCCAACGCTGGCCACGAACTTGCCTGTCATTCACAAGATCACCTGAACGCGTGGAAGACGTCGCCATGGCGAGCGCTGCGAGATATCGCGGCCGGTTACCGCTCGCTTGCAGGATGGATACCAGCAAACGCGATATTCCGTCCCCCGTGCGGGAAGCTGACAGCCATCACGGCCCTGGCCCTCCGCCTCCGCGGCGCTCCCATCGGCTGGTGGACGATCGACTCGGGCGACACGTATGCCGTCCTTCCCGATCCGCAAGCGATCGTTCATGCCGTGCAGCGCGACGGCGGTGGTGTCGTGTTGATGCACGACTTTGACCGGTCTTCCAGTACACATGGCACTCGAAGCGATTACGTCCTGGGCACAACAAAGCGGCTAGTCGAGTTGGCCAGCGAGGAGGATTATCAGATTCTCACGCTCGGAGAGCTTCTGAAATGCCGGTGTCCGACAACAAGTTAGAGCACGGAAAAGGGCCTCGGCGGATCCTCGCCATCTCGTCTGGGGGTGGGCATTGGGTCCAGCTTCTGCGTCTGCGCCCAGCGTTCGAGAATCATCGTGTCACATATGTGACTGTTCGCCCCGAGTACCGCATGGACCTCGCAAATGAGCCGTTCCATGTTGTCTCGGACGGCACACGGTGGAACAAGTTCGGGCTGGCGCGGATGGTTTTGCAGGTCGCGTGGATTCTCTTTCGTGAGCGTCCGGACGTGATTGTGTCTACCGGCGCTGCCCCAGGGTATTTTGCTCTTCGTATGGGAAGGTGGTTGGGTGCGAAGACTGTGTGGTTGGACAGTATCGCCAACGTGGACCAGCTCTCGATGTCCGGCCGGATAGTCGGTCCTTATGCCGACCTATGGCTCACACAATGGTCTCATCTCGCACAGCCTGGCGGTCCTGCTTACGCAGGTAGCGTTCTATGATCTTTGTGACGGTTGGCGCCCAGATGCCGTTCGACCGCCTTGTTAAGGCGGTAGATTCATGGGCGGCTCGCACTGCAAGGACCGATGTGTTCGCGCAGATTGGTCCGAAAGCATGGCGCCCTCACCATATCAAGTGGACCGAATGGCTCAACCCCTTTGATTTCCGCGACCTTGTCTCAAGAGCAGACCTGATCGTAGCTCATGCCGGGATGGGGTCGATTCTTACAGCCATGGAGTTCTGCAAACCGATCCTGATTCTGCCTCGCCGCGGAGACCTGCACGAAACCCGTAACGACCACCAGTTGGCGACGGCGCGGCAGTTTTCCTCTTGCACTGGAATCATCGTGGCGTTCGATGAGAAGGAGCTGATTCGCGGGTTGGATGGGGTTGAGAATATGGTCTCCGGGGCGCGCATCACGGGCGACGCCTCACCCATGCTTATTCAAGTATTGCGGCGATTCATTGATATTGAGTCAGTGGAGAGTGTATCCAGTGGTCGTCACTGAGCTTGCGCGATGTGGCGTGCTCTGCTTCGGTGGTGAGGACTGGTGGTACCACAACCGCGGCCACTGCGACATGCAGTATATGCGGCAGTTTGCCCGGTTTGCGCCCGTGCTATATATTAACTCTGTCGTTATGCGCAAGCCCAACATTGCTGAAGGCCGAATGTTCCTGACGCGGTTACGGCGTAAGGCACACAGCATGGCCCGGGGTATGGTCCGTGTTTCAAAAGGCTTCTGGGTGTACTCTCCACTGACAGCGCCGGTTCATCATCTTCCTGGCGCACGAGCCGTCAACCAGTGGTTGCTTGGGGGTCAGGTCCGCCTAGCCATGCAACGGGCCGGTCTGCGTCGACCACTGATCTGGGTCAACTGCCCGGTGGCAAGTGACGTGGCCATCCGCCTATCCCGTATCCGCATGGTGTACCAGCGGACCGATCGCTACGAAGAGTTCCCGGGCGTGGAACCGCAGCAGATTGCGCGGCACGACCAAACGTTGAAGCGGCACGCCGATCTGACTTTCTTCTCAAGTCAGCAGCTGTTCCAGGAGGAAGGCGGGCAGTGCCGCCGAGCGGCCTATGTCGACCACGGCGTCGATTACGAACGTTTTGCGGAAGCGGAGCACGACCCCTGGATCCCACCAGAGTTGCGCGGCCTGAAGCGGCCGGTCGCGGGCTTCTACGGCGGCATCGACGCACACACCTTTGACATGCAGCTGATGGCGGAGGTTGTGTCGCACCTTCCCGAGGTGACGTTCGTTTTTGTCGGCAGGGCGTCGATCGACTGCACGCCGTTGACGCGGCACGCAAATGTCGTCATGGTCGGCCAGCGGCCGTACGAACAGATTCCCCACTACGGCAAGTGCTTTGATGTCTGCCTCATGCCCTGGAATCAGAACCGTTGGATCCAAGCATGCAACCCAGTCAAGCTCAAGGAGTACCTGGCGCTTGGGAAAATGGTGGTGAGCACCCCGTTTCCTGAACTTGAAAACTATAACAGTGCCGTGCGTCAGGCCGACAACGCGGCGCGGTTTGCGGCGGCAGTCGCGGAGTGCCTGACCAGCGCTGCCGGAGGCGCCGTGGCTGCGGCCCGGCTGCAGGTCGCTGCTCATGACTGGCCGGCAAAGTCCCAATGCCTCCTGGACATGATCTTTCCGGACTCAGGGCCCGAAGCTCTCGCTCGACCCCGATATGCCTATCACTCGCGTGTCCCGGCACGAAGCCCGGCGGTTCCGGGCCCACCGGCCGAGCGAGATACGCAATGAGGCTCGCCTCCCGGCTCGCGAAGACCATGGCCATGAACACACCTACGAACGAAGCAGTTGTCCGACGGGTACTGGGCCACGGCGAGTCGAGCAAGCCGCTCTCACTGTGTCTCTTTGGTGCTGCGCCGGACACGAGTAACCTGGGGGTATCAGCGCTCTGTTATTCTGTTCTCGGCGGCTTGGCGCGGATCGAGCCGTCAATTCGGGTGACAGTGTTTGACCAGGGGCGGGCAATCCGGCACGAAACCGCTGCGTTCAGTAACGGTCCATTCAGATTCGCACGCTGTGGGGCTAGCCAGACCAGGCGCTACTATCGTCCGGAAAGCTATTGGCACATCCGGGTGTGCAGTTGGCTGGGGGGGCTCGGCAACCCGGCTGCCGAAGCGCTGCTAGGCTGTGATGCGGTGCTCGACATCAGTGGTGGCGACAGTTTCACGGACTTGTACGGTCCGCGACGGTTTGCATCGGTTACCATGAGCAAGCTACTCGCCCTCGAAGTCGAGAAGCCGCTGATTCTGCTGCCCCAGACGTACGGGCCTTTTCGAGACCGCAAGAAAAGGCGCATAGCGTCCGAGATTGTTCGGCGGGCCGCACAGGCCTGGGCTCGCGACCCGCGAAGCTACGAGGTTCTGAAGGAGTTGGCTGGCCCGGAGTTCGATCCGCAACGGCACCGATCTGGCGTCGATGTGGCTTTCGCGCTCGAGCCGCGGGAGCCCCGCGTTCCACTCCCGGAACCGCTTCACACGTGGCTAGCCGAGGATTATCACGGTCAGGTGATTGGGTTCAACGTCAGTGGCCTGATCTGGAACGATCCGCAAGGTGCTCGCAGCCGGTACGGGCTGAAGGCCGACTATCGCGCAAGCGTGCTGGGGTTTCTGCGACGCCTGTTTCTGGAAACAGACACCCGAGTCGTGTTGGTACCTCATGTGGTCACACCAGCAGGTCACTATGAGTCTGACCCGGCAGCCAACCAGGCAGTCTTGGCTGCGCTGGCGGACCTGCCAGAAGCGAGAGGGCGCCTGGCAGTGGTTTCACCTCAGTACGATGAGTCCGAAATGAAATGGATCATCGCACGGTGCGGCTGGTTCTGCGGTACGCGGATGCACGCCTGCATTGCGGCGCTCTCGTCGGGTGTGTTGGCTGTCGCAATCGCTTACAGCGTGAAAACGCAAGGGGTGTTCGAGACGTGCGGATGCGGGGATTGTGTCGTTGACCCGCGCACAATCAGTACACCGCAGGTTGTGGAGTCGTTATGGGCCAAATGGCGAGTGGCCGGAACGGCGGGCAGCGACACCAGAAGAACGGAACAAGTGAATACCATGAGTGCGGAACAGCAGATTGGCGAGATCCTGCGAGCTGCCGCCGCACGTGGTCGCCAGATTCAGGGGGTGGTGGCATGAGTCTGCGAGGTCGTGTGCTGAAGGGGGCCGCGTTTCTTGGCGCGGGGCACGCGGTCGGACAAGGCCTATCCTTGGTCCGCAATATCATTGTTGCGAGATTAATCAGACCGGAGGACTTCGGAGTCGCGGCCACATTTGCGATCACGCTCTCGTTGCTGGAAGTAATCAGCGATCTCGGTGCAGACAAGCTGATCATACAGGCTAAGGATGGAGACGAGCCTGCGCTTGAGGGAACTGCCCAACTCTGGCTATTCGTCCGCGGACTCTTCACCGCGGTCCTTGTTCTCTTGTTCGCATGGCCTGCGTCCACTCTGTTCAAGGTTCCGCAGGCACACTCGGCGTTCTGTTGGCTAGCTCTGGTCCCGCTTCTGAGGGGGCTGGTTCATCTGGACATGAAGCGGCTTCAGCGCATCATGCGTTTCGGCCCGCAGGTCATTTCTGAGATTGGTGCGCAAGCTGTCGCTGCCGCCGCTGCCTGGCCGCTCGCACGTCTTCTCGGGGATTACACGGCCATGCTTTGGCTGGTGATCCTGCAATCGGCCACGCTGGCACTCCTTTCTCACATGCTGGCCGAGAGATATTATCGCTGGGCACGAAGTCGCGAGCACATGGCTCGTCTGCTATCGTTCGGGTGGCCGCTGCTCGTCAACGGGCTGCTGATGTTTGGCATCTTCCAGGGCGATAGACTTGTCATCGGTACTGCCTACTCGATGCACGAACTGGGCATCTACTCGGTTGCAGCCGGGCTCGCCTTCGCTGTCAGCCGTCTCGTGGGTTCGATGGTGGGGTCGCTGCTACTTCCGGTATTCTCTGAGGTTCAAGAGGTTCGATCCTCGCTGCAGCAGCGGTACACGATGGCAGTCCAGTGCCTTGCACTCATCGCCGGCCTCATTGGCGTTCTCTTGATCGTCCCTGCTGAACGGCTGCTCGCGCTCGTGTACGGATCAAGTTATTTGCCCGCAGCTCGCGTACTTTGCTGGCTTGCGGCTGCAGAGTCGATACGGTTGGTACGGGTGGCGCCGACTGCAGCGGCGCTAGCGCGATCAGATTCGCGAAACTGCATGTACGCCAATCTTTGGCGGGTATTGGCGATTCCCGTTGCTGTGACAGGGGTGGCCTTGGGGTGCAATATCGAATTCGTTGCAGCATGTAGTCTTGTGGGGGAGGTGCTAGCTATCGTCGCTAGTGCCCTGCGTCTACGATCGCGCCAAGGACTGGGACTGAGACCCCTAACCCAGGCAATCGCGATTCCCTGTGCCGCGATTCTGGCCGGCAGCATGATGCGGCGTACGTTTCGTTCCACCGGGTATTGGTCTACCTTGTCGATCAGCGGCATACTTTGTGTGATCATGCTTCTGTGTATGCTAGCCTATCTTGCGCCGCTGCGCAGGGAGTTGATGCATGCATTGATTCTCATTCGGCAGCGCGTTTGGTCCACGCAGCCACCGTTGGAGGGTCGGCATGGTTAGTGAGTGCCTGTATTGTCTCTATGGTGTGATCCGGTGGAGGTTGGCCCGCAGCCTAATTGAATCCCTGGTCAAGAAAAGCGAGGGCGGTGAAATGTGTTCGCGTACATTGCGGCGAATCTATGCAGAATACCATGGTGTCACCATCGGCCTCTATAGCTACGGTTGCTTCGCACCGGGCCGAATCCCGCCCGGCACAGTGATCGGGCGGTACTGTTCTTTTGCCGAGGGCGTCAAGATCTTCAACGCGAATCACCCGATGGAGCGGCGGTCTTTGCATCCGTTTTTCTATAATCCACGGCTCGGCATCGTTCCTCGTGAGACGATCGTCCGTGGGACCATCGTGATCGGCCACGATGTGTGGATTGGCCACAACGCTATTATTACACCGCGTGTGTCGTCGATCGGCAACAGTGCCGTGATCGGTGCCGGCGCGGTTGTTACGCGCGATGTGCCTGCCTACGCAGTTGTGGCTGGCAATCCCGCCCGCATAGTTCGCCATCGCTTTGATGACCGCAGCCAACAGGAAATCGAGGCGTCGCGCTGGTGGGAACATTCCATCGAGGAGCTTCGTGAGACGCTCGACAGCTTTCTGGAGCCCGTCGCCCACGCTCGCGTGGACCAAGCCCCCGCAGATGTGGCATCTGGGAGGACGCCAGTCTCCTGATACGTCGTTGCGCCAATAGATGTCTACCGAACCGTGTCCCGAATCTGCAACATCCGCGATGTGGCCGAATACCAGCTCTGCTGTGGCTGTGGCGCGTGCGCTTATATCAGCCCGGAGGAAATCCGGATGGTCGATGCGGTGGACTACGGCCGGCGTCCGTACTTCGCTCAGCGCGAGCCGAGGGATCCCCGTTCCGCCGAGGCCATGAAGGTGTGTCCGGGCATCGAATTGTCGCACACGTTCGACCGCAATGATCCGGCACTGATTCGTGAGCTTCTGGACGGCTGGGGCCCCATCCGCGAAGTATGGGAGGGTTATGCGGCTGACCCTGAGATCCGTTTCGTGGGCTCCAGCGGTGGTGTGGCCACGGCCTTGGCCCTGTACTGCCTTGAACACGCCGGTTTCTACGGGGTGCTCCACACCCGCGCCCGGCGGGACGCGCCGTACCTCAACGAAACGGTCCTCAGCCGCACGCGCGAGGAACTGCTGGCCGGCGCCGGATCAAGGTACGCTCCGGCCAGCCCCTGCGATGGCCTGAAGAGGATCGAAGACGCACCCGGACCGTGCGTTTTCATCGGCAAGCCGTGCGATGTCGCGGCCGTCCAGAAGGCCCGCCGCCTGCGGCCTTCCCTGGATGCCAAGATCGGCTTGACCATTGCGTTTTTCTGTGCGGGCACGCCGTCGACGCGAGGTACGCTGGAGATGCTCAAGCGAATGGGTGTGGATGACCCAACCAAGGTAACCAGCCTGCGCTACCGCGGCCACGGCTGGCCGGGTGAGGCTGTGGCCCAGTATGGCTGTGACGGCTCGCTCCGGCAGAGCCGCCTGAGCTACGAGGAATCCTGGGGTCTGCTGACGCGGTTCAGACAATGGCGATGCGCGGTTTGCGCCGACCACTCCGGCGAGTTTGCCGATATCGCGGTCGGCGACCCCTGGTATCGTCCAATTGCGGACGGCGACCCCGGTCGCTCATTGGTTCTAGTGCGTACGCCACGAGGGCGAGAGATAGTGCACCCGGCGACGGGAGCCAGCTATCTAGTTCTCGAGAAGCAAGAAGCGTCGCTCCTGCCGCGTTCGCAGTGCAACCTGCTGCGCGCGCGCGGTGCAGTCTGGGGTCGTCTCTTGTTGCTGTGGATGTCTCGGATTCCGAAACCGCGCTACAAGAGACTACCGATGTTTCGTACCTGGCTGATCAAGCTGGGGGTGAAGGATAAGCTGCGGTCGACGATAGGGACGCTGTTGCGAATGCGACGCCGGAGATTGGGTGCACGGCACCCAGTTACACGATGTGCTCCGGCAGCTTCTGATTGGCACGGGATGAACCGTCCGCTTAGTCAACCTCCCGAAGTGGTATCATCCGAGAAGACGCAGCTTGATGGATGAAGACCCTTTCTGGCAGCGAGAGTTCTTCAATCAGACGACGCTCCACCCGGTCGGCGTAAGCATAATCCTGGCGTTCGGTCTGGCCGCGCTTCTCGTGCTCCGACGCTACGCCGTCTACCCGTTTCTTCTAATAGCATGTTTTGTCGCTCCCGCGCAACGTGTGGTGATTGCGTCGCTCAATTTTAATCCGTTGCGATTGACGGTGCTATTCGGGTGGAGTCGCTTGATCCGGTGGCGCCAGATCCGGCATCTGACCTGGAAGCCGATTGACTGGGCGATGCTGGCCTGCCAGGGCCATGACTGACCTTTCACAGAAGACCGGTATTGAGGGCGGGTTCAGGAGAGACTGGCGGAGCAGACTCCGCAAGTCACCGGCTTCGGATTGAAGGATCAGATTGTGATTATCCGACAGGCTGTGCCTGCTGACGCATACATACTGGCCCGGGTATGCAACGTCGCGTTTCCGGATTCGATTCGATGGGGACGCCCAGGGAGCGTCGCTAAATCATGGTGGAGCACCGTTCTGGCAAGCCAAGCCTCCTGTACATGGGTGGCCGTGGAAGGCCAAGTTGCCGCGGGGCTGGCTCTTCTTGTCTTCGATGAAGAGCGGTGGCGTCACGAGCGCTCTATGCGTGAGCCGAATTGGCTGCAGCGAGGACTTTATGCGGTCTTTGCCCCGCGACGGCTCGTGAGGACTGTGGTGTTGCGCGTCAAGGCACGAGCACACCTGGTCGACTGTCATTCGAGCATGCATGCGATGATCCAAAGCCCTTCGCCGGCCGCCGGGCGCCTCTGGCTGGAATTGATCGCGGTCGCGGCACAGTGGCAAGGTCAGGGCCTCGCCGAGCAGCTCATGCGGATTGTCGAGCGTGAGGCAATCATACACGACCGGTCAGCCATTGCCCTCAGTGTGTGGAGCACGAACATCCGGGCGAGGCGCTTCTACGAGCGATTTGGCTTTAGCGTGACGGCATCCGCTCGTGGCCAGTGCACATATAGGAAATCGGTGAGGGAGCGGACTGTGTAGGAGCCCGAGCAAAGGCCTTTGGCGGGCTGAAGTACAGCGATCAACGTCGCAGCTGGCGGTGGCGTATCGCAGAGCCGGTTGGGACCGGGACTCCCGGCTATCTGAGACCGTTGGCTGACTCTGTGAGCGATGATGCGGTCGAAGCCGTCGCGGGGGCATGTGCCTAGGAACAGCTGTTTGCGGCCCTTTGCATGCATGATGTTGCCTCCGACAACTTGCCGACGCAGTAGCTCATCATCGCCTTCAACCGCCTGGGTGTGGGGACTGCGCGCATGCATCGTACAGTGGCCTGGCGAAGTCGTCTGAGCCCTGCCTTTGAGGAGTTACTGACAGCAAACAAGTTGGCCAAGTCCAGGCAGCCCCGTCCCACGAGGACGCGCCTCACCTCATGATGATCGCTGGCCCAGAATCACCTGTAGTCGGCATGACCTTGCCCAAAGTCATAGACCGCACATTCATCCGCACACATGTCCGCTATGCTGTATTGGGTTAGCATCTGGCCGACCGACCAATGCTCGTATGCCAGCTCGAACGCACAGTTGGCGTAGTATATCTGTCCGTGGCTGACGACACCGACGATACCGGCTGTATCCTCACCGTTTGTGTTGAGGATCCACATCCGCAGCATCTCGGCACCAGACAGCCGCTGCAGCAACAGGTGGCAAGGCGGTTCATTGAGCAATCGTGCTCCCCACTGTTTCAGCCAACTCTGCGATCGTTTGGAGACGACGCGTTCAATCACTCCTGATGTCACCCCGTTTCCGCGGAATCGCTCAACGCGAACCAATCACTTCTTGTGGACCTGACGCTCCTTGCGGCGAATCATCTGGGCGAGACGCGTGACGGCTCAAACTCTGGCGCATGGCGGGTCATTCACAGATCCACAAGATCGCCCGAAGCATGCGTGTACTGGCGTGGTGCCTGGCGAGGAGCGCAGCCACGGAGCGGGAGATGCCGCAACGTGACCACGATCCGCCGGTGTCGCGATAGGCAATTCACGGAAGTGGACCTCGGTCTTCTTCCCCATCGGACCACCGTTACAGGGCCTGTCGATTTAATTGGCCCGCAAGTTGCTTGAGGGGGCTTGACAGGC
>CAZTQK010000050.1:0-2743 GCA_964615635.1 uncultured Planctomycetales bacterium
CGAGGCCGAGCAGCACCTTGAATCGATCGCCCGGAAGGCCTCCGCTGAAGTCCGGGCCAGCGCCAGCCAGTACGAGGCCCAGAAGAAAGCCGATGCGGATATCAAGGAGGCCGAGGCCGACTCCATGGCGAGAAAAGCCCGTGCCGACCGCGATGCCGAAGCCCGGTCAGCCGAAGCCGCCGCTCACCAGAAAGCCGAATCCGCCCGGCTGGGCGCCGAGCAATCGATCGCCGAAGCCGAAAACGCACTCCGGATTCGTCGAGCCGAACTGGCCCGCGAGGCCGAGTTGAAGGAGGCCGAGACTCAGAAAGCCGCCGCCGCCAAGGAGGAGGCCCGTCTGCTGGCTTCGCAGGTCAAACCGGCCATGGCCGCTCGCGACGTGGCCAAGGCCAAGGCCGAAGGCGACGCCGCCCTGATTATGGAGGAAGGCAAGTCCCGTGCCACCGCAATTGAGACCATCGGCAAAGCCATCCAGGCGCACCCCGATGCCCTCAAGGTCATGCTCGCCGAGATGATGCCGACCGCAATCCGCGAGATCACCAAGACGGTGGCCAACGTCGAACTTGGTACGGTCACTGTGATCGACGGCGACCAGGGCCGGGCCATCAGCGGCGCCGCCATGGGCCGGGCGCGAATGATCTCCGAATCGCTGGCCACGCTGGAGTCGGTCATGGGTATCGACCTGCGCAAACTGGCGCACAACATCGCCGGAAACCTCGGCGGAGACGGCAAGCATGAAACGCCCGCCGCTTCCGCCCTCGCGGCCTCCGCTGCCTCACCGGCAAAGAAGCAGGATCGCTGAGCGACGTACGAGATCCGTCAGCCTTGCGGCCGAGTACAAGCCTTCGGAAAAAACGCTGCGCACGATCGCCGAACTGCGCAAACACCCGCCGATCCTCGGGCCGATTCACTGTGACTGACCGTAACAAGGGAAGGTGCCTGACATGAACCGGCGAACCGCTCATATCATCGTGCTTCTGGTGCGCTGGACCACGCGTCTGGCCGGCGCCCTGCTGACCGGGCTCATTCTTCTCATTATCATCGGCCAGTCGATCTCGAATGGCCTGCCGCCACTGCGCGTGCTGCTCAGCCCGATTCAGTTGGGGATCTGGGGATGCCTGATCGGGATGGCTTTGGGCTGGAAATGGGAGGTGTTCGGCGGCTTGACTGTTCTGATCTCGTGCGCGGTGATGAACCTGCACGAATACATGATGACAAGCAAGTGGCTACTCGGCGGGGCGTTCCCGCTGTTCTGGATTCCCGGCGTGCTCCTGCTCGTTTCTGCGGCTCTGCAGAAATGGGAAAAACGCTCCCGATCAGTGAACCCGTGATCTGTGAATCGGGGAATACCGGTAAGACTCGCCCCATGTCATGAGCAGGATGGGCCGGTTGCAGTCGGTGGTCCGATCATAGGTAAGCCAGTAGGCCTCGCGATGGTCGATCGAATGCCCCAACTCATTCTCATGTCCGGTGATCACGATGGCCGGATTGACGCCGCGGACCACTCGGGCGATCTCGGGCGTCCAGCAGTTGGGCATCAGCACGTCAACGCGGTGATGCTCGGCCACCTGGTCAATCCATTCAAAATCCTTCGCGTTTGTCTGGTCACCCGTGTGGCAGAATGACAATCCCTCGGGGGTGAAGACGAGCACCACGTTGTTCGGCAGGTTGCCCTGGTGGCCAGGGTAAACCACGACATCGAGCGAGCGCCCGTCGTTGGCCAGTGGCAGCGGTTGCCGCACATGGGCCTGACGGCGCGGGATGGTGATCTTGGCCGTGAGATCTTTGCCCGGCCAGAGCTCCGGCGTCGCGACCACCGGCTTGCCCTGCTCGATGAACCGTCCGGCAACCCACTCGTCCGCATGGTCGCCATGCGGATGACTGATGAACAATACATCGCACTGATCGACGATGCGAGCCATCACCTCGTCGGAAACCGCAAACCCCTCGGCACCCGCCGAATTGCCACGCGTGAGATCAAACGCCAAAGTGACTGTCGGCGTGCGAACGATGAATGCATGGTCGTAGAGCTTCCAGATCACCGCCCCCTGAGAAAGCGGCGAACCAGTGATCTCCTTAGCCGCTTGTGAAATCCGCTGATGGTGAAATGCCTGCACGGCCGGGCGTTTGGGCGCCCCCGGCTCGTGGAATATGCCGTCCAGCAGTAGCAGAGCCGTCTTTCGCTCACGGGCTTCAGGCAGTTGCGGCTTGAAGCGATCGAGCAGATCCGCGACGATCTCAAACGACACCTCAGCCTGTCGATTGTAGAGAGCATCAGGATCATTGAAATAGAAGCGACGTGGATCGATTCCGCTCGCCGACCCGGCCTGTGCTCCTGCGGCAGGAACGGTCGCGGCCGGACGGCTACTCGGCGCCGACCCGACCCTCAGCGGTTGCCCGTTCGCCTGGCAGACGACAACCGACATCACCTGGAACCAGAGCATCGTGATCAGCGCTTGCCGGTGCATGTCTCGTCCCTCAAGACAATCGTGGGTCATTTCATTCAACCCGGTCCTACTGCGCCTCACAAATACCATCTCAGAGAATGATGGTCCAATTGAGTCTTTGGCGCTACTTACCGATCTGCAGGATTCCCCACGCCAGCAAGACAAGTGCGCCGACGGCGAGCCAGCCAAGAACAAAGCCTACCAAGGCCTCACGGTAACGGCGGAAAAAGCCCGACCACCGCTGGGGTGCCAGCCAGCCAGGCAGGTCGAGCATAAGAAGGTCATGGCCTCGTTCC
>CAZTQK010000050.1:2753-21949 GCA_964615635.1 uncultured Planctomycetales bacterium
GTCCGAGGTGTATCTCATTTTGTCGAAGAAACCATCGACCCGCTCGCGGCTCTCAGGCCGGGTCAGCAGGCTGACAGCGACAAACAAGGTGAAGCCGATCAGCGTCGCCCAGCCGTACGGCCCAGGGGTCCACTTGTACAACAGCCGAAGCTCGCCGTTTCCGAGGAAACCCCACAAAGCATCGGACCGGGCGGCGTCCATCATTCGCATCCACGCTTCGCTGAGGGTCTTGCTGGACGCGTCGGCCGGATCGACACGGCAGGTCATCAAAAAATTCAGCGCATAGTACACGCCGAACGCGGCGATCGTGGCGGTGAAGGCGCCATGACGGTTTGCCCGTTTCCACAGGACGCCGCCGAGGAACATGATACCCATGAAGGCGGCGATGGTCTCGGTGAAGAGAAATGCATCGAGGACTCGCTCCACCGTCAGGGCAAACAGGATTCCCAGCCCGGTCAGCGCCAGCCCGGAAAGCCGCCCTACCATGAGCAGTTCACTGTCGCGGGCCGCCGGCTTGAGGTAGTGAGCATAGAGGTTGCGGGTGAACAGGGCTCCGGTGTTGACCATGAAGTTCGAGCAGGTGGACATGTTGGCCGCCAGGACGCAGGCCACCATCAGACCGACGAGTCCCGGGCCGAGCAGTTCGAGACACGCGTAGCCAAACGCGTGCTCCGGGTCCTTCAACTCCGTGCCCCGTTGAAGCAGCATCGCCGCGACCACCAGTCCGGTCAGCGCCCAACCGACGGTACACAGGCGCTTGACCAGATTGCCGTACATCTGGCCGACACGCCCGGCTCGCTCGGTTCTGCCGGTGGCGTTCATGCTCAGGACGTGGGGCTGGGCGGTGATGCCCACCAGCCCGTTGATCGCGAGCATGGCGATGGTGAAGGCGTCCAGGCCGCTGACGTCGCTGTAGAGCATGAAGAAGTCGGGCCGAACCGTCGCTCGCATTTCCTGAAACCCTCCGACGGCCGACAGGCCCGCGGGGATCAGCATGAACGATAACACAATGATCAGGAATCCCTGAATGAAATCCGTGTAGGCCGACGCGATCAACCCGCCGAAGAAGCTGTATAGGATGAAGGTTACAGTCATCGCCACGACCACGCCGTTGGGCGAGATGATCTGGCCGCCGGTGGCCACCGAGATGATCTTGCCTGCCCCTTTGAGCATGGCCCCCTGGTTGAAGACGAAGAAAGCAATGGCGAAGACGGTGTAGAGGAGCCCCAGCCTGCGGCCGTAGCGGTCCTCCATGATCTCACCGACGGTCGTGCGATTGCTGCGGCGGTACCATGGGCTCATCAGCCAGTAGAACGGCGTGATGAGCATGTTCTTCCACTGGTACCAAATCGTGGCGAAGCCGTCTTGGCAGGAAGCCCCGGTCTGGGCAACCGGGTTCTCGGCGTTCGTGCCGGTGCCGAAAGCCTGGCCCATCATGACCCACCAGGGCAGTTGCCGGTCGCCGAGGAAGTAGCCGCCGCTGCTGCGGATCTTGCGGGACATCCACAAGCCGAAGGCCACGATGCCCAAGAAATAGACTACCAGAACGATCCAATCCCAGTGGGTAAAGCCGGCACTGCCTAAGACCATGCTGTCGTCCGCCTTTCCGTACGAGCACCTGCCGGTCTGCCCGTCCTGAACCCCTCGTGGCCGGAGTCCGCAACGTGCAGACCGCGGCTGAAGTGTCGAGCACAATCAGACAGGGTGGCAGCGCATTCGCTTGCCGCGAACAGAATACCTGATCGGCCTTGGGGTTGCCGCCTTTCCCGGAGACGGATTGCCCGATCGTCTTGTCGGGGACGTGTGGTGCAGCAGCAACCCGCCATCGGAAACCCATGCGATCGTCCGCACCAAGCCACGCATCCGACACTGGTTTATGGTTTCCTCGCTCTCAATCAATGGGCCCTGCCCCGTCACGTGCGGCGTCCGTTTCTCACCCGGAACCCCCGGAGGTTCCCAGCCTTTCATAGACTGTCGGCGGGAGAATCGTCACATCACGAAAGGGGAGGCTTCTCGCCGAATAACCGTCAGCCTGCGTTCAGCACCTGCATCGCCTCTGCGGCCGCGGCGAGCGTTTGGTCGATCTGCTCTTGTGTATGGGCGGTTGAAACGAAGAACGTCTCGAACTGTGATGGGGGTAGATAGACTCCGCGTTCGAGCATGGCATGGACAAACGCGGCGTACATCTTGGTGTCGCTACGGGCCGCGGTGGTGTAGTCTGTGACCGGCCCGGCCTGGAAAAACAGTGTACACATGCTGGCCACGCGCGTGACGAAGGCCGGGATACCGGCCGCGGCGGCCGCGTCGCGCAGGCCGTCGGCCAATCGCGTCGCCAATGCATCCAACTTATCGTAGGTACCCGCCTCGTGAAGCGCCTCAAGGGTTGCCAGCCCGGCCGCCATGGCCAGCGGGTTTCCCGAAAGCGTGCCCGCCTGGTAGACCGGCCCGACAGGGCTCAGTCTGTCCATGATGTCCGCACGGGCGCCATACGCGCCCACCGGCATGCCCCCGCCGATGATCTTACCCAGACAGGTCAAGTCCGGTTTAACGCCAAAGGCTTCCTGGGCTCCTCCCAGGGACACGCGGTAGCCGGTAATCACCTCGTCGAACACCAGCAGAGCCCCGGCATCGTCGCAAAGCTCCCGCAGACCCGCCAAGTATCCATCGGCCGGCGGCACACACCCCATGTTCCCCGCCACCGGCTCAACCAGGAAGGCGGCTATCCGCGGCCCATGCAGCTCGAACACCTCGCGGGCAGCCGCCATGTCGTTGTAGGGCACGACGAGCGTACTCGCTGCCATCGCGGCGGGCACCCCCGCGGAGGACGGCATACCAAACGTGACCAAACCAGAACCGGCCTTGACCAAGAGCGCATCCACATGGCCGTGATAGCAGCCCTCGCATTTCACCACGACGTCACGGCCGGTAAAGCCTCGCGCCAACCGCACGGCGCTCATGGCCGCTTCCGTGCCCGAACTGACGAAGCGCACGCGCTCGATAGACGGAAAATCCCCTGTGATGCGCTCGGCCAGCCGCGTCTCGGCCTCCGTCGGCGCACCATATGACCAGCCTTTGCCTAACACCTTGCTGGCCGCGGCCGCGACACGCTCGTCGGCGTGTCCGAGGATCAGCGGCCCCCAAGAACAGACGTAGTCTATGTAGTCGTTGCCATCGAGATCCGTCAGTACGGCGCCTTTGGCCTTCGAGATGAACCGGGGGACACCGCCGATCGCTCCGAACGCCCTGACTGGAGAGTTCACCCCGCCGGCGAGGACTTTCAGTGCCGCAGTGAATGCGGCTTTCGATTTCTTGTTCTGCTGTGTTTCCTCAGTCGTTTTCCTGGTCATGATGGTGCAGATCATAACGAGTACGCGATGCTCTCGCGAGTGCGCTGCATATGGCCTTGCGTGCCTGTCGCGCCCCACATTTTGTGGCTGGCTTTTTCGCTTGACGCCGGTATAATCTCGCCCGCGCGGCATGAATGCTGCCCGGCTCCTAAGTATTTCTGTTGTAAGAGTTAACGATTCCTCCGTCGCCTGAGGTGAGATGTCTGATCCGGGCGACGCAACCGCAAGTATTCACAGCCGATGACGACCATCAGCGAACGCGTTTGGAGCGATATCCTTGCCTCATTGAAGGCGGTTCACCCCGAACTGGTCCGCCCATGGTTCGCAACGCTCCAGCCGCTTGATATGCAACATGGCATCGTTCGCGTCGACACCTCTACGCCTGAGCAGTACCACTACCTTATGCACGACTGTCAGTTGGCTTTCAACGCCGCCGCTCAGTCAGTCACCAGCCGCCTGGTCACGGTCCATTTTCTGCCTCCGGCAGCGCCCCTCCCCGGTACCGAGCCGCTCGCCTTCGAACGCGAGACGGAGAACATCGTTCTCAATGACAATTACACCTTTGAGAACTTCGTGGCCGGCACGTGCAACCGCCTGGCGCACGCTGCTTGCGTCGCAGTGGCCGAGAATCCGGGTCGCGTATACAACCCCTTGTATGTGCATGGCTCCGTGGGCCTGGGCAAGACACATCTCCTGCAGGCTGTCTGTCATGAGATTCGCGCCCAACGGCCGGACACCAAGATTCTCTATCTTTCATGCGAGACGTTCACGAACCATTTTGTCGAGGCTATTGAGCGTGGTGCCCTGCACCAGTTCCGCTATCGCTACCGGCATGTTGATGTGTTAGTGATTGACGACATCCAGTTTCTGGGGGCCCGCGAGCGCAGCCGCGAGGAGATCTTTCACACCTTTAATACGCTGTTCCAGTCGCAGAAACAGATAATCCTCTCTGCTGACGAGTCGCCGCGGGACATTCCCAGCCTGGAAGATCGCCTCATCAGCCGCTTTAATTGGGGCTTGGTGACGCGCCTGGAAGCCCCCTGTCTGGAGACCCGGATGGCCATTGTCTGCCGCAAGGCCAAACTCCGCTGCGCCGAGCTCCCCGAAGACGTCATCCATTTCATCGCCGCCTCTGTTGATTCAAGTATTCGCGAACTGGAGGGTGCCCTGACGCGGGTCTTGGCCGTGGCCCAGCAATACGGCGGCACGGTTGACCTCGGCGTCGCCCGGGAGGCTCTGGCACACAACCTCCCGGCTCGGAATCAGCGAGTGACCATCTCGGACATCCTCCAAACGGTAACGGAGCGCTATGACGTCCGCCTGACAGACCTCCAGGGCAAACGGCGCCACCGTTCTCTGGCTTTTCCGCGCCAAGTCTGCATGTACTTAGCCCGCGAGCTAACGCCCCTCAGCCTGGAAGAAATCGGGGGCCATTTTGGCGGCCGCGATCATACAACCGTCTTGCACGCGATCCGAACCATCGGCCAACAAAGGACTATCGACAAAGAATTGGAAGCTAACATTCGTCAGATCACAGCGTTACTACGGAAGCAACACATATGACGCCCCTAGCCGGGTATTCGACTCTACCGCTCGGGGCCACCTCCTGCCCGAGCAACGGCTGGCCTCGGCCCGCGGCAAGGCGCGCTGGCAGCCACCGCCGCCCACACACAGCCGGGCCCCGGCGCTTGTGGATAACCTGTCATGTTTCCAGTATCCTATCACCAGCTTGCCCCTCGCTTGTCCGCAAGCAGAAAAGCTGCCCGGCAGGAGCTAGTACCTGCCATGGCTTCGCCAACAGCTTATCCACGGCCACACGAGGGCAAACCCAAACGGTAACTCTTTGTCAGCGCGGCACTTCGCGGACTTGCGTTCCCGGTGTGCACGCACTTCACAGGACAGATGAAGACGACTAAATTGACTGACCAATACCTATTACTCAACCGGCAATATCGCGGGTTATCGGCCGGCACGGAAGGAGCGAGTTGACCATGCAAGTGATCGTCAACCGCAGTGCACTCGTTGAAGTCTTGAACATGGCATCTGCAGTCGCGGCGAGTCGTACACCGCGTGAGTTGCTGAAATGTGTTCGGCTGACAACGGTAGATGGGTCGCTTCTGATCGGGGCGACGGACCTTGAGGTCGCTTTACGCGGGGAAGTCCGGCAGGTTGAGGTGAAATCACCGGGGGCGTTGCTTGTGCCGGCAGACAAGCTGATGCAGATCGCTCGGGAGAGCATGGACGAGACGTTAGTCGTTGAGAGTGTGGACTTGGCGTGCCACATTCGGGGCTCCGACAGTCATTTTGAGATCTACGGGCATGATCCGAAGGAGTTCCCGCCGGTGCCTGACTTGGAGGGCAGTCCTGATGTGGAAGTTGAGGGTTCGGTACTGGCGTCGCTGATTGAGCGGACGCTGTTTGCGGTGGCGAAGGAAAACACGCGATACGCGATCAATGGCGTCTTGTGGGAGACAAAGGGCAAACGGTTGTCGCTGGTGGCGACGGATGGTCGTCGCTTAGCGGAGGCGAATGGGCAGGTAGTACGGGTCGGCGCCGAAGAGCAGCATATGATCGTGCCGGCCAAGACGATGCAGGTACTTCAACGGGTCTTGCCGCACATGCCGGAAGGTGTGCCGGTGGGTGTTCGTTTCGCGAGCAATCAAGTTGTTGTTCGGGCAGGGTTGTTTGTGGTGAGCTCGCCTCTGGTGGAAGGTCAGTTTCCGAAATACGAGGACGTTATTCCAAAGGACACGGACAAGAAGATTATCTTGTCGACCGCGGAGTTCCACAGCGCCGTGCGCCGCGCGGCATTGCTGGCGAGCGATCAGTCCAAGGGTGTGCGTCTTGCCTTTGACAGCGGCGTCCTTGTTTTGTCGAGCCGCACACCGGAGCAAGGTGAAGCAACGATCTCAATGCGGACCGACTACCAGGGCGAGCCACTCCAGATTGGTTTCAACCCGGGGTTTCTGGCCGATGCCCTGCGGGTGGTTCCGGTGCCAACAGTGGAACTCGAGTTGAAAGAGGCAAATCGGCCTGGTGTACTGAGGACAGGAAGCGAGTTTCTGTACGTCATCATGCCGGTGAGTCTGTAGCTCGGTGTTATGCGGGGAGCCGGATGTGAGTAATACACGCCTGCAGTGGGTTCACTATAACCGCGGCGAGCCGGGCGCACGGCCCCAGCCACCAGTGGAGACCGAGCGAACGCGAAGTCGTAGGCAATGGGAAGCGGCAAGGCGTGGCACCATGGTGCCGGTGGGCAGGGCGGTGCGAGAAGTCGTGGAAGGCCGTTCGCGGCTGTCAGTCCAGGAGCGGAGGTTGCTAGCACTGTTCGATGAGGAGGGCGGGCCGGAATTCACACAGCAAGTCGCGACGCTCAGCCTCAGACGCGGTGTTCTGCGCATTGGGACGAGTGACGGTGTAACCCTATACGACCTCCGCCTTCGTTGGGAACAGCGTCTGCTGCAGGCGGTTCAGAAACGGATGCCGGAGCTGGGGATTCACATGGTGCGTTTCAGCCTGATGAAAAGGCATAACGAGACGGCCCTGGAAAGATAGACATGTCCTATGAGTGAAGCAGAGAGCCAAGCGACCAATCTTGACAGCGGACAACCGATCGAGCCATCGACCGGCGGTACAGGCGCCACGTATGACGAGTCGAGCATTCGAGTCATGGAGGGGCTCGAGGCGGTCCGCAAGCGACCCGCCATGTATATCGGCGACACAGGGACAACCGGCCTGCACCATCTGATCTATGAAGCGGTGGACAATGCCATCGACGAGGCCATGGCCGGATACTGCAGCGAGATTGCCGTCACGCTCGGGGCCGACGGCAGTTGTGCCGTGCGCGATAACGGGCGAGGAATCCCCGTCGGTCCAATGAGTCACCCCGACCCCAAGATTAACGGCAAGCCGGCGGTTGAAGTCTGTATGACCGTGCTGCACGCCGGGGGCAAGTTCGACCGACGCAGTTACAAGGTATCAGGCGGGCTGCACGGCGTGGGCATCAGCGTGGTGAATGCCCTCTCCGAATGGCTCCGGATCCAGGTTCGCCAGGCAGGGTCGATGCACGAGATGGCGTTCGAGCGAGGCGCGACGACCGCCCCGCTCAAGGTGATCGGTCATGCGCAGGACAGCGGAACGCTGGTCAAGTTCAAGCCCGACGCGCAGATTTTCCCGGACTGTGACTTCCGATACGAGACACTGCGGTCGCGCCTGCGCGAGTTGGCATACCTCAACGACGGGGTGAAGATCACGCTCACAGACGAGCGGACAGGGAACTCAGAGCTTTACTACTTCACGGACGGCCTGCGCGAGTTTGTGACGCACCTGAATGAGGGCAAACAGGCGATTCACAAGGACGTCATCGTGATGCGGGCACAGGATGAGGATCAGCGCCTGGTGCTTGAGATCGCGATGCAGTGGAACGACGGGTACAATGAGAACGTTTCCTGCTTTGCCAACAACATTCGCAATATTGACGGTGGGACACACCTATCAGGGTTTCGCGCCGCCCTCACGCGGACGATGAATTACTATGCCAAGAAGGAGAACCTGCTCAAAGGCGACCTCACAACAAGCGGAGAGGACTTTCGGGAAGGGCTGACGGCGATCATCGCAGTCAAGGTGCCCGAACCTCAGTTTGAGGCCCAGACAAAGGTCCGGCTGATGAACCCGGAGGTCGAGACGTTTGTCACGCAGGTGGTCAACGCCCAGTTTGCCACTTTTCTCGAGGAGAACCCGGCGGACGCCAAGCGGATCGTCCTCAAAGGGATCCAGGCGGCACAGGCCCGGGAAGCCGCTCGGAAGGCGCGCGACCTCACCCGAAAAAGCGCCTTGAGCGGTGGTGGACTGCCGAGCAAGCTCTGGGACTGCCGGGTGAAAGACGCGGACGCAGCGGAGCTGTTCATCGTGGAGGGCCAAAGCGCCGGTGGCAGCGCCAAGACCGGCCGCGACAGCGAGTTTCAGGCGATTCTCCCGCTCAAAGGCAAGATCCTGAATGTCGAGAAGGCCCGAATCGACAAGATGCTCAGTCACGAGGAGATTAAGACGCTGATTCTGGCCCTCGGTTGCGGCATCGGAGAGGACGAGTTTGACATCAGCAAGCGGCGCTACGGCAAGGTCGTGCTGATGTGCGACGCGGACGTTGACGGGAGCCACATCCGTACTCTGCTGTTGACTTTCCTGTTTCGGCACATGCGTCCCCTGGTCGAGGGCGGTTATGTGTACGTCGCCCAGCCGCCGCTGTTTCTGCTGAAGAAGGGCAGGAAGAGCGAGTACGTGCTGAACGACGGCGTGCTCAGCCGCAAGCTCAAGGAGTGGGGGACGGAGGATACCACGCTGGTAGTGCGGGGCGGCGAGGGCGCGGAGCGTCAAATCGCCGGGCCGGAACTGGCGGATCTGTATACCCTGCTGGAGCGCATCGATGCCCAGCGGCGCATTCTCGAGCGCCGGGGCATCGACAAGCGAGAACTCCTCATGCGGCACGTCGACGAGAACGGGCGGCTGCCGATCTATCGTGCCGTGGTCTACCGGCCGGGCGAACAGACGCCGACAAGCTACTTCGGGTACAGCGACGAGGAGTTTCAGGCCTTTTGCGAGGAAGAGCGGCAGCGAGTCGGCGAGGTCGAGGTCATCGAGACCGGCGTGGGCATGGTTCCCACGAAGGCCAACGGCAGCACCGCGCATCGCATCATCCGTTCTGACCTGAGCGAGTGCACTGTGTTGGAGGAGGTGATTCAGAAGCTCAAGGCTGTCGGCCTGACCATGGATGACTACTATGCCGAGCGTGTCGAGCATGTTGATGGTACGGTGGAGCCAGCGCGGTTCGTGCTCAAGCACGGCGGCGAGGTTGTGCGCGAGGTGTACGGGCTGCGTCAGCTTGTCGAGGCCATACGCCAGGTGGGCAGCACGGGCGTCGAGGTGAAGCGATTCAAGGGCCTCGGCGAAATGAACGGCGAGGAACTCTGGGAAACGACGATGGACCCCGATCACCGCAGCATGCTCAAGGTGGTCATCTCCGACGAGCCCGACGACCCGGAGCAGATGGCCCTCGACGGTCGCGAGGCGGATCGCATGTTCTCCATTCTGATGGGCGACAACGTCGAGCTGCGCCGGCAGTATATCGAAGCCAACGCCGCGCACGTCAAGAACCTGGATATCTAGCGGTGTTGTTAACAAGTCCGTCGCGCACCGGTGGGCAGCCTACCCTGCCGACTGTCCTGCGCACGCCGAAGGGGGCCTCGGGAGGGCCGGAAGCGGTACCCGGTGGGTTGGCGTAGGCAAGCGCACCAGTCTACAATCTCGGCATGAGCAAACATTCGATCGCTTACTTAACCGCAACGTTTTTGTTTTTCGCAGGAAGCTTCGCGATGGCATCATCACCAGGCCGGTGGGCCTACCAGGAGGGCCGGCTGGACAACGGTCTTCGCGTACTGACGCTCGAGGACCATCGTTCACCACTGGTGAGCGTCCAGGTCTGGTTTCATGTGGGCAGCAAGGATGAAGACCCGCAGCGACAAGGCTTCGCCCACATGTTCGAGCACATGATGTTCCGAGGCACCGACCGCATCGGCCCGCAGGATCATTTCCGGTATCTCAACCGCTTCGGGGCGCGGGTCAACGGGTATACCAGCTTCGATGAGACGGTGTACTGGGAGGTGGTGCCGGCGTCGCAGTTGGACCTGGCGCTGTGGCTGGAAGCGGAGCGCATGGGCCGGCTGAAGATCAACGACGAGTATTTCGCGGCCGAGCGGAACGTGGTCAAGGAAGAGCGGCGGATGCGTTATCTCAACCGGCCGTACGGCCGTCTGTATGAGACGCTTTTCGATGCGGCCTTCAAAGTACACCCGTACCGCTGGACCCCGATCGGCAACATCCCGCACCTCAACGCCGCAACGGTGGAGGAGCTGCAGGCATTCTTCGAGAAGTTCTACGTGCCCAACAATGCGACATTGGTTGTTGTCGGCGACGTCCACCATGACGAGGTGATGGCCAAGGCGAAGCAGTTCTTCGGACCCATTCCGAGACGGCCGGACCCGCCGCGCGTCGGCGTGGTTGAGCCCGCCGTCACCGAGCCGCGTCGAATGGAAATCGCCGACCGCGCACCGTCGCCCCGCGTGGTCATTTCTTATCACACGCCGGGTGCCCGCGAACCCGACAGCCTGGCCCTGGAAGTGTTGTCGCGCATTCTCTCTGCCGGTCAGAGCAGCCGTCTGTACCGCCGGCTTGTTCAGGGCAGGGAGATCGCCGTCAGCGTGTTCGGAGCGGCCTACACGCTCGAGCAAGCGGGACTATTCACCCTTTCTGCGATCCTCAAGCCGCAGGTCTCGATCGAGGCCGGCGAACAGGCCCTCCTGGAAGAGATTCGGCGCCTCCTCGATAAGGGCATCGAGCCGGCCGAGTTGGAGAAAGCCCGCAACCAGGCTCTGGCCGAGTATGTGCAGCGCGGCGAGACGGTGCAGGGTCGGGCCGACCTGCTCGGCTACGCGGCGGTGATTCTGGCCGACCCGGAGCGGGTGAACACCGATCTGGAGCGGACGCGGGCTCTGACGGCCGAGCAGGTCATGGCCGTTGCCCGGCGAGTGTTCGGCGAGCAGGGCCGGATCACCGTTGTGATACGCCCCGACCCGAATCCGCCGGCAGACGAGGAGGAAGACACCAAGGCACCCGAGGAGAAACCGATTCCGGATCTGCCGCCGCCCGACGATATGCCCCAGGGCCGCTCGCCGCAGCCGACCCAATTGGCTTCGCCGTTTGTTCACAAGCTTGATAACGGTCTGCAGGTCGCCGTGTTCACGGAGCGCTCGTCGCCGTCCGTGACGGTGGCGTTGAACATGCTCGTCGGTGCGGCAAGTGATCCGCCCGAAGCGGCCGGGCTGGCCCACGTTACCGCCAACACCTTGCGCCGCGGGACTGCCCGGCGTAGCGGCGATGAACTCGCCGAGATCATTGATTCGCACGGCATGACACTGAGCGAGTCCGTCGAGCACCACGAGAGCGGCATGCGAGTGTGGACGCTGTCGGAACACATCGGCCTGGCGTGCCGCACGCTCGCCGAGATGGTCCGCGAGCCGTCGTTTCCGCAACGCGAGGTTGACAACTTCGTTGAAAGAGCCGTCGCCCGGGAGAAGATCGAGGATCAGAACCCCGCGACGGTCGCCGGCCGCGTTATTGACCGGGCGCTGTTCGGTGACCACCCGCTGTCGCGGCCGGCCGGCGGCACCTCGACCTCGTTGAAGGGCATCACCCGTGAGCAAGTCGCGGACTTCCACAAGAAGTTTTTCGCCCCTAACGTCGCGACGCTTGTCTTCGCCGGAGACATCACCGCCGAGCGGGCGGTCGCACTGGCCCAGGAGTGTTTCGGCGACTGGCGGGGCGAGGTCAGCTTGAGCACCCCGCCGGCACCGCCGCCGCGGGAGAAGTCGAAAGTCTTGCTGGTCGATCGGCCGGCGGCCTCGCAAAGCGAGATCCGGATCGGGCAGGTAGTGCCGGTGTCGCGGCGAGATCCGGACTATGCGGCCGTGCGATTGCTGAGCATGGTTTTCGGCGAGTCGTTCAGCGCCCGTCTCGGGCGCGTGCTGCGCATCGAAAAAGGCCTGACCTACGGGGTCCGCGGCTACTACGACGTGGAGAACGACACCGCCTCATTCCGCATCAACACCTTCACACGGACAGACAAGACCGCTGAGGCGATCGAGGCGGCCCTCGCGGAGATGAACAAGCTCTTCACGGCGGACGTGAGTACCGAGGAACTCGCCCTGGCCCGGGACCAGTTGATCGGCGGTTTCCAAGTGGGCCTGGAGACCCCATCGCAGGTGGCCAGCAGATGGTGGGATCTGAAGGTGTGGGGTCTGCCGGACGGGTGGTACGACGGCTACCAGGCGGCGATCATCGGCGTGAATGACCCGGCGGCCGTGCGGCAGGCGGCGGTGCGAACCATCGACCCGCACAAGCTGACCATCGTGGTCGTCGGCAACGGCGACGGCGTTCGCAAGGATCTGTCGCGCATCGGGCCGGTGGAATCAGCCCCCGCTCCGTGAGTGACAGGCCGGGCCCGTGACAAGGCGGAGGTCTCATCGTGAGCGAACAACAGACCGGCAGGCGAACGGGCGGCAGGGCCGCCTTCGGCATGTTGTGCGGCGTCAACATCGCCGGCCTTGCCCTGTTGGGTTTCGTGCTGCTGGTGCTGCTTCCGAAGATGGCCACGGTCTACGCCGATTTCGGGACACAACTGCCCGCCGTGACGGCGATCCTGCTCAAGGTGTCGCAAGCCCGGGCCGCGGTTCTGATGGGGCTTGGCCTCCTCATCGCGGCGCAGGTCGCCATGGCCAAGTCTGCCCGTCGCGGTGGCTACGCGGTGTTGGTCGCCGGCACGCTGATCGAGATCGTTCTTGTCGTGGTCGTGGCCTGCGCGGTGTTTCTGCCGTACATAGAGTTGATCAACGCGGTTGCGGGCTCGAACGCTTCGGGCGGATGAAACCTTGCTCTGCCTGGCGCACCGGAGACCCCGCCGGAAAGGCAGTGCCTGATGAAAGTTGCCGTGACAGGCGCGACCGGTTTCCTCGGTCGTTACATCGTTAACCACCTGCTTGGAAACGGACACCGTTGCCGCTGCTGGTATCGCCCGCGCAGCGATCGAGGCGGATTTGCTGAATCGGATGGCGCGAAGCTCGAATGGTTGCCGGGCGAACTGGGCGACCCGCAGGCTGCACAGTTGCTGGTTGACGGCGCTGATGCGGTCGTGCACTCGGCGCTGCAGCACGGCGGCGGGCGGTTTCGGGCCACCGGTGATGATCTCATGAGCTTTGTCGAGGCTAACGTGCTTGGCACGCTCCGGCTGATCCAGGCGGCGCGCCGGGCAAACGCCGGGCGGTTCATCTTCATCTCGACCTGTGCCGTCCACGACGTTATCTTGCAGGATCGTCCGCTGGATGAGACTCATCCCCTCTGGCCGAAGAGTCATTATGGGGCACACAAGGCGGCGATCGAGAAGTTCGTTCACAGCTTCGGCCTTGGCGAAGGCTACGACGTCTGCTCGCTGCGGCCGACGGGCATCTACGGCCTGGCCCGCCCGGCGTCCAGCAGCAAGTGGTACAAGCTGGTCCACGAGGTTAAGGCCGGCCGCCCGGTCGAGAGTGCCGCCGGAGGCAAGGAGGTCCACGCTGCCGACGTCGCCCAAGCGGTGGGCATGCTTCTGACCGCCTCCGGCATCGCCGGGCAGGCGTACAACTGCTACGACATGTACATCTCCGATGAGATGGTCGCCCGAATTGCGGCCCGCCTGACGGGGAGCGACAGCTCCATTTCCAGCATCAACACTGGACCGAGAAACCAGATCGACACTGGCAAACTGCGAGCCCTCGGCATGACCTTCGGCGGCCAGGAGCTGCTTGAGCAGACGGTCAGAGAGATGCTCGCCCCTTGACCCTGTCTCTTGCCCGGAGACATTTCACCAGATAGAATTATTTGTGTGACGAAACGGCTTTTGGGCTTGGGCTTTCGTGTAGGCATCACCCAGAGCCGAGGGCGTCGCCACGGCAGACTCCCTGAAGGACACTCACATGCCCGAATTCCAGCAAGCCCAGCAACTGAAGGAGTTTGTGGACGAGCTCTTCGAGATGTCCAAGGATGTCTGGGCCAGTCAGATGAGGTCCAAGGGCAAGGACCAGACAGAGCTCACGGAAGCGGAGTTCCTGGCCCTCGATCTGCTGGCGAAGCAGCAACCGCAGACCGTTGGCGATCTGCAGAAGCAGATCGGCGTGCTGCCCGCTCAGATGTCGCGGGTGATCCGTGCGCTGGAGGGCAAATCGGAAGGGCCGCTGATCAGTTGCCAGATCAACCACCAGGATAAGCGGAAAATCGACGTCGAACTGACCGAGGCAGGGCGCCAGGCCCACCAGGCCTACCGGCAGGTCAAGCTCGGCAGCATCCAGCTGATGCTACAGGGATTGAGCGAGCGAGACCGCTCGGAACTGGTGAGGATTACCCGTCTGATCCGCGAGGAGGCCCGCAAATCATTGCCATCAAAGTAGTTACATATCGTTCGGGCTGGCCGCGTACGGGTTTTCACAAATTACTACGCTCCCGCAAACTTTTTCGGGGTCAGCACTGTCTAACCAACTGAACGGTTCGAGAGGTTTCGGACACGACCGCGAGGGCGGTGGTCCTGAGTGAACCGGTGATCAAGGAGGTTTGCCATGCCAGCCAGAAAGAACTCGATGTTGCTGATCGCGGCCATGCTCGCGACTCTGGCCCTCGGGGCGATGGCTCAGCGGGTCAATGCTCAGGTCTATTACTACGCTCCAGCGCCGGTCTATGTGGCGCCCGCACCGGTGGTCTACAGCGCCCCGGTGTATGTGCCCCCCGCGCCGGTGGTGTACAGCGCTCCGGTCTACTACTCGTATCCGGTTTACAGCTACCGGCCGTCGGGCTTCGGCTTCTCGTTCGGGTACTACGGCGGGCATCGCCATTGCGGTCATCACTACTACGGCCACCACGGTCGCAGTTTCGGCTTCAGTTTCGGCTATCGCGGCTGCCGCTG
This sequence comes from uncultured Planctomycetales bacterium, assembly GCA_964615635.1. Classification (GTDB taxonomy): domain Bacteria; phylum Planctomycetota; class Phycisphaerae; order UBA1845; family PWPN01; genus JAUCQB01. Next base: position 17,640 of record CAZTQK010000050.1, read on the forward strand.
ATTGACAGCGGCCCACAACTTAGGGGTTTAACGTAGGCGGTGGAGTCTACGCGGCACCAGGCCGGGCGTGTTGCTCGGCCTGGTTTTTTTTTGCGCCGCAAGAGAAGAAGAGGGACACCGCTGCTTGTCCCTCGCCAAGCGGCAGGGCTCTCTTTTCTCGACTCAATCGCAATCGGGCGCGGATGGGTTGTCAGGCCCGCTGATGCAGCCCGCGAAGGTCTGGAAGTCCTGGGAGTCCACATCCGCGTCGGCGTCGAAGTCGCCGGCTTCGCACCCGGGCGGCGGCGGACTGACGCCGGGACCAGTGAAACAGACCTGGAAGAGACCGAAATCCACCTGATCCACATCTCCGTCGCCGTCGAGGTCCGCCGGTTTGGCGCGCACCGTCAACTGGACCGCGATTGTCTGGGGCGTGTTCGAAGCGCCCGGCGCGGTGACGGTGATCGTCGCAGCGTGCTGACCGATCTCCAATGCGCCGGTGTTGTAGGTCACGGTGATGGTGTCGGTCTCGCCGGTGGAATGACCGTTCGCCGGGGTGACAGCCAGCCAGCCGACATCGTCGGCGATAGTGTAGTTCAGGGTGCCGCCGCCGTCATTGCGAATCGTGAAGGTGTCGTTCTCGGCGTCAAGACCGGAGATGCAATACGGCGTCAGGGCCGCCGGGTTGCGGTCGATGGCGGGCGCGCTCGGGCCGAGGTCGTACACCTCGACGTTGTCAATCATGAACGTGCCACCCTCAGGTGAGGGCAAACGGAGCACGGCCATGATGAACAGCGTGACCGTCAGGCCGGTCGCGTCGATCTCCTCTCGCGTGCGGTGCCACGTCAGCGGCGAATAGCTGTCCCATCTGTCCCACTGGACGCTACTGGCTTTCGGATTGGTGTTGCCGGTCGGGTCCAGCCCCATCCATCCTTCGATATCGGGCCAGCCCGTCGCGCTGGGCGTGTACTTGTTGTCGGCCTCGAACCGAATCCGGTGCCCGGCCGGCACGGAGACCTTCCGGTAGACTATCCCCACCCCGTGGGCGTAGGTCATGGTGATTTCCTGCGAGCGAACGCCGCGGGAGCAATTGGGCGGGAATTGGTTTTCGTTGATGCTGGCGACACCATAATGATAGCTGACCGTCCAATCGTAGGGCGGGCCGGTCCAGTCCGGCGGCGGGAACGAGACGTAGTGCGCCCAGCCGTTGCCGAGCGTTACCGTCTTGTAGGAGGGCACGCACCAAGGCTCCGCGCCCGGCGGCGGGTTCGAGCACTGACCCGCCAGCATGTGGGGTGTCCAGTAGAAGCCGCTCTCGAAATCCCATTCGCCGCCCGAGTAGAGCAACGTCTGGCCGCGAAGCGGCATCGCCAGGCTCAACACGACAGCCAGAACGACCGGGCCGATAAACGCGAGCTTCGGTCTACATGGCATGATTGACCACCACCTCGTTGCTGAGAAGATCCGACAGCCGGACGAACGGGCGCTCATCGTGCTTCAAGCGGATCACAGGCCGCGACTTGAGCCCAGTATAACCGTTCGGCGTCGATGCCGCGAGAGGAAAAGGCGCCGTTCTTCTTTTTTCCTTGCTTTTCGGGTGTCTTCGTGGACACTTGTTGATGCCGAAATCATAACGGGCAGCGGAGGGCGGATTCTGGTACCATGTGCTCGGCCGCCAGGGCCCGGAATCAAGCTGTCGGCCTCGCGGCCAACCGAGGGGAGCGGACAAAAAGCAGAATGTCCCCTTTCTCCGGCCCAGATCGGACCGCAGCCCCGGCGAGGTGAAACCACCTCGGCCGGGGCTTTCTGTCTGATGGGAAGAAATTCTCTCACACGCCGACGTGTTGAGCGGCCTCGGGCTGGAAGAGCACCTGTTCGATGTGAAGCTGCTGCACGCCCCCGGGTGTGCTGAATCGGATGGTGTCGCCGGCCTTGTAGCCGAGCACGGCCGCGCCGATCGGTGCGACCACGGAGATGCGGCCGCGGTCGGGGTCGGCCTGTTCGGGGAAGACCAGTGAGAACACCATCGGCTCTTCATCGCCGGAGGCCCTGACGCGCACGCATGAGTACATCGTCACCACGTCCGGCGCGACCTCATCGGGGGCAACGATCCTGGCACGCCTGAGCTCGTCCTGAAGCACGCGCAGATTTGCCATGTCCCGGCCGCTGTGCCGCAACCCGGCCTTGAGGAGCTCCTCAAGTTTCCTGGCATCATCCTCGGTGATGTAAATTGTTCTTTTGGCCATGACACCGTCCTCCTCGACCTCGCGGCCGGGACAACAAAAAACCGCATCAACGGTTTGCCCGGAGGCGTTCCTCACCGGAGGGTAACGAACACACCTCAAACAATCGGCCCGCGCTCGTGCCGAATCGCCTTCGGCCAAGCTCCCGTTTGACGCGCCGCACCAGCCGCTTGGCGGCGCCGCGCACGACCATCTCAACATCGGTGCCCCAGGCACGCACTGTCACTGTGCCAGAAGCGGCCAGCATGGCCTCGATCGTGCATCGCAGGTCGAGGCCGCCCTTGGGACCGTTCACGTCCTCAATAAACACCTTCGCTTGCCTGATCCGACACGCCCATCCTCCGAGGAGCAGTCGCAACCGCTGCTCCAGGGCGGCCCGCGAGGGGCCTTGTAGTCCGACACCGCGTGCCGTAATGCACAGGCGCATGTCTGCCTCCCTGCCCGAGACTCTTACCCGATGTCCCCACATAGAGTGTACGGCAGTTCTGCGAATAAGGAAGACATGAAATCTCGAATTGATTCTTCGATTATTTCTAATTATGATGATCGCATGGACTGGCTCAACTACCACCACTTGTTCTACTTCTGGATGGTCGCCAGGGAAGGCTCGATCACAGCCGCGTGCAGCCGGCTGTTCCTGTCACCGCCCACCGTGTCGGCCCAGATTCGGGAGCTCGAGGACGCCTTGGGCGAGAAGCTCTTCACCCGCTCCGGGCGGGGACTGGTGCTGACCGAGGCGGGGCGCGTCGCCTACCGCTACGCCGACGAGATCTTCTCGCTCGGCCGCGAGTTCGTCGACGCGATCAAGGGCCGGCCGACCGGCACCTCCATCCAGGTCAGCATCGGGGTCAACGACATTCTGCCCAAATCCATCGCCTACCGGCTCATCGAGCCCGTGTTTCGCCTGCCCGGACCGGTGAGGGTGGAGTGCATCCAGGGAACCGCGGCTCAATTGCTGCCGCCGCTGGCCGTGCACGAGCTTGATCTGGTGCTCTCCGATGCGCCGGTCAGCCCGGAAATCCGGGTCCGGGCCTACAGTCACCTGTTGGGCGAATCGTCGATCACTCTCTTCGCGGCGCCCAAGCTGGCCCGACGGTTGCGTAAAGGGTTTCCGAAATCGCTGGATGGGGCGCCGGTGCTGCTTTCGGCTCCCGGCAGCGCCTTGCGCGTCGCGATGGAGAGATGGTTCGAAACGGTTCGAGTCCGGCCCAGGGTCGTCGCCCACTTCGAGGACATCGCATTGTTGAGCGTCTGCGGACAGCACGGCCACGGATTCTTCGCCGGCTACAGCGTGATCGAAGACGAGATTGTCCGCGATTATCGGGTCGAGGCGATCGGCAAGATGCAGAAGTACCAGGGGCAACTATACGCCATCAGCGTCGAGCGGCGGTTGAAACACCCCGCGGTGGTCGCCATCACGCAGGCAGCCCGAGCGCGACTGTTCGCCTGAATCACGGTCTGGCCTGGGACAGGGCAGGCTCCGGGCGTGTTTCCCGCAACCTGCCGTGTCCGGCGGCCGTTCACTGCCTCAATGCTGTTTGCCGTCCCTACTTGGGAACCTCGCTCAGCGGGATGCCCATCGCCTTGGCAACACCCTCGCCGTAGGCGGGGTCGGCCTTCAGGCAGTTGCCGATGTGGCGGATCTTGATCTCCCGCGGTGCGTCGCCCATCGCCCGGGCGGTATTGCCGAACAGGGCCTCCTGCTGCTCCTTGTTCATGAGACGAAACAACAGGCCGGGCTGCGTGAAGTAATCGTCGTCCTCCCGGTGGTCCCAGTGGTCAGCGGCCCCGTCCAGAGCCAGCGGCGGCTCGGCGAACTCCGGCTGCTGTTTCCATTCGCCATAGCTGTTGGGCTCGTAGCCGAGCGTGCTGCCATAGTTGCCGTCGACCCGCATGGCACCGTCCCGATGATAGCTGTGGAACGGACAACGCGCACGCTTGACTGGGATCAGATGGTGGTTGACACCCAGGCGATAACGCTGAGCGTCGCCATAGGAGAACAGGCGCCCTTGCAGCATCTTGTCCGGCGAGAAACCGATGCCGGGCACCACGTTGGCCGGGTTGAACGCCGACTGCTCGACCTCGGCG
>CAZTQK010000051.1:0-21835 GCA_964615635.1 uncultured Planctomycetales bacterium
CTGCTTCACCGCAAGAGACTATCCCTCAACCATGACGACGCTCAACATCCGGGCGGTTGGTCAGGTCCCCCCAGACAGCCGTAGAATTGAGCGAAATCCGGCTGATCCACGTCGCCGTCTCCATTGAGATCCGCCTTCTCGCAACCCGGTTCCGGTGTCTGGCCGGTACCCGAGAGGCACGCCTGAAAGATCCCGAAATCCGTCTGGTCCACGTCGCCGTCCCCGTCGAAATCGGCCGGGGTCGATTCATTCACGGTGATGGTCACGAGGTCCTCGCCGGTCAACTGTGAGTCGGTGGCAAGGAGCTTGAGTACATAGATACCGGTGGTGCCGAACGACGCGGTCGTTTGCGTCGCGTTTACGTCGCCGAACGTGACCGTTCCCGGCCCGCTCTGCTTGCTCCAGGTTACGATGATCTCGCCCGGCGGATCGGGCAGGCCGTCATCGGAGACCGTGCCGGCCAAGCTCGCGCTGTTGGACAGCGTGATGGTCTGGTCCGGTCCGGCATCCACCTGGGGAGCCTGGTTGCCGGTGATGGACGAACCCTTAACGAGAACGTTGTCAATTCGTCCGGCATCCGTGGCGGTGTTGAACTGCCATTTGAACTGGACTGCAAAGCCGGGGTTGTCATTGGCGGCCGGCACGGCGGCCAGACTGATCACCTTGTGCGTCCAGGTCGCCGGCAGATCGGCACCTTCATTGAGTTGCTCGGCCGCAACCCAGGGGCCGCCGGTTCCCGAGTTGCTGTAGTAGACGACCAGTTTGTCCTCACAACTGCCCTCAAGAACGTCCGCGACGCATCCGCCGTCACAACCAGCCGCCGGGGGACTGTTGAGGGCAGCCATCACGTCATATTCGATCTGGATATTGGTGAACCCGGCCGTCGAGATCTGCCTGGTGGCCAAGCCGCCTTCACGCGTACAACTGTCGGCGTTGTTGGTGGCGCCGTTGCCGCCGGCTTTCAGATTGCCGCCTGGGTTGCCGCCGGCGGCATCCCAGATCTCATAGCCCGGGTCGTACTGGGTGCTCGACCGCCAAGTTTGCAGCGTCCAGCCCTCAGCCCCACTGTTGAATGGAAAGCCGGCGATCGTGTCTGTCGGCGGCGATATCACCTGCACCAGCCAGGACTCATCATCGCTACCGACAGAATTCGTCGCTCGGACGGTGAGCGTGAATGCTTGCGCGGCCTGGGCAGGCGTGGGCGTCCAGCCATGGACGCGACCGGTGCTATCGACCTGCGTGCCCGCCGGACCAGCGATCACGGACCAGGTGATCGGCAAGGTGCCCTCCGCCAGACTCAGTTGCCGGACGTATTCGGTTCCGACCGTGGCCCAATCCGGATCGGGGGACACCTCGATGATGACGGGGGCCACTGGATTGGATTCGCAGCCGGGACAGTCGGCCGGCGTGGCGACGTTGCCCTTGTCCACGTTGTAGACCCGCAGGAGCTTGTACACCGTGCCGGGATAGCCCCCGCAGGAACAGATGTTCCGAGGTCCCGCCCGGAAGGTCGAGCCAAGCTGAATGTGCAGAATGTTCGGCGACCACGCTCCAACGTTGAACGGCGATGGCGGGCTGATCTCGGTCAGCACCTGACCCGGCAGGCCGCGATACCACCGGGCAACCGTGCCGTTCCACGTGTAGCGAAACCGGTAGACGGTCGTCCCGTTCCACGACCACACGTTGGACCACTGCTCGATGGTTGCGCTGCCGCCCTTGACCGTGCTTTTCATGTTGTCCTGGTTACCGTAGTTGTCGTTGGCCTTGCGGAAGACCGTGTAGTAAGGGCTGTCGTAGAACTCACCGAAGGTGGTGGCCGGATTCAGCCCGGTGCTGTCGCAGGCGGCGAACAACTCGGTCTTGTCCAGACCGATTCCCGGATACAGCCCGATCAGATCGAACTCGATTGTTCCCTGAGTCCAGGATCCGCCGTAGCCGCTCTTGGGAAGATCATACCAGATGTAATCGACGCTCCGGGCCGTACCCGTCTCGCAGCAGTAGCCGCCGGAGTGCGACAAGCTGTAACCGCTTGCTGAGAAAGTCCCCGTGCCCCACGAGCCGCTGATCTTGCTGTTGTTGGTCAGGCAATCCTCGAAGACCCAGTCCTGCGAACAGCCTGAGACGTTGACGTTCCACGATTCGTCGTCCGAACCGAGGTTGTTGGTCGCTCGGATGGTGATGAGGAAAGTCTGTCCGATGTCTTCGATTGTAGGTGTCCAGCCGAAGACGTATCCGCTACTGTTGACCTGAAGACCGGCCGGGCCGCTGATCACAGACCACGTCGGCGGGGGATTGCCCTGGACGAGCGACAATTGCCTGGCATAAGGTGAGCCGCCGAGTGCGGCGTCCGGATCCGGGCTCATTTCGGCGATGATCGGGGCGGCGTCCTGGGGCGAGCCGCGCCAGACCTTCACCACCTTCGGTGTGCTGCCCTCAAAGTAGGTCACCGAAGCCACCGGAGTGCTTTGAAACTGGCCGACGTAGCAGCCGGCCGACGTCGTGTCGAATTCGTGCATCATGTCCCATGCTGCGCCGTCGGAGGTGGCGTAGAGGCGAGGGCGGTTCTCGGTTCCGGCGTACAGGATCTCCATGCCGTCGCCATAGTCGATGATCGTCATGCCGATCACGAACGCCTGGCCGGTGTTGAACACCTCGTTCCAGACGCCGGATGGGTTTCGCTTGTAGATCCTGCCGTTGCCGCCCGCGTACATGCTGCCCTTGAAACAGGCCATGGAATGCATGGCCTTACCGGCCAATTCGGAAGCCCAACTGCTGCCGTCGTATCGCTCGATACCAAGCGTGGCCGCATTGTTACGACCACGGGTCCCGATGCCAACGTAGAGGTTGGTGCCGTCGGAGCCCAGCGACCATGCCCGCAATTGCTCGCCGGTCTTGTAGTCCTTGATGCCCGTCCAGGTCGATCCGTTGTGTTCATAGATGGTCAGCGTGGTGTTTGCCGCATAGGGCACCACGCCGGTGTAGAGCTTACCATTGAAGACGGCCATGCCGAAGGAGCCGAACTGCATGGCCCCCTCGGCTGTCTGAGTGTAGGGCAGCGAGACCGACCAGTTGCCTGCCGTGTCCCGGACCATCACTCCGTGGTTGTAGGCACTGCTCGAATCCGTCTCACACGTCATATACAGCTTGTTGTTATAGACTGTCAGGAAGGTCAGATTCTCGAAATCACGGCCGGTACCCCAGTTGTTGTCGAGAAAGTCGTCCACCCAACTGCTGCCCGTCCAGCGTTTGACCACGCAGGCACCGTAGTCACCCATCGGCGCGAACAGCGAGCCGTTGAACTCGCTCGGCACAAAGCCCCAGTTGTTGTCCGAACCCGATGAGTAGTCGCTGCCCATTTGCGACCACGTTAACGAAGGCCCGGCCGCAGACGCAGTCTGAACGGTCAGAAAAGCCGTCACCGCAAGAATCCGGACCCCATTTCGATACTGCATTATGTGAACCCTCCCGGTCAGCAACCCGGCGGTTGATCCTCACCGCCCAGACATTCGTAGAACTGCACGAAGTCTGTTTGATCCACGTCTCCGTCACCGTCCATGTCGGCCGTTGCGCAGTTCGGCCCGGCCGGTTGCGCCGGTCCTGTCAGACACGCCTGAAAACGGCCGAAGTCCTCCTGATCCACGTCCGTATCGCCGTCGAAATCAGGAATCGGGCTGGGGTTGACGGTGATGGTCATTGTGTCTTCACCGCTCAGTTGAGAGTCGCTGGCCGTGAGTTTGAGCACATATGTCCCGGCCTGACTGAACGAAGCGGTCGTGACGGCGGCGTTGGCGTTCTCGAAGCTGACGGTGCCCGGCCCGCTCTGCTTGGTCCAGGTTACGGCGACCTGGCCTGGCGGATTGGGCAGCCCGTCGTCCGTGACCATGCCGGCCAGGTTGGCGACCGCCGGCAGAGTGATCGTTTGATCGGAACCGGCGTCGACCTGAGGGGCCTCATTAATCGCTCCGCCCCGCGGCGGTGTGGCCGTATTGCCCAGATCTTGGGTGTAGATCCGCAGCAAGGAGTAGCACGTACCCGGTTCCCCGCCGCTCTCCTGCACGCCGCGCACTCCTGCGCGGAAGGTCGCTCCCAACTGGATGTGCAACTTCTGAGGTGACCAGGTTCCCACGGCCTGCGGTGAAGGCGGGTTAATCTCGGTGAGCGTCTGGCCCGGCGTGCCCCGCCACCAGCGGACCTGCGAGCCGTTCCAGGTCATGCGGAAGCGATAGGTTGTGCTGCCGCTCCAACCTAGCACATTCGAGCGTTCTTCCATCGTGGCACTGCCGCCGGCGACGGTCATCTTCATTCGGTCGGTGTTCCCATAGGTATCGTCGTAGCTCTTACGGACCAGGGCTTGGTAGGGGCTGTTGTAGTAGTCACCACCGGTGGTTGCCGGATTGAGCCCCGTGCTGTCACAGGCGACCATCAACTCATTCTTCGTGCACCCACTGGAAGGATTGAGGCCGCTCACGTCGAACTCAATTGAACCGACGTTCCACGTTCCGATTCGGTCGTACCAGACGAAATCCACGCTGCGCGGCTCGGTGGTGTTGTATTGGTCATATCCGCCGGAATGTGAAAGCGTATATCCGCTGGAGGAAAACGTTCCTGTACCGTACTGCCCGCTGATGTTGCTGGTGTCAACCAATGTGTCTTCAAACACCGGCGTGGAAGCGGCCTGGACCGTAACCTGCCAGCTTTCGTCGTCATGCCCTTGGCTGTTGGTGGCTCGGATGGTGATGGCAAGCGACTGGCCCGCTTGTGCCGAGGTTGGCGTCCAGCCGTAGACGTAGCCTGTGCTGCCGACCTGCACGCCGCTCGGCCCGCCCATCACCGACCAGGTCGGAGCCGGATAGCCGCCGCACAGGTTGAGTTGTCTGACGTATTCCTGGCCGACAATGACGGTGTCCGGGTCGGGGGCAACCTCGCAGATCACCGGAGCGGTCGGCGTCTGCTGAGCACGGACTTCAACGTAGTCCACCTTGAGATAGCTGTTGTCGTACCAATAGGTCCGCCATTCCAGTCGGTTGCCGGGCGTGTTATAGGTGAAGTTCAAGGTGAAATCCTGGAAGACTCCGGCCTGCGCGAACTCCTGCCGAGTAATGGTCCGGGTGGCCAAGACGGTGTCGGTGTCAATTGTGTAGACGTCGATCATCACCACCGGCTCGTTGTCGGCGGTCACGTTGTCGATCGACATCCGCCAGGTGGCTTGATAACTGTCGGCGGGCAGGCGGGTGATGTACGGTCCGTAGGTGAGGTAACTCGCGGAGTCCTGAGCCACGTTGGCCGACCGGGTCGAGCCGTCCCGCCGGCCGATCAGCTTGGCCAGTTGTTCATCGTATTCCGGCTGATAGCGAAGGACCTTGACATCGTTGCCGGCAATCAGGGCGCTGACCTGATTGGTGACGTTGGTCTCCGCGCTCTCCCACTGAGCATAAAGCCGGCCCCGAGCGTTATCCATCGTGAAGGAACGGTACGGGGCGGCGTCGAAGTTGTCGCCATTGTGCAGGCACCAACCGGCGGCTCCGGCGAGCTTGCCGCCACTGCAATCTCGCAGGAAATCATCCTCCAACGGATTGAAGCTCGTCGAATAACCCCTGCGGAAGGGTTCCTGCAAATGGATCGGGATTTGCCATCCCAAGTTGTCCATCCAGGAGCTGTAATTGTTGACCGTTCCGAGTGTCGCCGCCGGACAGCTCGAGTCGCGACACAGGTGGGGTGAGATGAAATCCATCTTGGCCGTGTTCTTGAAATCCGACAGTTGGCTCTGCGAGGTCGGGGTGCTTGAGGCGGTGCAGAGTCGGGTCGGGTCGATGGCCTTGATCGCGTTGATCAGCGCACCGCATTCGGACAGGCTGACGTAGCGGCCATCGCCCACGTCTCGCTCGTTGGAGATGTCGATGTAGACATTACGATAGGACAGCAGCTCGGTGGCCAACGTCTGGACGGCCTTGAGGTGCTGAGCCTGGGTGCGGGCCCCGACCCATGTGCCGTAAGCATCTCGGTTGAGGCTCACGTCCACGATGATCCCGCGGTTGTTACACTCGGTGATCAGGGTTTTCAGGCGGTTCATATACGTGCTGCGCGAGTAGCCGTCGTAGGTGAGCACGGAGACATCCTCGCTCGTGACGGCATTCGTCCAGTACCCCCAGACGCGGATCCAGTTGAAACCGTCGGCGACCATGTCGTCCAGGTCCGAGGTCCGGTAACTGGCCGTCGTGATCGTTTGCGCCCCGTAGTAACTCACCCCGTTCAGATAGGTCGGCACCCCGTCGAGTGTGAAAAAACGCCCATCGGGGCTGATACCGAGGGTGACCGCGTATGCCGCGGAACCCGACGTACCTAACAGACCGATTAATGTCCAGAGTCTGATAGTGTTTATGCGACCCATTCCACCACATCCTTATGCTATGAACCGATGTTCGCCTGATGCCCCCTTTTGCCCAGGGTGCCCCAGCTTCATTTATTTCGTCCATCGCGCCGACCGGGTTTGCCTTGCTTCTCGCACGGTCGCTCAACAACCCGGCGGTTGGTCTGGTCCTCCCAGGCAACTGGAGAACTGCGCGAGATCCGTTTTGTCCACGTCCCCGTCCGCATCCAGGTCAGCCCTGCCGCAGTCCGGCTGTGGCGCTTGCCCCGTGCCTGACAGGCATGCCTGGAAATAGCCGAAATCCTTCTGGTCCACGTCGCCGTCCTCGTCCGAGTCGCCCGGGATAACGGCCGTGGTGAATCTCCACACCCGCCCTTGCAGAACAGGGCCGCTTTGCTGGAGCTCGTCCACACGCCAGTAGTAGTCGACGCCCTGGAGCAGCACCCCCGGAGGGTCGAGGCTCTCCGAACCCGCCGGCAGGGAGCCCATGAACTCGGGTGAGCTGACATCGGCGCTGCCGACCGCTTCGGCACTCAGGCCGAGATACACACGGTGACCGACCGCCGTCTGACCGGGCGTCCAACTCAGGATCACGCTTGGCGAGATCTCAACGGCTCCGTCCGGAGGCAGCGGTTGTGTGGCCAACGGGAGCACCTCGATCGGGACATCCAGGCTCTGTCCGAACCACGCCACGCTCTCCTGGAGCATCTGGAAATGGAGCGTGTGAGCCCCGAAGGCCGGTGCCGTCAGGTTGACGGCAAAGGTCTTCGGCCGTCCGCGGAAAATGCCGCCGTAGGCCGGAATCTCATCGTCTGAGTCATCGATCAGAAATCGGGACGGCCCGAAAGGCAACGAGGCATCGACGTCAACAAGCACGAAGTCGTCCACACAGACGTCCACGAACTCATCGGCTGCGGTCTTGCGGTTGTTCCAGCCGCCGATCTCGACGGTGTGGTCGGCCGGACCGGATAGCGTGAAAACGCGAGAATACTCTCGCCATCCGGTGTCCTGGTCCGTTCCGGTCCCGCCTGCAAACCGCGCAAGGTAGCTTTGGCCGCCGAGTCCATAAGCCTGGTTGTCCAGCTCGAATCGGGCTTCCCCGGCCTCGCTGCTTTCCAGAGAGCCAGGGACAAACAGGCGGTATTTGAACCGGATACTCACGTTCATTGTTTGGTCGAGATGAAACGTGCGGGCCCAGGCCGTCGAGGCCCCGCTGTAGTAAGCGGTGTTGTCGACGTCACCGGTACGGGTCCGCAGGCCGCCGCCGGAGAATCCGTAGCTCGCATTCCAATCACCATTCTCGTAGGCGGTATTGCCCGATGTGCCGAAAGCGTTGCGCGCCAGGGTCCATCCGTCTGCAGAGCTGTCGAATGTGCAACTCAGCAGGGTCGGCCCCTGAAGCCCGAGCTTGTAGGAGCCGGCGTTTGACCACTCGGCGTTGCCCTCGTTTCGTACGACAATCCTTGCGTCGATGGATTCACCTGGATACATGACGGCCGGTATGTCGTGGGCAAGGAAACGCGCGTCTCTTTCCGCCAGTCGGTTGAACTGCGCTGCGAACACCGCGGTCGTATCGATGTATTCCCGAGGGTTGGCCGTTGAAGACCACGTGTCGGTGTTCGGGTTCGGAGGAACGATGTACGGTGGGCCTGGGTCGGCCGCATAGATTCCCGAACCCTCGTCGTACTCACTCCACGATTCGATGTAGACGCGGCTGTGCTGGCCGCTGTCATTGAGTATGTCCTGCCAGGCGTCGAGGTAGTGCACACCGCCATCGCGGGCCAGGAAGAAGCCCGGATCTCGGATGTTCTGGTCCCAGTAGCCGGGCTTGACCGTATAGCTGTGGACCTGTGGTGAGCCGGTCCACTCGACCAGATAGGAGTTGGTCGAGAACTGCCATACCAGCTCATCGCACCATGACGGATAGAGCCCGGACCACGGTGTAGCGATCTGATACACCCCGTTGTTGAAAACAGGGTGCTCCGCCCCGAAAGCCGCTTGCAGTCGGCCTTCAACATCGGCGCGGGTCAGTTGGCTGTAGTTGACCACGTGCTCCATGTGCCAGGTGTCGAGCATGACCCGGCCGTTCATGATTCCGAGATACCCATCCGCCTGGGCATCGGCGTTCTTCGAGAAGTACTGGTTGAAATAGCGCACATATTGGCCGACCCACTCATCCTTGCCGGCGGTCGTGGCGACGTCGGGAAACACCGTCTTGTACCATGTGATCGCCGGATCAAGGAAGGGCACGGCCTTGGGCACCTCATAGCCCTGCAGCCGCAACTGATACATCGCATCGAAGAGATTGATCCGCTGTTCTTCGATCTCGGGAATCAGATGGACGTACATCAGGTCGATGTTGGCGTCCATGATATCCTTGATCTGGCGGGCCCAGAAATCCGGTTCTCCGGTCCAGTTTTGTCGCCCCTCAACCGGCCGCCACGGGCCCGATAACTGGCCGCCCGTGGCCGTATACCAGTGGAAGACGCTCGCGCTGACGAGGCGGTCGCTGGAGATGAACTGCCGTGCAGGCAGACTGAATCCCCAGTCGGAGGCCGATGCCGACATCGGTGCGAGCGACACGACCAGTCCGACCAAGAACCCCCGCATGGCTTCTCCTCCTCACGCGGCCTGTTCACACATTGTAACCTGCGGCCGCCGTCGGAATCCACGAGAAAAAGCACGTCTGCGCACACCTGCACGGTAGGGCGGAGTCCGATCTGGAGCGCAGGTGTCGCCGCAGCCCCATCAATGCTTGCCGCCCTCACGACCATGTGACACGTCGGGCCAATCTCTTCTCCAGCGCTTGAGCAAATCGGCTAGACGGCCTTCGAACCAGTAGATCTTGCCGCGGACAGCCCGCTTCGCATGCGGTGGCATCCCACCGATGTTCACGATACTGTGCAGGCAATCGGCGGGATGATGATTCGTCACATGCGAGGTCCGGTCCCAGAAGATGCCGCAGACCCAGTTGCCTTCGCGGTTCATCCGCGTGATCAGTCCGCAATCGATGGGTGCCTCTGCCCTGGCTTTGTAGGGCCCGATCAGGGGCATGTCTTCCAGCTTGCCGTCGGTCAGCAGTCCATCCACCTGGACGCCCAGCGGCGTGCGGGCCCCGACGGCTTCCAGCGACGCGGGCAGAGTCGCCCACACACCCTTGCGCACCACGTGCGTCAGACTTGTCTTGTCGGGCTTGTCCTTCTCATCCACGTTCCAGAGATCGTATTCACTGAACGCCGGGGCGTCGGCGATCGGACGTCGCCAGAGCTCGTTGGTGCTGCCGCTCAGGCGAAAACACTGCTGAATGCCGTAATATTCGTTCAGGCCCTGGTCTTTGGTCTCCACAACAAGCAGTAGCTCGACTCCGTCCTCGACGGGAGCCATGTAGAAGGTCCACTCCTGTGGAACCCATTCCTTCTTGTCGACCTGCACCTTGTATTTCAGCATTTTGGGTCGCCTTGCGAAGTCCTGCACAAGGCGGGTCACCTCACCCGGATCGATGCCGGCGGCCTGTAGATCCTTCGGAATCGGGCCATGGGTGAGCGGCGTATGCTCGTGGAACCGGTAGCCGAAGCGATTGCCGGGATGAAGACGATTCACGCACGTGACGAATCCGTCGTTCTCAGTCACGTAAAGAGTAGTCGGCGCGGCGTGCATCGACTGCTCGCCCGTGGAGGGCGCCCCCTGGGCGGACAGGGCGACCTGATTGTTCAGTTCGCAGAGTTCATCGATGGCGTTTTCAGGGTCCGCGGCCACCCGGAACCGGACACCCGGTTTCGGGGCGGCGCCCGTCAACACGGCATGGGTCGTTGCCGGTTCGAGATCTTTGACGGCCGGTATCCCCGCCACCTTGACTTCGGAGGCGACCTCCCACCCGGCGTCGCTCTCAGTCTCGAGTATTAGAGTGAACTCGTTGGTCTGCGCCGATCCGATGTTGTGTACGGTGACGTGGACATCGTTGCCGGTGATCGCGACATCCTTTCGGTCCAGAGCAAGATCAGGAAGCAGTGCCGGTCTCGAGAGCTCCTTCTGCAGCCTCAGCTCAATGACCGATGTCTTGCCGGGAGGAATGTCCAGGTGGATCGGGGCGCCTCGGCACACGTGTGAGACCATGACCGGGGGTTCCCAGGCGATCGGCCGAGGGCCATTGCCCTGTTGAACACCTCGGTTCAACAGGTACTCGCCGGGAACGAGTTGCCAGGGTTTCAACCCGACCGGCATTGCGTCGTTGTTAAAATTGTGGAGAAGCACTCGCATGCGATCGGGCGAAGCGTGCAGAACCAGCGCGGCGAAGTTCAGATCGGGCGTGTCCCAGGTGACGGCGATCGTCGGTATCAGCCCGTCTTCGATGAGTGCGGTCACGGCGCCCGTGTACGCCGAGAAGATGATGAAGTCACCGGGAATGTCGAAACGATCCGTTTGAAGAACCTCGCTCGTCTTTGCCGCCCAGTTGATCCGCAGGTTTGATATCGCGGGTTCCAGGGCCTTAACGAACCGGTTGATGTCTCTGTCCACCTGGAGACGCATCGACTCCGACAGGCCGAAACCGTCGTACATGGAAGAACCCGTCAGCCACCGGCACATGGTGGGGACGTCAACCGAGGTCTCGCGGGAGAGATCGGCGAGCAGATTCTTGATGTGATCGCGAGGCAGGCCCTCGTCGTAGGGTGCGGTCCCGGCGGACATGCTCGCCAGGTCCATCATTCGGTCGATCGGTTCGAGGAACTGGCGACCGCGGCTGAAGTAGTAGGCGCTGCACAAGGGGAAGTGGTACTTCCAGAGCTTGCCGGGCGACATACCGTAAGCATGGGCCCGCTCATCCAGCCAGAAACGTTTCTCTGGCGGATAGATGTTGCCGGAAGGCCAGAACATGGTGAACGGCATGTAGCCGGCCGGCTTGGGACCGATTTCGGCCATGGCGATCTCACGGAGGCCGTCCGCCCAATCCAGCAGCACCTCACGCGCCTCCGGCAGGCCATACCAGGCCAGCCACACGAAGTGCCGCATGGCTCGGGAGTGGTAAGTGTTCTGTCCGACGGCGCTCGGATGAAGGTTGACGCCGTCGGTGCCGAAGTAACAGGACTTGAATTGCAGAAAACCGCGCTCGTTGACTCCCATCGCGACATCACGGAGGAACTTTGCCGTCTTCAGGTTACGCTCGACATACTCCGGTTCACCGTAGCGAAGGAGCATCATGAGAGGCTGTGAATCCGCGGCCGGTTCCGCCGCATGCTCGACGTCGCCGTCTTCGGGGTATCCGTTTCCGTGCAGCACGTGTTCCCAGACGCCGTCGGCCAGCTTCCGGATGCCCTCGACGGGTATCTGCCGAGCGCTGGTGATGCACGCGGGCATTCCCCACGATCGCAGCAGTTCAACGTCATCGCCCCAACCACCGCCCAGTTGCCCGTCGGCGGCTTGGCGGTGAGTGAACCACCAGTTCAGGATCGCGTGAGAGCGGGCCAGTCCCTCCTGCAGAAGACGCGCCCAGAGGGGCCCCTCGGATTCGGCACGAGTCAACTCCGGTCCCCAAACGGTCTGCTCGCCGGTCAGGTCGGCGATTCCAGGGTGGTCGGGCCAGAGCTTCTTGAGGGCGAGAAAAAGCTCCAGTGCTTCCTGAGACTGCCGCTGTAACCCCGATTCACGGGCCCAGGCCAGGTGATACCGCGCCCGATAGAGCATGGCCTTGTAGTAGAAGGGATTGTTCGCCGCCCCGACCTGGTAAACCCGCTCGGCATCTCGTTTGTTGCGACTCGGAATGGTCACGCCGCTGAACCACTTGGCCAGTAAGGCGAAATCAGCGGCCGACCGATCTTCCGGGTGGGCACTTGCCACTGTTCGGGCAAGTTCCGCCACTGTCTGCTGATCCGCCTCTTTCTCGAAAAATGCCAGATCGCCGAGAACGTAGGCCGATGCGACCACGCTCTCGCATGTCGGGGGCTTGACCGACGCCAGAAGCTCAAATGCTCGGGCGTACTGCCTCTCGTTGTAGGCTTCGATCCCGGACCGGACTTGTTCGGGCAACGACTTGCTGCCTCGATAGACGAGCGTGCGTTCTTCCCAACGAAATCCGACGTCGAGGGATTCCGGCTTGCGAATCAGGATGGGGCCGTCGGGTGCCGGCGATACTCTTTCGTAGACCTTGACGTTGTCAACATACATGCCGCTCCACGTTACCAGGCAGACACGGCCAAAACCGGGCCCGCCGAGCACGTCGGGATCCGTGACTTCCAGGAGTCTTGTTCCGTTGACTGTGTAGCTGACCCGCCGACCCTCTTTCTCGGCGACGCACTTGTAGGTCTTGCCATATTCGATCACAAAGGGCGGCTTCTCATCGAGCTGGAACGGCATGCCGCGGGCGATGGACGTATGCAGTTGATTTGCCTGGTTGCCGCGGGCACCGAATTGCAGGAGGTAGCCGTAGCTGATGAAGCTGCTGCCGCCCAGACCACAGGCGAGGTCGCAGGGCGGCAT
Source organism: uncultured Planctomycetales bacterium (assembly GCA_964615635.1). Taxonomy (GTDB): domain Bacteria; phylum Planctomycetota; class Phycisphaerae; order UBA1845; family PWPN01; genus JAUCQB01. Next base: position 12,839 of record CAZTQK010000051.1, read on the forward strand.
TTTCGGGTCCGTCTCGGCGTCAAACTCCAGCCGTACGTCGTCGGCGAAGTCGCGGTTCACCATGGCCACGCCGCAATCCCTGGGCGCCGCCACGTGCATCCGGCCGTCGACGATCTTGCCTTGGCCCAGGACAAAGTCCCATTGCTCACCAGGCTGAGACCGGTCGAACGAGTCCTCGAATGCGAGTCGCCACTGCGCGATGCCCCGTTCGTCGCCAATGGCCGTCTTCAGCGTGCAGAGCACCGCGGCTGCCACGACCACAGCGGCAACGATTCTGATTCGAGAGAAAGGCTTCATGCACACTGCTCTCAGATCGGACCCGTGGCTAGACCAACCATCGCTTTGCGCGGTGCCGATAATCGACAGAAGGGCGTTGCCATCCGACTGCGTGCTCGCGACGTTCAGTTTCTCCGGCGTGCTGCCGGCCGGAGGACGAAGTATCGCCGCCCACAGTATCTTCCTGAGGGCACCACAGCCCACAAAATTGCTATCAAACCGGGCTCGCTCCTTACGGTCTTCGCAATCTATGCCACGCGAGCCCTTGACGGTGTGTGTCTCTCTGTTCTCAGATCCGCCGAGACCACGTCACACGACAAGCCCCGTCGGTCAATGACCTCTGTGCTCGGTCTTACACCATGGACACTTGTATGCGTCTCCGATCTTCTCTGCGGAAGGACCCTTCATCGGAATCAACTTGCGGCAGTGACGGCATCGCACGCCGAGATAGAGGCTTGCCTTGCCGCAGTTGGGGCACTGTCTCGGCCAGTTCTCCAGGCTCGGCGTAGACCCGACGGTAACTTGGGACTCGTGACCACATTCGGCACAGACGGCCGGCATTTGTCTGGCTGGGGACCGGTTGCGAGACCATGTCCACCAGCAGACTCCCGCAAGGACGATGACAACGGCGATTAGTACACCCATCCGTCGTGACCAAATGGGCGAACTGTCGGGAGGGTGGTGAGGCATCCGTTCTGGCTCCTGGATCTCTGGTCTCCGCTTTTGCCGTCTCAAACGCCCTGGGTCACGGTGCGGGAACACGAACCGCTCGATGGAACTCCGACGTCAATTGACGCCGATCACTTTCCCTCCTCATACCTCTCTTCCTTCCAATCCCAGACGCTTCCAACACGATTGGCAATCACCCACTCTGAATGTGCATCAACAAAGAGGATGTTCATGCCCTTGTCGCCGTGATTGTCCCACGGTTCGGGGAAGTTGTTGCTGTCATCGCCCAGGGTCTGGGGCGCCCCTATGACGTTGCCCGCCTCATCTGCATCATGCATGATAAACGTGCGCGAGGGGGCCGGCTTCAAGACGTTCAACGTGAGCGGCTTGTTGCCCTTCCAGAGTGGATGGTCAGGAGTCCAGTTTGGTGGTCTAGCGAAGTACCAGTTTATCACCGGAAACTTGCTGCCTCGGGTATACCAGCCGTTGTACTCATAGCTGGTGCCGAACCCGTTGCTTGAGACCTTCTGCGCGAGGTGCTCGAAGTCGTTTTGCCCGACGATGCCGTTGGTGGTGATCTCCACAGTGAAGCCGTTCAGCGCGGGCTGTTTCACGATCTTCTCCGGCGTCCTGACACGATAGTTCGTCGCCGGGCACGAAAAGCTCGCTATGTTCCTGGCGTACTTGCGGTACCAGAGAACAAAGAGATTATCGTCACCAGCCCCCCACGGCCCACTACCGGTTGGCGTGGTCCCGAGGTATGGCGTAGGCGGGAAGTACGCGTTGTTCTCGTGAGCGTACGTGTTGAGTGAGATGCCCAGGTCGTGGAGATTCGCGTTGCACATGACCCTCTTGGCCAGCTCGCGGGCGTTCTTCAAGGAAGGAAGCAGGATGGCAATCAGCAGCGCGATGATCGCCACCACGACGAGCACTTCGATCAGCGTGAATCCCTTGCGCCCTTGAGCACGCCCCGACTTGGAAACCCGCGGCCTCGCGTCCGTCAGACAATCGGTACGTGCGCACATGATCTGCACCTCCCGTATACCTGGGCCATCGTGTCGCGACGGTCAGACCTGGCGCAGGGTTGCGACGGACTGCCGTTCGATCAGATCCACGTCCACTCGAACACGTTCGGGCGTTATGGTTTCGTTCTCGGCCAGAAGTCGCCGATCGAGCAACTCGACCGCTTTCTGACCAAGTTCATTTGTGCGCTGGGCTACCACGGTCAGGGGCGGCGTCATGGCTCGGGTGATGTCGGAATCGTCGAAGCACACCACGGACACGTCCTGCGGTACCCGCAGGCCCGACTCCCTGCACGCCTTGTAGAGACCCCAGCCGATGTAATCGTTGAGCGTGAAAAACGCGATAGGGGGCTTGAGCGTCTTAAGAGCCTGCAAGGCCGCTTCATGCCCGCCCAACCAGCGATGATCTTCCTTGATGCCGCGAGCCGACATTTCCGGGTCCACCTCCACTCGCCATTGCGGCCCGGGGCTGATACCGTGATCGCGCAGAGCGAGTTCGTAACCCCGGATGCGAGCCGCGATGGAGGACACGACCGGTGGCTCGGTCAGCATGTAGACGCGCTCGTGGCCCCGATCGAGAAGGTACTGCGTGGCCTGGTAAGCCCCCTTCTCGTGCTCCGACTCGATCGTATCGACCTTAAGCCCTGGAATGGACCGGTCCAACAGAACGATCGGCATGCCGCCGAGCTTGAGCTTGAAAAGGGCTTCGATGTTCTCATCGTTGCCGGTGGGCAGGATGATCGCACCGCGTGCGACGCCGTTCCGCTCGAGACGCTCCAGGCTCCGCACCTCTGCCTTCGGGTCCGAACGAGAGTCATAGATCTGGAGTTCCCACCCGCGGTCCTGGCACGCTCGCTCGATGCCCCGGGCAATCCCCAACTCAAAGGCCCCGCCGATGTCGTAGGTGACCAGGGCCACGACGGTTTGCTTCGAGGAAGGCGCTGTGCCATGGGGACGGACAAAGGCCCCCACAGCCGGCACGCGGTAGGCGCAGCCTTCCCGTTCGAGTATGCGGATCGCGCAACGAACCGTGTGGGTACTGACCTTGAACTGGTCAGCCAATTCATGCAGGGCCGGCAGTTTCACGCCTGCGGCCAAGTGACCGTCCTGTACTTGACGACGCAGGGCCTCGGCCACGGCGCGGTAGCGCGGAGGCCTCCGGCTGCCGTTTTCGCGAGGCACAAGCAGTTGTTGATCTTCATCCATGATTGCCAATTTAATCACTTGATGATGAAAATGCAATAGGGTTGCGCCACAAATTGGGCGTAGATCTTCTAAAACCTTGCGCAACAAGATCTTAGTGATATTATCGGCAAGAACCAGGCTTTAATCACAAAATAATCATCACATGATGAGATTTTTTCTTGATTCGTTAACCGCGTCGCGTTACGATGACGCCTGTACCGTGAGCCGCGTTCTTTGTGTCCGCCCGTCTCACTCCGGGCAAATGCAGGGAAGAGAACGCGGCATCGCAGCAATACAGGAGGGTGGGGCAGATCCAAAGTACGCAAACATCTAAGGCGTGCCACAAGTGACGGTTCGAGGACGCTGCTGGTCAAGCAGCGAGGCTATGTGCGGTGCGCTGGTTACCAAATCCATGGTGTTCGGTTCTGCCGTTCTTGACCGACGAACGGAAGGCCCGAGGCCGGCGGCAGAACCATGAGGGTCAAGAAAGAAGGAGAAAGACGATGAGAAGTCTTTTGTGCGCGTTGGCGATACTCGGCATGGCCGGCTTGGTGCAGGCGGATGTGGACTGGGAGGGTGATAACAACGGCGCGGGTGACGGCTGGGACTTCAACAACGGCTCAAACTGGGATGATGGCGTCAACCCGGTGGGTGACGGCTGGAACATCCATCGGAGAGACTACGGCTACTACGTTCCCTTTAAGGCGTGGGATATCCACGTCACTTCCAGCATTGCGACCGGAGGCGCCACGGTCTATCAGCGCGTCGTTGAGGAGCTTCATTATCCGGTTACCGTCACGGTCAACGAGAACGTCAGCCTGACCATGGCCGGTGAGCTGGTCCTGCAGCCGGAGCAGAGCATCATCATCAAACCCGGTGCAAGCCTGATCATGGGCCCGTCGTTTGACCTGGCAGATCAGCAGATCAACTTAGGCTACACCGAGGTTGGGACCCCCGTCGGCGCCTATATGAAAGTGGAATCGGGCGGGAGAGCCGCGGCCGGCTTCCTCCGTCACGACAATGGCTCGGTCCTTGATTTGTACGGTACGTTCCGGACCTGGCAGATTACGCGGATCTCGGCTGATCCTGGCTACGCACTGAACGTCCACAACGGCGGACTGGTCTGGGTTGAGGACATGAGCGTTGCTGCCACCGCGTGGGCCAAAGGCGGAAAGATCACCCAGTATCTTTGTTCGACGGTTCAACTGAGAGGCGACAGGACCGCCATTTTCGAGAACTACGTCCAGCAAGGTGAGACGGGTGTCTGGATGGTTGACTATGATGTTACCCGCTCGGACTATACTACGATTCGCCTCCGCCCCGCTGACGCCTGTGATTTCACCGTCTCGCCGACCGAGGTCGGAACGTGGCCCGGCGCGGGATGTCCTGGTTCCCAGGCCCACGAACTGACCATCACAAACACGACGGCCGCGGGCGGAGCTAGCCTGAATTATACGGTCGTCGAGGTGAGCCGAGACGGCGTCGAGACCGACGTGCCCTGGTTGAGCGTGGACAAGTACACCGGTGGGCCTATCGCTCCGAGCGGCACGGACATCGTGACAGCCACCGTCGACTACACCAAGCTCGAGGTCGGGGCGAACGCGGCCTGGCTGCGGTTTGCTGTCGATTGCGACCCCTGCAGTCGCTTCGACGTCAAGTTCATCGCCCCATCCATCCTGAACTACAACGGCGATATGAACCCGACAAGCCCGAACTCCGCGGGTCCGGGTTTGAACTGGACGGCGTTTAACATGGCGGGAACCATCGACGAGGCGGTGGAACCCTATCCAGACACGCTGGACAACGCGGTCTGGAAGATGACCGACGGTCCAGGCGCCAAGAAGCAATACAAGTCGAATCCGATGAACATCGGGAGCCTGCAGGGCGCGACGATTGTCGCGCGTGTGGCGGTGACGGTTAAGATCGCCCCGAGCGGCGAGAACATCGGAATCAAACATGACGCCGGTGCCAGCGCCGGCTACCACTGGGGCGGTGCGGGGTATTCAAGCCCCTACAACGCTCCCGGCCATGTCAAGGAAACAGAGCGTGGGGACCAGTTGTGGATAGAGGACCAGGGGCCAGAGTTCTATGCTGGTTGGCACATTCTGCGGCTGACGGCCAAGGGCGACAACGGCGATGCCGGCCCGCGCACGATCCGGTTGTACCTGGATGAGGATCCCACACCGATCATCGAGATTCCGAACGCGGTCAGTAAGCCTTCGACTGACATGTTCACTTTCGGAACGCCAAGTACGGACGGTCACCAGGTGATCTACTTCGACTGGATCACGGCGACTGATGCGGGGGCTTTCGGCCCCGGTGAGGAGGACGACTGTATTGGGCAGAGCCTGTGCCTTGGGCCGGGCTGCTACGAGAGCCCCTGCAACATCGACGTGTTTGCCGACGCGGATGAGGACGGAGACGTCGATCAGGCCGATTTTGCCGTGTTCCAGCTCTGCTACACGGGCGACGGCGGCGGAGTGTTAAGCGACCCCGAATACTGTCAGTGCCTCGATCGCCGGAACAACGACAACTCGTCCGGCCAGGACAATGACATCGACAGTTTCGATCTGGCGGCCTTCGAGGATTGCGCGAGTGGTCCGGGGGTGCCCGCCGATTTGGCTTGTGATGATTGAGAACGGGCGGGTCAGAGGTTTTGAGGTTGGAGCTCAAGCGAGGAGGAGCGATAAGATGATCAAGGCAGCGATCCGGTTCACCGCGGTCATTGCGGTGTTGGTAATGGTCGCCACGGCCAATGCGGCCGTGGACTGGGATGGTGACTATGACGGCGATGGCGATGGGTGGGATTTCAACAACGGCTTGAACTGGGATGATAACGTCAACCCGTCGGGTGACGCCTGGAACATTTTTCGGCGCACCTATTCCCCTTACCCTCCACCCATGGACCTGGATATCCGCATCACCTCGGACATCGCAACCTCGACCGGCACGATCTACAACGTCTCCGGCTACACCTATACCGTCGATCTGACGGTGGACAGCGGTGTCACGGTAACCAATAGTGCGTCTCTTACCTACAACCCACCGGGTGAGTTTCGCGTCAAGACGGGCGCTTTCTACGACATGAGGTATGGCCAGCTTGGTCTTGAGAACGGCAACCTCACGATGGTCGTTGAACCGGACGCGCGCCTCTTCTGCAGCACCTTACGCCACAACAACGGTGCCATGGTGGATGTGTACGGCTTGCTCGAGGCCTGGGAGGTCAGCCGGATATCCGCCGAAGGGACCTACAGGCTCAACGTGTACGGTGGCGCGGAGTTCGTGGTCTACAGCAATGTTCCTGCCGGCGCATGGGGCGATGAAGGACTGGTGACCATGTATCTTTGTTCAACCGTCACCCTTAACGGTGATCATTCGGCAGATTACCTGACCAAGGTGCAGGCTGGCGAGCCCGGCATCTGGGACGTTGAGTTTGACGGCACCTGGACCACAATCCGGCTCATTGAGTCCGACAATTGCGATTTCAGCGCGGCTCCAGAGGAAATCGAGTCGAAGCCCGGAGAGGGTGCCACGAGTTCGCAGGCACATCAGATCACGATAACAAACACGATGATGGGCGGTTCGGACGTCAACTACACGATTACCGTTCTGGACCGCAACCTTGTCCCGATCGACGTGGCCAACGTGCCCTGGTTGAGCATCGATAAGTTGAGTGGCGGGCCGATCGCACCGAACGGCACGGACATCGTCACGGCGACGGTCGATTACACCAATCTCGAGGTGGGACTGAACACGGTGACGCTGCGGTTCAAGTGCGATTGCGATACCTGCGAGGTCCACGACGTCGAGGTCATAGCGCCGTTTATCATGGTCTACAACGGCGACGTGGATCCGGACTCCTCGGACTCGGCTGGTGCCGGCCTGCAATTCAAGCTCGTCGACGGCCAGAAGCAGGGATCGGTGCTGACCTCCGCGCCGGACACAGAGGACGGTTTTGCCTGGGACCTCCCCGATGCCGCCGGCGACCCCGCCGACCCGTTTGCGGGCCCGCGTACCAGATGGCGGACCAGCCCGTTCCAGAACCTGGGCGGCACCACCGGAGCCACCATTGTGGGTCGGATCCGGGTGGGCACGGCAGTGGCGCCTAACTCAGCCAATCTGCTGATCGACCACACAAGCTATGCCTGCGGCCTGCACTGGCGGGGGAACGGCAGCGCGGTTGACCCGGTGTGGCGGCCCGGTGTTCTTCAAGAGCTCGAGCGAAACGGCGGTATGCACGATCCGCCGAACCCTCCCAGCACCGTCCAACTCGGGCCGGAGGAGTACGATGCTCCATACAACGTGGCCTACCACGTGTTCCGAATGACCGGGGTTGGCAGCGACATCAAGATCTACGTGGACGAGCGCCCCAACCCCGTGATCACGATCGACGGCGTCAGCAAGAGTGCAGGCGCCGACGGGCTGGGCTTTGGTGCCACCAATGCCTTGAGCTGGCAACACGTCTGGATTGACTGGATCAGCGGGACGAACGCCGGCGCGTTCGCCCCGGGTGAAGAGGTCGCGTGCATTGGCCGTAGCCTGTACTTGGGAGGACGCTACGACCCCTGCAATGAAGTGTTCGCCGATGCGGATGGCGACGGGGACGTCGATCAGGCCGATTTTGCCGTGCTCCAACTTTGCTACACGGGTGACGGCGGCGGGATGATGAGCGAACCCACATACTGTCAGTGTTTCGATCGCCGGAACAACGACGATTCGCCCGGCCAGGACAACGATGTCGACAGTTTTGATCTGGCAGCCTTCGAGGACTGCGCCAGCGGTCCCGGAGTGCCTGCCGACCCGACTTGTGATAACTGAGCGGGTGAGTGAGGAAAGCAGGAGTTGCTGAATCTGCGGAGTGGCTTCGGCAAACCGCGGTTCGCGGAGCGCGGGCCGGTACTGAAAGGAGGCGTGGAAAGCGATCACAAAGACGCTCTTTGCTGTAAGGTTGGCCGCAAGCACGCCGTCCGGCCGTGATCGAGCGGCAATGTGCCCCCACGAGAACGTGCGGGAGTGTTGGAAAAGCCGGAGAGCGAAAGGCGATTGTTAGATAGGAGGTAGGAATATGAGAGGAATCTTATGTGTAATCGCAGTCCTAGGCATGGCCGGGTTGGCCAACGCGGCCGTGGATTGGGATGGTAACGCCGACGGTGATGGCGGCGACGGGTGGGATTTCAACAACGGCTTGAATTGGGATGATAACGTCAACCCGTCGGGCGACGCCTGGAACATCTTTCGGCGAACCTATTCACCTTACCCTCTACCCATGAACCTGGATATCCATGTCACCTCGGACATCACAACCTCGACCGGCACGACCTACAACGTCGCCGGCTACACTTATGCCGTCAATCTGACGGTGGACAGCGGTGTCACCATGACCGGCAGCAGCGGTGCTGGTCTTGTTTACAACAGCGCAGGTCTCGTGACCGTCAAGTCCAACGCAACATACGACATTAGGTATGGAACGCTTGATCTTGAGAACAGCAACGCGATCGTGGCCATTGAGGACGAGGGGTGGCTCTACTGCAGCTCCTTGCGACACAACAACGGCGCCAAGATGGATGTGTACGGCTTGCTCGAGGCCTGGAGCGTCAACCGAATATCGGGCGAAGGGACCTACAGGCTCAATGTGTACGATGGCGGCGAGTTCGTGGTCCACAGCGGTGTTCCCGCTGGAGCATGGCCCGATGACGGATTGGTCACCCAGTTCGTTGGTTCGACGGTCACTCTTTACGGTGATCATTCAGCGCCGGCAGATTACCTGGCCAAGGTTCAGATGGGCGAGGCCGGCACCTGGGACGTTGAGTTTGACGGCGCCTGGACGACCATCATGCTCACTCCC
>CAZTQK010000052.1:0-21813 GCA_964615635.1 uncultured Planctomycetales bacterium
GCGAACCGCATTTGGGCAAAAAGAGCCAGACCCCAGCACGCTAAACACGTACCAGCCGTGGGGCTGGCCGTCGCCGGTGAGGCTCTCATGTCAAACGGTGGCTGTCAAGCCTTCTCGCCCTTGTCTTCAGGCAGCTCGTGCCGTTTCTCGGCGTCGAGCAACTGATCCGACTGGTAATCGTAGTAGCTGCGAATCTGCTCGCGGAAGTAGCCGCCTCGGGTGACCTGTGCGGCATTCAGGATCGCGCCGAAAATGTGCCCTTCGACCCGTTCGATCTGTTCGCGGGCACGTTGGGCAACGCCTCGCGAACTGGTCTTTGCCCGGAACACCAGGATAACGCCGTCCACGCTCGGAGTCATGACCAGGACGTCGCTGACGAGAAGCACCGGCGGGCCGTCGAAGATGACCTGATCGTATCGTTCGGTTGCCTGGGTAATCACCTGTTGCAGATAGGTGCCGCCGAGCAGCTCGGTCGGGTTGGGCGGGATAGGACCGGTGGTCAGCACATCCAGGTTGGGCAGTTCGGTCTTCGAGGCCAAGTCGGCCAGGCGGGCCCGTCCCAGCAGGACGTTACTCAAGCCGTCCGCATTGGCTTTCGGGAAGATAGCACGGAGCCGTGGGCGGTGGAAGTTCGCGTCGACCAGTAGCACGCGCCGGCCGCTCTGGGCCAGCGAGATTGCCAGGTTCACCGACACCGCGGTTCTGCCGTCCTCGGGTCTGGGGCTCGTGACCAGCACGGTTCGCTGTCGGTCGGCCGGACAGGTCAACAACAGGTTTGTCCGGATGTTCCGAAACGCTTCCGCGACCATCGATCGAGGCGCCACGTGCGGGGCGAGCTCGATCGCGTCGATCGGGATCTCTTCGTCATCCAGGTCCGGCACAGTGCCTAAAATGGGCACGTGGACATGTCTGATGACGTCTCTGCCCGTTTTCAATGAGGTGTCGATGAACTCCAAGAGCACTGCCAGGCCAACACCCAGCAGCAAGCCGAGCATGAAACCAGCAGGCAGGTTGTACTCCCATCGAGGCGTGGATCGCTTCAGGGGAACCATGGCCTTAACGCTCGAAACGCGAATGGTGCTGCCGGTGAGGATCAGCATGTTCAGTTGAGCGTTATATTCACTCACTTGTCCAAGGCGCTGTTCGAGAAGCTCGTATTCCTTCTCGCGGTTTTCATACTCGGCGATCTGTCGGTCCAGGTCGCGCTGCTTGCGTTTCTCCTGATCGATCTGTTCCAGCAGTTGCTGTTCGGCATGCATCGCATTGAAGTACATCGTTTGTGACTGGGCGATCTCCGCCTCCAGAACCGACTGCTCCTTACGAGCCCTGGCATCGGCCAACTGAGCGTCAATCGACGTCAGTTGGCTTTGAAGGTCCTGGATCTCACGGTGTTTCTCACCGAGTCCTTGTTGCCCCCGAGTGCTCAGACTCTGCTCCAACATGACCCTTGCGTTCTGGAGCTGAGCCACTTCCGGGTCCTGCTCGATCATCAGCCGCATCTGCGGCGTGAGGATCGGCTGAGACGGATCGCGGTTCACGAGGTTTTCATACTGTGCCTGGTATTGCAGTTTCTCGGTGCCGATCCGGGCGGCTTCCTGGGCCAATACGCGCCAGGTCTCTCCCACAACATTGACTCCCTTGATCACACCCGGCTCGGTCAACTCCATCTTCAGGAAGTCTGCCTGTTGATCGCGGAGGTTCTGCAGCCTGGCCCTGATCGCCTCCTCTTCTTTGACGTAGGTGTTGAGTTCGTCCCTGTAGCTCCTCTGGGAGCCGCTCGTCGTCTCGAAGATGTACTTGTCGACAAGTTGGTTGATGATGACCGGAGCGTCCTCCGGATTCTTCGTGGACAGACTGACAACGATGTAGTTTGTCTCGGGTATCTGCCTTACACCGAGACTGCCCTTAAGACTCCCCAGCCGTTCGTTCGCGTCGCGACCCGATTTGAACCATTCCGTATCGCGGACGCGAGAATCGTTGGTGATCAGGTCTCTGAGCAAGCCTTCGCTCTTCAGTCGAACCATTTGGTCAGCCACCGCGCGGTCGAGCAGGTCGACTTGCAGGATCGGATCGGCAAACTCCATGGGGCGTCTTGGCAGCGGTGACTCTACGATCACCTGGCCCATGGCGGCATAGCCGGGCCGGTACTTCACCCACAGATAGGTGACCGCAACGGTGAGCCCGAAGACCAGGATCCAGATGAAGAGAATCAGGAAGATTCACTGCTTCAGGATGCGGATCACGTCCTGCACCGTGATGCTCGTCCCTGCGCTGTCGGGGCGGATCATCGGCCCCATCGGCATGGGGATCCGTTCCTGAACTGTCATGGGTAACGAAGTCATCCCGCCACACCTCCCGCGGCCGTTGCGTCTTCAGGCTCGGGTTGATTGTCCACAAACAGGTGATTGAGAACGTATGAGGTCGCACCGTAAAGGGAGAAGGCAACGGCAAGCATCATCAGCCCCAGCAGTGTATGGGCCGTGCCTTGCGCCAGGTCCTGTCGACCGAAGACGACGAAGAAACCGGTCGTGGTAACGCGGATGATGTTGCAGAACACCGCAATGGGCACACAAACCAGAATCATGATCAGCCGCTGCCACAGCGCTCGCTCGTTGACGAACGTCATGGCCACGCCCAGGGCGGTCATGGTCATCAGCAACCGCATTCCACTGCACGCGCGTTCGACGTCAAGCGTTCCGCTCGGTGGAACCGCGCGCGGGTAATTCCAGTCCACGACGGTGCCGGCGGCTTCGGCGGTCATCTCCGGCACAAGATTGAGCGTTGCAGCCGACACCCAGGCCGCTACCCTCTGCAGCGGGTAGGTGATCTGTCCGTAGATGTTGTCCGGAAGCGGCATGGCAAACATGAGGAAAGCAACCGCAAACCAGCTCCATCGGGTCAGTGGCCAGCCGCACACCATCAGCAGGGTCCCAGCGATGCTCATGACCAGGGCCACGTTCTTGGGATAGTCGATCCGAGCGATAGTTGCCTTCAGGTAGAGAAGGAAAGCAAGGATCAGAAGCGTCGCCCCGGCCAGCCGGGAGATCAAGCTGCGATCCAAGAGCCCGGCCGGCATCATGTCCCTGCGAATGTAGAGATAGTACAGGCTGAACAGGGGAATGATGAAACCGTGCGACCAGTCTTCGCTGGACGACCACTTGAGCACCAGTCGATGGAGCACGTGCCAGAAGAGGATTGCCAGCAGAGTGGTCAATACCACCGCCTGCAGCGTGTTGGCCGGCGTCAACAGGGATCGAGGCTTGGTGTTCATACTTGTTCAATGCCCTCCGCCTCAGTCGGCGAAGGCACCCAGAAGCCCTCTCCGTGATGCCTCGGTCCGGGAACGATAGTACTGGCCCGAAAGCGTGTCGTATTCGGCCCAATTCCTGTCGTACGAAAACGAGAAACCATAGCTGAACCGGAAGGCATTGCGGATGGTGTACAGAAACGGGGCAATTGCGTGCGTGCCCACATTCACGACATCGTTGGGTCGGAGAAAGACGTCCGGGTCCTGGCCGCCCATGATTCGAGCCAGGTCCCATTGCGTGATTTGCTCCCGATCACGATCGATCCTCCGGCGGATTTCGCACCGCGTGGGCCAGGCCAGAGGGTCAAGGCCTCGCGCGGTAATCACGGCCTGGGTCAGGGTCACCTGCTCACCGCTAAGTGGATACTGACCCGGCATGACCACGTGGCCGCCCATGTAATAGCTGCCGATCGGTCCGGGATCGACCCGAATCAAATCCTGGTGTCGGACCACGATATTGCTGCTGCTGTCACCAGTCCTCAGAGCCTCGGCGGAGATGCGGATGATTCTCTGCTGCCCCTCGCCGGCCAGTTCGCTCCAGTCGACCGGTTGAGCGGCCTGCTGAGTCTGCGGAGCGGTCTCTGTGGCAGTCGACACCGAGGACGTTGATCGATCCGTCTCGCGGCCGGCGGGAGCCTCGATCAGCTTGTCGTTCACAAAGATGAAAGGCCTCAATGGCGGGGCACTCTCATTCGTGGATTGTTGGGTCGAGGAAGGAGAATCAGCTGGTCGGGGAGACGCACCCTCCGGAGCGATGGCGTCGATCAGATCCTGTTCCACGGCTTCCGTGGGCAAGGCGGGTCCTTGTGTTCGTGGTCGTGTCGAGAGCTGGGCCGAGCTGTTTTCTGATGGGGGCGGCTCGGGGATGACCACCATCGGTGATTCGCTCGCGATGGTCGCTGCCGGTTTGGGCTCGCCCTCACGAGAGGTTCGGCCATCGTTCACCGGCTGTTCCTTGACCGTCTTGGGACGCCGTTCGTTTCGGATGACGTAGATCGTCTGGACTCGGCCGCCCGCGTAGAGTCGTTGAAGCATCTCATCCGACCCACCGGCCATGATCAGAGCGTCGGTCAGCCTGAAATCCGCACGGGGAATCCGGTAAGTGCCGGGCGCCTGAACCGCACCTGCGATATTGAACGTGCGGTTCTGCTGGTCACCCATGATCACCGTGATGGTGGGTTCGCTTTCCTCGGCGTAGATGCCTTTTGCCTTTGCCTGGCGGGCGACCTCGTCTCGGATCTCGGGGAGCGAGAGCCCCTCCACGCGGATCCGGCCGAGCTGCGCAATATCGACGTAACCCAGGTCATCCACGTTCAGAACGAACTCGCTCTGGGCTCCGCGGGCCATGAAGTCCAACAAAGTGATCTGAAATAGGTCGCCAGGTCCCACGCGGTAGTTCTCGACCGTGGCAACCAGGTCATCTGGTGTCGGGTCGACCGCGTTGGGAATGCCGGAAGGCTTATCCTCGAAGCTGGCGGTGTCCTGGATATCTGTGATGACACTCTCCCGGAAGTTCCCAACCTGGGTCGGGTCCAGGAACCCATTCCACCAAGCCGAGGCACAGCCTGAGGAGAGCACAACCGGCAGCAGGGACACCGCCACTCCAAAGCTCCAGCAAGTCGGGCTGCATTGGGGATTTAGTCGCATACGAGTCCATCCTGACTCTGGGTCGGATAACCTGCCCGCCAAAACAGGGTGAGGCTTTCGAGCCCCCCGCTCCTCGGGATTGCCTGTCATCTGGATACACGCACCCGGCGGCCAGGCCCGCTGCCGGTTCATGCCCAAACGGTCTCGCCGTTCTGTCTGCTATTGGTTTGTCGAGCAATTACCAGGCAGACTGATTCGTAAGTTATCGGCACACAGGCAGTTGGCGGTTGAGGATGAGCCGCTCCGGATGGGCCCGAGCCGTCCCCCCCCCACCATCTGCATTACTTCTGTACCGATCTCCAAGGCTTGAGGTTCGAGGTTCGATGTCATCTGTGCTGGTTCAACGTCGACAACCATCCACACACAGATCAGATCCCGACGTGGAAGCATAACAGGAAGACGATTATGCGTCCACGGTTGGGGATAGGAGCGTGCGGCGCAACGCCTATACGTCCATAAACTATTGGGAAAAAAGAAGATAGATCAGGCTATCGATTTGAAACTCTGGCTTGCCTCCTTCCGGTGCCTCTGCGTTGGCGTAGATACCGTTTTCGCGGCACACGCACACCGATCGCCATCCGAGCTGATTTGGGGCAAGGAAGTCCTTGAGGCGGTTATCACCGATGTAGACGCATTGTGAACCACCACAACCCGTCTGGGTCTCCACGTACTCGAAGGCTCTCCGATGTGGCTTCCGAAAATATTCCCCCCATTGATCGGTCAGCACGAGTGGCCTGAAGACAGACTGCAGTCCCAACGCATTCACCTTGTTCTGCTGGGTTGTCAGGGGTCCATCACTAATCAATGACAATTGAAATCTCCCTTGCCATTTCTCAAGTGCCGACTGTGCGTCAGGGTGCAGACGAATAACCGGTGTGTGGTTGCGATAGCACTCAATCATTTGAGGCAGCCAGTCAGCAGCATGGGTGCATGCCCATTCGGCAAGCAGTTCGTTGAATACTCGTCCCCGGTATCCGCCGTCAAAGAGCTCGCGCATCCGGCGGGCTGGGTCGTCGGGACAATCCATGCGTTGTCGAAGCCAGTTGCTTACCGCTTCGAACCCGCTCCAGGCGAATTGTCGTTCCGGGTACAGCGTATCGTCGAGGTCGAAGACAACGACCGCGACGTCAGTCAGTCTGACGGTTCCGTCGCTCATCCGGTTGGGCTCGCAGTCTGATCTCCGCAAGTCGTCTCTCCTGGTTGTGTGCAAGCATCCGTCAACACCTGGTGCCCCGTTCTTGTCAGGTCACCTTCCGGACGCGATTTCCCTGGCACGGTTCGCGCCAGGGGCATCTCAGGTCCGGGTGCTACCGTTCAGAAAGAAAGACTGATGGAATCGGAGCATGATCTCCCCGTCGCGGAACTGATCTAGGCGGATTCTCGGCCTGCGGCCCAGCCATTCAGTGAGCAGCCACTTCGGGAAATTCGCGCCCGCATGTATGGCCAACGGTACGCCGCCGCCGAATCGCGGGTTGATCTCGATTACCCGGATCTTTCGCTCCGGTGAAAGGATCAGTTGAATCGTGATCAAGCCCACGCATTGGGCTAAGGCTTCCACGACGCGCGCGCCCGTCGCTATGATCCGGGGGTGTTTGACGGTCCGTGCTTTGGTCACCTCGCCTCCCCGGACTTCGACGCGCTCTCGGGGAACAACACACCTTGGCCGGCCGTCGAAGCCGGCGTAGACATCCAGCGTATGTTCTACTCCGGGGACGAACTCCTGAACGATGGCCTCGGGCACCCGCGGCACCATGGCTTCCAGCTCTTGTCGATGACGGATCACGAAGCTCCCCTTGCTCGCACTTCCTCGTCGGGGCTTCAGAAAGTAGGGGAATCGATGGCGCCGCCTCGCCAGAGCCTCTTCCGGAGTCCAAGTGGCCGGCGTGTCGATCTTGTGACTTGCCAGGAATCTGTACGTCAGCAGCTTGTCACGGCAAGTGTGCACAACGGCCGGCGATGAGATCAGAGCAGCGCATGACAACCGGGCAAACTCATCCCGAGTCTCGGCCAGCTTGACGAGATCCGTGTCGGTGAGCGGCACGAGCATGTCGATCTTGCAGCGTCTGACGATGCTCAGCAGACAACGGATGTAGTCGGGTGAACTGGTTGGGGGTACGGGATGAGCTTGGCGGGCAATGCAGGCGGCCGCGAAGTGGTTCTCGGCGTCCGCCACATGGATGTCCGGACAGAGCCCCAGCGACCTGGCTGCCTCCACAAATGCGCTGATCAACTCGATTCGTCTACCGGCGCAGGTGAACAGGATCCGCACATCTCGGCGGTGCTCGCCGGCCCCGAACATCTCAAGCATTCCAGTCATCCTGCGTCTGTCACATCGATTGCGATAGTCCCGCCTGCCCCTATAGGTTGACGTCATGCGGACCAGTCGTCAACCTGTCTCCGACCGCGGACCGGAGGAGCGATGTCCGATAACGGCCTGTATCTACTGCACGCGGTGCCTTGGCGGGCTATTCATCGACAGGATGAGCAGGGGGCGTCAGTCCCGGCCGTGTCTGCCGAGTCTTGTTTCCCGTAGCCAGCCAGGCCGCGCCAGGGAATTCACGTCATCTGCTTGCCATACCCCAGCGGATTATCGGCCGCAAGGCGTCGATGTTGTGTGCAGTTATCTGACTCGCCGCAGGTTCTGATCGCGAACATGTCGGTCTTTTTCGCAGGATTTCTCCGCCGATCAGGATTCACATCTCATATGGTTTCCCAGCCCTCTGGCAAGTAAAGGCTCTGTTTCCAAGGGTCGATACACCAGTCGCCTAGCTGCGGTATCCCTGCGCTGATGGCACGTCACGGAGTCTCGTCCGGACCCTGACGCCTGGACATCAGGATCCATCCATCAGCGGCCGTCACGGTGCTTTCTCGGACCTTGTTTGGAGCGGCATCGGGGGTCGTCGGCATGGCGGGATGCAGGGAAGTGCGGATCAGCGGCAAGGCTGCCGCGCAGTCGATGTACCGAGTCTGCTCTCAGGAGACGGGTTGTGCCCAGCGCGCCCACAGAGGCCGAACTGCTCCGCTATGCCGTCCGGGCATCGCGCAGAAAGTGCAGACAGGACTCGGCATCCGCCGCCGACCCCTTGAGCATGCTCAGCTCGCCCCTCATCAACTCGTCCATTCTGGTGGCCGACGACGATGCCGACACGCGGGCGCTGATCAGGCATCTGCTCAAGAAGGCCGGCTATGAGGTCCTTGAAGCAGAGGATGGGGAGCAGGTTCTCGCCATGCTGCGGGAGCGAGTGCCGGGGTTGGTGCTTCTGGATTGCCAGATGCCGAACCTCGACGGGTTCAGCACCTGCATGCGATTGAAAGAGAACCCGGAGTACGCGGATGTCCCGGTGGTTTTCCTGACGGCACTCTCCGATCCGAAGGACAAGGCCCGCGGATTCGAGGTAGGCGGAGAAGACTACGTGACCAAGCCCATTGAACGACAGGAGCTCCTTGCCCGTATCCGAACACGGCTGGAGTTGTCGATGAGCCGTCGCGCACTGCGTCGCAAGGCAACGCTTTACGAAGCCGTCTCCATCGAGAGTGCCGATCGTCTTGAGGACGTTCGCAACGGCCAAACTTCTCTGCTGACGCCGCCGACAGCATTCCCGGAGCTGAAGCTGGGCATCTGTTTTCAGCCGGCACACGAAGCCGGCGGTGATTTCTACGAGATCGCTCATCTGGGCGACGATGAATTCGGCTTCTTGGTCAGCGACGTATCCGGCCACGATCTGAGCGTGCCGTTCGTCACCGGAGCCCTGAAGGCCCTCGCGGCAACGTTTCTGAATGAGTCGCTGACTCCTCTTGAAGTGCTTTCACTGCACAACTCGAGTCTCCTCAAGTTCCTGAGCGAAGGGCGCTATGTCACCGCCTGCTATGCGCGCTTTTCGAAGCTGACCATGGAGGTGGAGGTGGCCAGCGCCGCTCACCCACCGGCCTTCTTTCAGTCCGCTCGCGGCGAGGGCAGCTACATCGATCTGAGCGGCGACATACTGGGCATGCTCGACACCGCCCGGTTCGAGTCAAGGCGTTTTCCAGTCAGTCCCGGTGATCGATTGTTCCTTTACACCGATGGATTGATTGAAGGTTATCGCGGGCCCGATGGGCGCCTCGGTGTCGTTAATGGAATGTCCCGGCTCAGGGGAAGCCTGCTCGATCGATGCTCCGCGCCGATCGGCGAAACCGTGAAATCGGTGGTGGAGGAGTTGCTGCACGAGTGTGACGGGATGGCGGATGATGACATTGTGTTGATGGGTATTGAGTTCTGAGGCCAGACATGTTCGACATCGAGCATACTCCGAGCGCGTTGCGGATCACGATGTCACCCTCGTTCGAGAACATCGACCGGGCGGACGAGGCCTGCGCCACGGAGCTTGACCGTCGGCAGGCACCCGTGAACGCTTTTGCCTTGCGGATTCTCCTGCGAGAGGCGGCTCTGAACGCCGTGACGCACGGTTGCGGAGACAAACCCGGAGGCCAGGTGCAGATGGCTTTGGTTTTCGGGGACGCCGACGTCAAGCTGATCGTGGAAGACAACGGTCCCGGATTCATATGGGAGAACCGGGAGGCGGACTTTGATGTGACCGGAGACGGCGGCAGGGGACTGCCGCTGATGAAAGTCTATGCTTCTAAAGTAAGCTACAACGAGGCCGGCAACCGGGTCGAACTGAGCGTCCGTCACAACCGGGTTGCACCGGCCGCGTGTGGCAATTGTGAAAGCGAGAGGATGGTATGACACCGATGGCGGAAACCAAACAGGTGCAAGTGGCCCGGCCGGGCTACGATCTCGTTGCATCGCGCGTCGAGCAGTTCCGTACGGAACTCCAGAACCTGGTGAGCCAGGGAATCGTTCACCTGACCATCGATCTGAGCGACGTGAAGATGATTGACTCGAAGGGCTTGGCGGTCTTCATGCTCTGCTACAAGAGCGTGAGTACCGCAGGTGGATCTCTCACCGTCGTGACACGCAACCAGGACTTCCGGCAACTCTTCCACGTCATGCGCATGGATGAGCACTTCAAGATTGCCGAGAGCCTCTGATACGTCTGATTCAACTGTGGTTCTAGTCGGAGATGCAACATGTCTCTTGATAACCAGAAGATGATCGAGGAATTCGTCGTTGAGTCCCTCGAGCATCTGGCCGACGTGGAAAACGATCTGCTCACCATTGAAGAGGGTGGAGCTGACAGCGATCCCGAGTTGGTCAACAAGGTGTTCCGTGCAGTCCACTCGATTAAAGGAGCCGCGGGTTTCCTCGGACTGACCACGATCAACGACCTGGCACACAGCCTGGAGAACGTTCTGAACCTGGTTCGTTCGAAGGAGCTGGTTCCGAGCGCAGCCATTGTCGACTCGCTGTTGCGATCGGTGGATGCGCTCCGGGGCTTGCTGAACAACGTGGCGGCCTCCAATGAGCAGGACGTCCAATTCTTCATTGACACGTTGAAGCAGATTATCAGCGGCCAGACCTCTCCCGAGGTTTCGGCAAGCGTCGAGCGCAGCGTGAAGGTGGGACAGCCGGCCACCGCGATGTTCGAGATGTCCGAACACCTCCTGACCACGCATCGGCGGCTGGGGCACCAACTCTTCGTGCTCGATTTCGATCTGATCAAGGATGTGGAAGAGCGAGGCAAGACGCCTTTGTCGATGATCAAGGATCTTCTTGCCCTCGGCGAGGTGATCGAGGCGAGGCTCGATCCGTCCAATCTTGGAGATCTCTCAACTGGCATACCCGAGAAGGTGCGTTTCGTTGCCTTGGTCGGTACGGTGGTCGACCGCGAAATGCTGATGGCCGAGTTCGGCTTGGCCGAGGACCACATTCACTCGCTGTCACAAACGGATTTGCCCGCTCCGGCTCCTCAAGCCGCGGTCCAGGCTGCTGATTCTGTTCCGGCTCAGCCCGTCGCGGTTCATGTCGCGGCTGCGCAGTCCCAAGCGGAGCCGGCCATCGTGCCGCAGTCGCCGTCTCCTGCAGTTCAAGGCCAGTCGCAGCCGCTGGAGACCTCGAAAGCCGCCGCGGAGACCAGCATTCGCGTATCGGTCGGCCTCTTGGACCACCTGATGAACCTGGCCGGAGAGCTGGTGCTTTCCCGCAATCAGCTTGTACAGACCATCAACAACAAGGAAACCCGCAACCTCGAATCGGTGAGCGCCCGCCTCGACCAGGTCACCAGCGAGCTGCAGGAAGCCATCATGCAGACCCGCATGCAGCAGATCGGGACGGTTTTCAACAAGTTCCCGAGGATTGTGCGAGACCTGAGCGGCAAACTTGGCAAGCAGTGCGACTTGGCGATCGAGGGCAAGGGCGTCGAGCTCGACAAGTCGATCATCGAGACCATCGGTGATCCCTTGACTCACCTGATTCGCAACTCGGTTGATCATGGCATCGAGATGCCGCAGGATCGGGCCGCCAAGGGCAAGAACCCGACCGGCCGCATTGCTCTCCGTGCCTTTCATCAAGCCGGCAAAGTCAACATCGCGATCTCGGACGACGGTGCGGGCATCGACGTGAACAAGCTGAAAGCCAAGGCGATCAGCAAGGGCCTGGTGAGCACTGAACGCGCTCGCGAGATGACCGACCGCGAAGCGGTCAGTCTGATCTTTCTGCCCGGCTTCTCGCTGGCGGAGAAGGTCACTGACGTCAGCGGTCGAGGTGTGGGCATGGACGTGGTCCGCACCAACATCGAGAGGCTCGGCGGAACGGTCGAGATTGAGAGTCACGTTGATGTGGGTACGGCGATCAGAATCAGCCTGCCGCTGACCCTGGCCATCATTCCATCGTTGATCGTGCGTTGTGGGGAAGAGCGGTTTGCCATCCCGCAGGTCAACATCAACGAACTCGTCCGGATCAAGGCCAGTGAAGCCAAGACTCGCATCGAACACATCAAGAATGCCGAGGTCCTGAGACTTCGCGGCAACCTGTTGCCGCTGGTCCGACTCAGCAAGGCTCTCGGTCTCCAGCCGAAGTACCTGAGTCCGCTGCCGTCTGAATTGAAGGACGATCAGCGGGAGAACCTTGCGGACCGGCGTGCCGGCGAGGAGCAAGCGGCAGAGACTGAGGCTCGCAGCGGCCGCGACCGTCGACGTGACACAGCGGCCGGGGCCCTCAATATCATCGTGGTGGAAACGGGCCAACTGAGGTATGGCTTGGTGGTTGACGGCCTACACGATTCGGAGGAGATCGTCGTCAAACCGCTCGGGCGTCACATGAAGGGTGTCCGTTGCCTAGCGGGGGCCACCATTCTGGGTGACGGCCACGTCGCCTTGATTCTGGACATCTCTGGTATCGCGACGCAATGCACTCTCGAAGTGCCAGAGGACACCGGGGCGGCGGCGCGTGCCGAAGAGGCTGCTAGGAGGACGAATGAGCATCAGACGTCATTGTTGTTCACCAACGATCCGTCCGAGCAGTTCGGCGTGT
Source organism: uncultured Planctomycetales bacterium (assembly GCA_964615635.1). Taxonomy (GTDB): domain Bacteria; phylum Planctomycetota; class Phycisphaerae; order UBA1845; family PWPN01; genus JAUCQB01. The sequence continues at coordinate 12,366 of CAZTQK010000052.1, forward strand.
CCATGAATCTCATCTCACGCATCGAGCGCATTCGAACGGAGCAGATCGACAGCGTCGGCGGGCAGGAAGTCCTGCAGTATCGAGGCACCTCGCTGCCGCTGCTCAATCTGGAGAAGCTCATCAAGGCCAGGCCGCGTCCCGAGCAGACGCACATGTACGTTGTTGTCTTCCGTTTGATCGGCCAGAAGCAGGAAATCGGGCTGATTGCCCCGAACCTCGTTGACATCCGCGAAATCAGCACTGACATCGACGTCGTGACATTCCGCGAGCCCGGTGTGCTTGGCTCACTGGTGGTCGACCAGAAGACCACTCGCCTGATCGACCTGTCTGAGCTGGCTCGGGCGGCTCACGGCGAGTGGTTCAACGAGCAGGAGCATGCCGCGATGCTCGAGACCAGCGGCGGCAGCCGGATCCTGTTCGCAGAGGACTCCGCTTTCTTCCGCAAGCAAGTGGCCGGTTTCCTCTCCGAAGCCGGATATGAAGTCGAGGCTTGCGAGGACGGCCTCGTTGCCTGGAACACCATTCAGGGCAGCGAGAAGCCTTTTAACCTCGTGATCACAGATATTGAGATGCCCAATATGGATGGCTACGAACTGACCCGAAGGATCAAGACCGATCAGCGATTCTCAGGCATACCGGTAATCGCGGTAACTTCGCTGGCCGGGCAGGAAAACATGCAGAAGGGCAGCGAGGTCGGTATTGATGACTACCAGATCAAGCTCGATCGCGACCAACTGATTGCCGCCGTGACTCGATTCGTCACGCGGTCGGCCGGGGCGGTTGCCGGGAGGAACTCATGACAGCGACCATGCAACGAAAACAGAAGTCCGTGGCAGGAACGGAGCTGGAACTGACCACGTTCTACGTGGACGAACTGCTCCTCGGAGTCGACATCCATCAGGTTGAGGAAATCAATCGTCAGCTCAATATGACCCCCGCCCCGCACACGCCCGATACGGTTCGCGGCGTGGTGAACCTTCGCGGCGAGGTTGTGACCGTTCTCGATTTGCGTCGGGCGCTGGGTCTGGAACCAACGATCATCGGCGCAGAGAGCCGAAATGTCATTGTCAACTCGCGGGGTGAGCGGATCGGCTTGCTGGTCGATCGAATTGCCGATGTGGTGATCGCCGCCACTGACCAGATCGAGTCTCCGCCGGCTAACGTCAACGGCATCGACGGCCGTTTCTTCACTGGTGTCTACAAGCTGGAGTCGGAACTGGTTGTGATTCTGGACATCGAACAGGTGGTGTCGGGGCAGCAGTAGTCGGTCGACATTCTCGCGTCGGCGCCCATGGTGCCCCGTTGAAACGGCCGGCGCGGACCGAATACGGGCACAGTCTGATTGTGGTTCCCAGGAGTTGTCAGGCAGTCCCGGCCAGGAGACTTGTGAATGGCTCCGGCGGTCCGGCCGTCGCGGCGGAATGTGAGAGAGAGGAGAGGCCGAGAGGGTGTTAACCTGCGGCCGCATGAACGCGCAGGATACCGCTGAAAAGCAGACCGCCAGTTGGCGGATGTCTCGTTCGGCCGGGTAACCGCCGGCCGTGCGGTCGCAGTTCAGGGTCAGCGTGTGAGTGTCCGATCGACGGTGCCGTGCGGGCTGTGTCCCGTCTTGAAACGATGGCATTGTCTCGCGGACCTGATGCCCGCCTGTGCCGGAAGACAGTGATCGGTGGGCGTGACCGTGCAGTGATCGCTGGAGCAAGTGGGGATTGTCAGTGACTCAGGAGTTGGACATCGTCCGTGTTCTCGTGGTCGACGACACTGTCGTATATCGCAGGGTGTTGTCTGACCTGCTGTCGAGCGTGCCCGGCATCGAGCTAGTGGGAACTGCCTCGAACGGCCGGATCGCCCTGCAGAAGATCGAACAATTGCGGCCCGACCTCGTGACGCTCGATCTCGAGATGCCCGAAATGAACGGTCTGGACGTTTTGCGCCAGCTCCGCGCGACCAGCAGCACCGTCGGCGCGATCATGCTCAGTGCTTTCACCACACAAGGTGCAGAGGAAACGATCGCCGCCCTCAGCCTGGGGGCGTTTGACTTTGTTCTGAAGCCGTCAACTGGAAACATGGAGCACAGCGTCAAGACGCTGCGGTCTGAGTTGATCCCGAAGATCCAGGCATTTGCCCGTGCGGCCGCCGTCAGGCAGAGACTGAGACAACCGGCTCCGGTGGTTCCCTACCCGGCTAGTCGCACCTCCGCGACAGGCGACATCGTCCAGCGGATGCGAAAAGCTGCATCCGGGCCGGCCGGCAAGCCGGAAGTCGTGGCCATCGGCATCTCTACCGGCGGACCGTCGGCTTTATCGAAAATGCTGCCGGGGCTGCCGCCGGATCTGGCCGCCCCCGTGCTCATCGTCCAGCACATGCCGCCCAAGTTCACCAAATCGCTCGCCGACGACTTGAACAACCGTTGCAGACTCGCTGTTAGTGAGGCGGTCAACGGTCAACCCATCCTGCCGGGGAGTATTCTCATTGCTCCAGGCGGCCATCAGATGAAAGTGGAACGCGTCGACGGTGCACTCATTGCCCGCGTGACCGACGATCCGCCGGAGAACAACTGCAAGCCCTCGGTGGACTATCTTTTTCGCTCGGTTGCGTACAGTTGCGGACGCAACTCGCTGGCCGTTGTGATGACCGGAATGGGCAGCGACGGGGCTTTGGGCTGTCGGCTGCTCAAGCGCAACGGTGCGGCCATTATCACCCAGGATGAAGCCACGTGTGTTGTCTACGGCATGCCCAAGCCGCCAGCCGAAGAAGGTTTGTCGGATGTGGTCGCCCCGCTTGACAAGATCGCCGCCGAGATTACCCGTTTTGCCGGGAAAGGAGCACTGGCGTGCAGGTAACCCCGGAGGAATTCAAGGTCCTTGTTCGCCTCGTGGACGACCTCTGCGGAGTCGTCCTCGACGACAGCAAGGCCTACTTGATCGAGAGTCGTCTGTCCAAGGTTGCCGAGGAGGCCGGCTGCAAGAACTTCTCTGAGCTCTACTACAAGGCACGATACGAAACCAACAAGATCGTCCAGACCAAGATCATCGACGCCATCACCACCCACGAGACCCTGTTTTTCCGGGATACTTCTCCCTTCGAGGCATTGCAGCACAAAGTTCTGCCCGAGCTGTTTGACGCCAAGTCACGAACCGCCTTGCCCAAACGCATTCGAATATGGTCGGCGGCTTGCAGCACCGGTCAGGAACCCTACAGCATTGCGATGATCCTGCACGAACTCCTGCCCGACATTGCCACATGGGACATTAGGATTACCGGGACGGACATCTCCGACGCCGCCATCCAGCAGGCGAGCATCGGCAGGTTCCGCGACGTCGAAATTCAGCGGGGAATGAAGCCCGCATTCCTCGATAAGTACTTCACCCGCGAGCCGAACGCCTGGAAGATCAAGGATGAGATCCGCGCAATGATTGCCTACCGTCGCTTGAATCTCCTTGAGCCTTTCACCGGCTTGGGGCCGTTCGATCTCATCCTTTGCCGAAACGTGGCCATCTATTTCAATGCGATGGCCCGCAGGTGTCTCTTCGAACGGTTGCTCAAGGAACTGACGCCGGAGGGCTACCTGTTCGTCGGCTCGTCCGAGTCACTTACCGATCTCGGCCCGCAGTTCATCCCCCAGCATCACTGTCGCGCCGTCTTCTATCAACCCAACAAACAGGCGCTGCTGGCCGCGGCGGTCTGACATGCCCTCGCGGCTGCACGATGAGGAATGCGCGGACTCACGGCTTGCCAGGAGGATCCGATCCACGTCGGCGGCGGATCTCGTCGGCCTGCTTGAGGCCTTCTGCATAGATTGCCTGGAAGTCCTCGCCGGTTATCTTCAACCGGTCGGCGATGGTGACGAGCAGCGCCCGCTCCGCATCGCTGATCTCGCCGTCGATACGGGCCTCGGCCACAAGCAGCCTGAGTGCCAGCCTTGCTGTGTCCGGCGAACCTATGCACAATCCTGCGGCGACGGGCTCACCGCGCAGAGCGGCGGCGGCCATGGCGTCAAATGACGCCTTTCCGATGCCGACCTTGACGGCCAGTCCCTCGATCAGCCCCAACTCGGATCGCCTGAGCGTCCGGTCGGCCGCGGCCACTGCCAGAGCAGCTTTAAACAGTTCCAGCTTCTCTCGATCCTGCACGATGGCTCCTTGCCGCCAACCGGTGAACCCAATCGACCATCCCCTTATTCGACCGCGATTGCCCGAATATCATACTGTTCCATCCGGATGGTGAAAGAGTCCCGGTTGCCCGATCCTGCCTTGATCAGAACATGGCCCGTGGCCAGATCGCGCAGTTGTTTGCCCGGCGGGAGAGGCTGATCGAGTGTCACCGTCACGTCCGCGGACTGGTCGCGGTCATTGATGATTGCGAGACGGTCGCCGTAACGAGCGGCCCATACCTTCGGGTCGGCGGGGGTCGTTGCCAGCGGTTTCGATTCGGCGACCAGCCCTTGACCGACCCCCGTATGTCGGTCAAGTGTCGGTAGCGCCCTGACCGCCTGGCAGAACCGCCGCAGGTCGTGCTCGTGCCCCATGACCGGCCGTTGCCAACCGTTGATGGCGATCGTGTCGGTATCACCCGTGCGAAGTGTGAAGGTTGCAGGCCGATAGAAAGACCGCCCTTTGGCCGTGCCAGTCGAAGTTCGCAGGCCAAAGCCCTTTGCGTCCGGGCCGAACTCGCCGGCCGGGTGGAACGCTTCTTCCCAGTACGTGTGGTACAACTCCGTCGCCGAGCCCGCCGGGGTGCGGAACCAGTCCGGCAGGAATTCCTGCTCGTGGTAGTCGCGGTATCGCTCGGGATTGCTCCCCCACGGCGGGCCCCACTTGCCGAAGAACCGCTCCATGTCCACCATCATTACCCGCTGGATGAGGATGCCCTCGTCCTTCTTGAACATCCGCGGGTCGTACCCGTGCGCCCGCAGCAGGTCGAGCGTGACCTTTTCGGCGTCCGGCGAGTCGGCGCCCGGCCAGTCGACGTTTGTCCCGGTGACCTCAGACGGCAGGTCGGTCAGCACGTACAGCGTCCAGTCCGGTCGAATCGTTCGAATGGCGTCACGAGCCTTGATCCAGAACTCGCGCGTGTGCCGGCAGCGGAAGTCGAGCCACCGGTCCCACCGTTTCGGATCCGCTTTGAGCCACGTGTAGGCCTCCATCGATTCGTTCGGCACCGACAGCTTCGATTCGGCGCGAAACCGGCTCAGGTTCCAGGACGAGTAGCCCATCAATTCGGCGCTATACACCTTGGTCTCGCCGCTGGACTTGTCCTCGCCCGAGATGTAGCACGTTCCTATTTTTCCGTTTACTCGAAACCCGATGCCGATCACGTTCTTGTGTTGCTTGCATCGTTGACCGATCTCCACGAGGTGCTTGATCAGCCATCGCTGTGTCTCCTGCCTCAACGGGTCGGGTGGACGGTGTTCAAACGCTCGTGGGTCGGCTTTCGGGTTGGCATGCTTCTGGAAGGACAGTTCCGAGAACCCGTACTGGTTCGGCCTATTGCCCTCGACCTTGCCGGGAGCGGTGATCGAGGTTACCACCGGCACGATGTCGATCCCGCGTGGTTCGGCGACCGGCGGCAACTCCGACAACAGGTCGGCCCCAAGCTGCTTATAGTAGCTGCCCGGGTACCACGCACGGCCCGCCCGGTCGGAGCCGTTGATCGCGTTGAACTCGATCAGGTTCATTCCGCAGAAGGCGAGCAGGTCGCACATGTTCTCGAACGACTGCCGCCGTTGCTCGGGTGTGTGCGGCGGCACGCCGTAATGGGCCAGGAAGTACCACGGGTGGGTGGCGTACAGACCGACGTGCCGTTGGCGCCCGTTCGGTGGGTCTATCTTCGGCAGTCGATCGGCCAGCCGATCGAGGATCTCGAAGGCCCAGATTCGCGAAACCGCTCCGCCGCTTTCCGGCGTGTGGGGCTTGGCCCAGCCGCTCGAGCTGACGATGAGGCGCATCTTCGCCGTTTTTGGGAAGAACACGTACTGGAAAGTGAAAGGTTTGTCGTCGATCGGAAGCTCGCGGCCGGTGTACACGGCCAGACCCACGTCCGGCTCGTACCAGAGCGGCTCCTGTGAGATCGCCATCGCATTGACCTTGACTGCCTCCTGGCCGGCGTACGGCGGCGACCATGGCTCGCCCTTCGGCACCGTCATGGAGACGGTCGTGTAGCGCTCGCGGTCGTTGGGCGTCTCGACGACGACGAGGTGCGGCACGCCCGCCCGGTCGGCGGTCTGCACCGTGTAAGCGAACCACGTCAGCTCGAAGCCCTTGGCCGCACCGGTCACGCGGAATTTGCCACCGGGGAGGTCCAGCACCCGCGACTTCCCGTCGTCTTCAAAGCCGTGGTCGGTCTGGGTGCAGTCGACGAAGTCAACCAGCCGGCATCTGACGGGCGTATCCCAGCCGCGCCGGCTGATGATTTCTCCAGCCGGTCGATTGGGCGGCGGCAAGACCTGACGGCCATCGGCGGCCGCCGGTTCGCACACGAACACACCCTCCTCATCGATCAGTTGCCAGTTCTTGCCCTGCCATGAGACTGTGCTCTCGTTCAGGGCCTTGGGCGGCTCGGCCGCAGCCCAGCAATACCCCGCCAGCAGCGCGATGCACGACGATAGCAGGACCGTTTTTCTCAAGGTCGGCACTCCCGGGACCAGATCTCTGCACTTCGGCCGCCTGTCGGCCGTTCCCCGCGATGGCCTGCAGTCTAAGCGATGTCGCGATGCGCGCAAAGGGGGACGCATCGATAGGGGAACGGGTTGGATGGCCATGTCATCCGTGACTGGCCGAGAGGTCCCTCCTGACGGGCCGCCGGGCTCACCCCGCCGGGCCAGGTCGTGCGTGCTGCCACCGCGGGGGAAAGCGCCGCGAACTTGTCAGCAGGCCCGAAGGAGGGGGATTTTCCATTTCTCGCGCTGTGATGTAACCTTGTATCTACAAGCGGATCCGGCCCGGCTGTGGCAGCAGCAACGGGATGCCGGAGTGCACTGACAGAGGGACACCCAATGAAAGAACGTCGATCCGCAAGCAGGCGGCAAGTACTCAAGCACGGCGCAGGCCTGGTGACAGGCGCGATCGCGGCCCCCTACATGCTGACCAGCCGGGCGTTTGGAACGGCCGGCACACAGCCTGCCAGCAACCGCATTGGCATGGGTTTCATCGGCGTCGGCGGCATGGGGCGGGGGCATCTTGGCAATTTTCTGCGGTTTCCCGACGTCGAGGTGGTGGCCATCGCGGATGTGTTCGATCAGAGCCGCAACGAGGCCATGAAGATGGTTCGGGAGGCCTACGGCAAGGACATTCCCGCGTACAACGACTATCGCGAGTTGCTGGCTCGCAAGGACGTTGATGCCGTGCTGATTGCCACACCAGACCACTGGCACGCCCTGACCGCCATTCACGCGTGCGAGGCGGGCAAGGACGTCTATTGCGAGAAACCGCTGTCGTACACCATCCGCGAGGCCCGCCGCATGGTCGACGCCGCCCGCCGCAACAGCGCCGTCTTCCAGGTCGGAAGCCAGCAGCGGTCGTGCGACAATTTTCGGCTGACCTGCGAGCTGGTCCGCAGCGGTCGCATCGGCAAGGTACGGTGGGTAAGGGCGACCATCGGTGGTGGGCCGGTCTGCGATTGGGAGCCCAACGTGCCGCCGCCGCCCGGCCTGGATTGGAGCTTCTGGCTTGGCCCGGCCCCCTGGGCAGAGTACACACCGAAAAGATGTCTCGCCGATTTCCGGTGGTTCTACGATTATTCCGGCGGCAAGATGACTGACTGGGGTGCTCACCACAACGATATCGCCCAGTGGGGCCTCGGCATGGACGGCAGTGGCCCGGTCAAAACCGAGCCGGTATCAGCGGTGTTCCCGACCCGCGGCCTGTTTGATACCGCGGTCAGCTTCGAGGTCAGGCACACATATGCAAACGGAGTGGTGCTCCATACCGTCAGCGACGGTCGCAACGGGATCCGCTTCCAGGGAACCGACGGCTGGATCGAGGTCGGCCGGGGCTGGACGGAAACCAGCGATCCGGCGATCCTCAAGGACCCGCTCGGGCCGGGTGATGTTCGCCTGTATCGCTCGCCTGACCAGGATGCCGTCGGGCAGGAACGGGATTTCCTGAACTGCATCCGGACACGCAAACGCCCAATCTGTGATGTCGAAATCGGTTGCCGATCGGTGACCATCTGCCATCTGGGCACCATCGCCATCCGCACGGGGCGGACGATTCACTGGGACCCCAAGAAAGAAGAAGTTGTCGATGACCCGGCCGTGAGTCGCTGGCTGGACAGACCTTACCGGTCGCCCTGGTCCATGTGAGAGAGCAGGGTGCGGGTGGTGTGCCGGCACCATTGCAGGAGCAATGTGTACATGAGAGTCTCGATTGTCGTCGGTCTTGTTCCGTTCTTCTGTGCCCTGTCCCCGGTCGTTGCTCAGAGTCTTCCGGCTGACGACGGGCGCATCGCCGCTCTTGGAGGTGACAACCCTGACGCTCAGGCAAAGGCCCTGCACGACTTGGTTGCAGTTGGGTCATCGGCCGTCCCGGCGCTGGTGCAGTTACTCGACCAAACCTCCGAGAACCCGACGGCCGGCAAGATGGCCCACGAGACCCTGTTTCGCATGGTGCAGGTCTACGCGGGCACCGATCGCGCTCCCGATATCGAGCGAGTTCTGGTCCGCGAACTGAAGGCGAAACACCCCGTCGAAACCAAGCGACGCATCTGCATGATGCTCGGCTTCATCGCCGATGAGAATGCGTCCATCGACACACTCTACGTCGCGATGAATTCCCCGGAATTGGCGGAGACGGCCCGGCAGGCCCTTGCTCGCATCCCCAATCGTCGAGCTGGCCAGTGCCTCATGGGGGCGGTCCAGATCGCGACCGACGAGACCAGACTGGGCGTGATCGCCTCGCTGGGCTTGCGGGGTGACACTACCGCTGTTTCCTACATCGGTCCCGGAGCGATCGAAGGTGATCCGGTGACCGCCCGAGTCGTGATGGACGCTCTTGCGATGCTGCCTTCTCCCGAGTCGTTCAGCGTTCTCACGACAGTGTTGAAAAGCGGCAAGCCCGGCGCCGCTTCGGCTCTGATCCGTCTCATGGAGACGCTGATGGATGCCGAGATGTTCCAGCCCGCCGAGTACGTTCTCAAGACCATTCCCGATGCATCATCTCTGACTGTTCCCGAGCGATGCCGCCTGTTGCACGCGTGTGGGCGACTAGCCACCAAAGAGGCGGTTAACATCGTTTTTGCAGCCATCAAGGATGACAACGCACGGATTCGAGCCGCCGCCGTTCAGGCCTGCGAGCTGCTGCCGAGCAGCGACCTGACCACGGCCGTGGCAGAGCAGATGAATCAGGCTGCCGGTTCGCTCAAGACGGACCTGCTTGAAGTCCTCGGCCGGCGCGGCCGTTGGATGAACGATGCGACCGCCGGCCGGATCATCGACGCGGTCGGTCACACG
>CAZTQK010000053.1:0-21751 GCA_964615635.1 uncultured Planctomycetales bacterium
TCTCGCCCATGTTGCCGAACACCATGGCCTGGACGTTGACCGCCGTGCCCCAGTCGTCCGGAATGCCCTCGATGCGGCGGTATGAGATAGCCCGCTTGCCGTTCCACGACTGGAAGACGGCCCGGACGCCTCCCCAGAGCTGCTCCATCGGGTCATCCGGAAAGGCCTTGCCCACGGATTTCTGAATGATCTGCTTGTACGTTTCGCACAGGGCTTGCAGGTCTTCGACGGTCAGGTCGGTATCGACCTTGTAGCCTCTGCTGTGTTTGAGTTGCTCCATCGCCCGTTCCATCTGCCGGCGGACGCCCATATCTTCGGCCGGCTCGATGCCCGCGGCCTTCTCCATCACCACGTCCGCGTACATCTGCGTGAGACGCCGATACGAGTCCCACACGAACCGGGCGTTGTTCGTCTTGGCGATCATGCCAGGGATGGTCTTGCTCGTCAGGCCGATGTTCAGGACTGTCTCCATCATGCCCGGCATCGACTGGCGGGCGCCAGAGCGGCAGGACATGAGCAGCGGGTTCTTCGGGTCGCCAAACTTCTTGCCCATGACCTTCTCGACCTGGGCGAGGGCCTTCTGGACCTGCTTGGTCAGATCGGGCGGGAACTTCTTGCCGCGACGGTTGTACTCGGTGCACATCTCGGTCGTGATGGTGAAACCGGCCGGGACCGGCAATCCGAGCAAGGCCATTTCCGCCAGGTTCGCCCCCTTGCCGCCGAGCAGTTCCTTCTGGCTGCCCCTGCCTTCCGCCTTGCCGCTGCCGAATGAGTAGACCCACTTCGTTGCCATGGTGTAAGCTTTCTCCTGGGGTTTGCCCCTATTACGGTGTACGTGTGCGCCAGCACGTCTGCGGTTTGCTGTCACCGGCCTGCGGCCCGAACGGGCGTCCGTTCCGACGGCCGATGGCTGGCCCGCCCGACCCTCCAACAAGGCCGGCTCGGGAACACAAAGGACCAAGCAGGTTACGTGTCAGCTTGGCTGATGTCAACGGCCCGGCAGCGTCCGCCCGGCCGCGGGGTTCATGACAGTCTGGGCGGCTCTTTCAGAGCCCCGAGCGTAAGCGAGGGGCCCTTGACCAACCTTCGCGTACGTGTTTAGCGTGCAAGAGAGCATACCTGCCGAATGTGTCACAGCACCCCCGGCCATGGGGTGTGCGACAGTCCAGGCGGCTCTTTCGGAAGCCTGAACGCAACCAGGCAAACGAGCGGGCTGGGTGCTACGGAGAGCCCGACCGCCAGTGCGCCGCCTGCCATTCCCAAAAAAAGACCGGCCGTTGCTCTCCCCCGGGCGGGGGAGGGCTAGGCCGGTTGGACTGACAGAGGGGTGGGTGTTGTGATCGGTTCGGTCCTCTGCCAGCCCTGCTTGGCAAGGAGTGAAGCCTGTTATGATGCCTTTATCAACAACTCACCAACCGCCGGCCATTTTACCACATTCCACCACGCGTCAATATACTCTGGGCGCCGATTTTGATATTTCAGATAATACGCGTGCTCCCAAACGTCAAGTCCGAGAATCGGCCTGTGGCCCTGCATGATGGGCGAGTCCTGGTTCGCCGTGGAGTACACTTGCAGCTTGTGTTTGTCATCCACCACAAGCCAAGCCCACCCTGAGCCGAAGCGGGTGGTGGCCGCCTTATTCAGCGATTCTTTAAGCTTCGCGAAGCCGCCGAAGGTGCTTTCTATGGCCTTGGCCAGCTCGCCAGTCGGCTGCCCACCCCCTCCCTTGCCCGCCGGGGCCATGATTGACCAGAAAAGCGTGTGATTGGCGTGTCCTCCGCCATTGTTGATGACCGTTTGGCGGATATCCGCCGGAACGGCGTCAACCTTGGCCAGCAAATCTTCAATGCTTTTCCCAGCCAGTTGGGGGTGGTTGGCCAGGGCGTTGTTCAGGTTATTCACATAGGCGGCATGATGCTTGCCGTGGTGCAGCCGCATGGTCTGCTCGTCGATAAACGGCTCCAATGCCGCGAAATCATAGGGAAGGTCAGGTAGTACATGGGCCATGGTTTTTGGTCCTTTCATTGGGTTATGAGCATGAGGTGAGTGCCCGCCTAGGTTGTTTTCCCTATTCTTATCATCCGCCGGCCGGGCAATGCGTGAAGCCAGAATCATTCCTGCCCCCCACGCTCCTGCCCGTTGTATTAGCTCGCGACGTCTCATCTCAGGTTCGACCTCGACTCAATGCCACAGTTTCCACTACAAAGCGGTAACTTCTAACGATTCCTCAGTCGTCTTGCCGGATTCTAGTAGGTCCTTCTGAGTGCGGCCACAAGAATCGCCGGTCAGATCCATCTCTGTAAATAGTTCTTTGGAAAGAAGATATGGCGGATGGCAATTTGTGGTGTCGCTTCGAGTGCTACTCGGCCACCCAGGGGAACTTGTGCCTGTAATGCCTGTAGTACAGTCCGATCGTCCGCATGGCGACGATCATACCGTACAGGCTGATCAGGTCCTTGGGGAGGACGATGACGAGCGGTCCACGGCGGCCCAGAAGCTGTGTCAGTCTGACGTTCAGCTCGTCGAAGAGCGGAGTGCCGGGCAGGGCCCAGATCACGGCGGCGATCAGAAGCGTGCCGCAAATAGCCAGGTACGGAAGGGGGGCGCAGAGGGCCGTTCGGACAACGATATGGGGCCACAGGCCGCTGAAGCCGCCGCCGATGGCCACGGCCAGGACGATGACCGGCCAGAACAACAAGCCCACCACGGCCAAAACCTGCACGGCGGGCATCTGCGGAGCGTGCAGGAAGTGCCGCACGATCAGGCCAAAACCACTCCCCGGCTCGATGGTGGCGAATATGTAGATGATGGCCGGGAGCATCGCCAGGGCGGTCGCGCCCAAGAAATGAAACAGCGGCGAGAGCAGGTCGATCGCACTGGTCATCCAGACCATTTCGGGCAGCCGGTCTTCACCGGCTGCGGTTTCCCGCACAACCTCCATGCAGAAGGCCGCAATGTACAGGTGTACGACTAGGGCAAGGAACGGGCCTGCCATCGGAACGCACCAGCACACGAACGGGGCGATGCCCAGGATCAGGTACGTCACCAGATTCGATGCGTCCAGAGGGAAGATGAACGATCTGAGCAGGTCTTCCCAGAAGGGCACCTCGGGTCCGATGATGCCCGAACGCTCGGCGTCGTGGACCTTGGCCTCCTCGTGCGGCAGACGGCCGGTGATCCGCGGGATGGCCGTTCTTGCCTGTTCCTGGGCGGCTTGATCGAGTTCCAGTTCTTCCGTAAGGCTTTTGGAGGGTATCTCGTGGACCACCACCGGTTTCTCACCGGCGGTGCGTTTCTCCTGGCGGGCGAAGTCGGCCAGCCAACCGCCGACCGACGGCTCATGGTCTTGCGGCGTCGGAGGTTCAGGGGCACTGCCGTCCAGGGGGATGGGTTGGGCGTCCGGGTCGTAATCCGGTCCGGGCACGGTGAAGACCGCCCCGCAGGACTGACAACGAGCCTTCTTGCCCGCGGCCGAGACCGGCATGCGGATGTTCGCCCCACACCTGCATTCGTACCTGATGGCCATGACTCGCTCTATGTACCACCGATCGGGGCGACGCGACAACCCCACGTGGGGATGACGGGCGAGAAGGCCGGATGTATGCGTCCATGAAAAAAGACCGCCCCGGGAGGCGCGACCCCCGGGACGATCCAGGCGTAGCCACAAACTCGCGAAAGACGCCGTCAGGCGGCGCTTGGGAAGAACGAGCCGAGGAGTGAAGTGACCCACTCCACGATCGTGGCCACGATGCCATCCTGCAGTTGTGTACAGACGTCTTGCCAAATGGAACCAAACATGTTCGTCTCCTTCCGAGTAAAGCGCTCCGTCGGACTCGACTACACCCTGGGTTCGCAGCCGTGGTCGGCGGTCAGCCCCCGGCCGGTCCCGCTAACAACCAACGCGTGGTCGGGGTCGCAAATCCGCAATCGGTGGGCTGGAAGGTGGCGAGGCAGCAAGGGAGCAGGGCAGCAAGAGAGCGAGGCAGCGAGGCAGCGGCTCGACATCGCGCCGGACGGCTGAAAATCAACAGATGACCGCTCGTGTTTCTGCTCGCAGAACAACTCGAGTGACACCGACCCGCTGGAGGGAAAAAGAGCTGCGTTCCCTTTGTGAAAGGGAAGGAGGATCAGGGTTACTCGTAGAAGCCGAATTCGTATGCGGCGTCGAAGAGGGCGACGACGTTTTCGGGCGGGACGCCGCGCTGAATGTTGTGGACGTTGTTGAAGACGTAGCCACCGCCGGGCTTGAAGATGGCCATGTTGGCCCGGACGTGCTCGCGGACCTCGGCCGGGGAGGCGAACGGCAGGATGTGCTGTGCGTCGATGCCGCCACCCCAAAAGCAGATCCTCGACCCGAACTGAGCCTTCAGCGAGGCCGGTTCCATACCCTCCAGGCCGATTTGCACCGGGTTGACGATATCCACGCCGTTGTCGATGAGTTCGGGGATGTACACGGAGCAGGCCCCGCAGGTGTGGTACCAGATCTTGGCCGTGGTCAGCCGCTTGATGTGCTGGACGAGAGCCTTCTGGCGAGGTTTGATGACGCGCCTGTAGAAAGCGGGGTCGAAGAGCGGTCCGCGCTGGCCGGCGAGGTCGTCGCCGATCATGATCACGTCGACGAGATCGCCGACCTGGCCGAGAAAGCCCGTGTAGAAGTCCTTCCAGTATTGCAGCGTCCGGTCGAGCACGGCCTCGCAGAACGCGGGGTTCTCGATCATGTCAATGAACCATTGTTCCAGGCCGCGCATGTACCAGCAATACTCATAAACCACACCGCCGATGCCGGTGCAGACGGCATAATCCGTCTCGTTGCGAAGCTTGAGGGCCTGCTCGCGCACACCGGTGAATCGGCTGGGGTCGTTGCCTTTGGGGAACGGGTATGCGGCGACGTCGGCAACCGATGCCTTGGCGAGGGGGTGATAGGAGACATCCATGAACAGCGGCTGGTCGTCGGGCATCGACCAGACGACGCCGAATTCGTCGCGGAGATCGTGCCACAGACGGCCGTCGCGGCGGTTCTGGACGATGCCACCCTTGAAGCTGTCCGGAGCGTGGGCACAGAGATACCGGGTGTCTACATGGAACCGCTGCAACACCCCCTCGCAGGGCTTGGCGAGCTGCTGCACGGCGTCCATGATGGTGATGGCATCCCGGATGTCCAGGTGCTCGATGAGGGCAGCATACGCGCCCTTGTGAATACCCGTCTGAAAGCCGCCCAGGTCAATCGGCACGCGATCAGGGATCTCGTGACTGAGGGCGAGCCGGACGCGCTGCCTCGGAGTCATGGTTTCCGTACGCGGCATGATGCTCCATCCAGTCGGAGCCTGCTCAAACAGCCGCAATGGACAGGCTTACGGCCCGTCATCGGACCGGCACGACGCCGGCTCCGCACGCGAACGAAGCAGGCTCACGGTGGCAGGATTATGCGACGCGCGTCGCGACTTTTCAACCACCGCCACATCTCGCAATAGCCGCAGCCCTATTGCCCGAGGACGATATCTGCGCGGCGTACGTCGCCGGCGACTACCTGGACGCCGGTTAGGGTGGCCGAGTCATCGCCGCTGGTTGCATTGACGTCGTAGTTCGTGCCGGCGGCCATGGCCGGTATCAGCGTCATGACGTAATACCCATTGGCATCCGTGCGAGCGGCAGTCAATGCTCCCACCTGAACAACGGCATCATCCACCGGCTCACCGTTCCTGGTCACGCGGCCCCACAGGGTTCCTTCCGCTGCAGTGGCCGGGCTGCGCCAAGGCATGGTCGGTGTCGGCGCGGGGTCGGTGAACAGATTGGCCTGCGCGTACGGATACCAAGCGGCGTCGTGCTCGCCGGTACCGTCCTTATTGGCATCAACCGTGACCCAGTAAGAGTAGTTGGAGGTTCCCTCGGCTCCCTTGCCGTAGGCGTAGGCCATCTGGGTGATGCTGTCGGCCATGGTGTTGAGGTAAGCGGCCTGACCGACGTACATGTGGCGGTCGTATCGCCAGATCATGCACTTGTCGACCCAGTGGCGGTAGTAGAGGGCCTGGCTGCTGTTGTACTCGCGGTCGTAGCACATTGGGACGCCGCCGTCGAGCCAGCCCATCCGCAGCCAGTATTCCCAGTTCGAGAACAGGCCGTAGGCACTGGAACTCGTGAAATTGGCCGGTGCGTCGCCCCAAGTCACCAAGTCTGCGGTGTAGCGCAGCGGCTGGCGTGGGTTGGTGATCGAGGGGATCTCCGCCCGGACGCGCCTGACCAACTCATCGATGGTGCGACGTCGGAAATCGTTCCACTGGGTATCGCCGGTCGCTGCCGGCACGTCGGTCCGGCCGGTGATCCTCTGGAAGCGTCTCAGGCCGGAGTTGGCGTAGTTGCTGTCAGAGGGATAACCCGCATCCGTCTGCGTGTATCGGATGTAATCCCAGTTGATCCCGTCGATCTCGTAGTTGGTGACTAACTCGCGGACGATCGACACGAGGTACTCCTGTGCGTCAGGCGAACCTGGATCGAGGACGTAATCGCTGCCGACTTTCACGGGGCCTGCACCGATGCTGGCACGTGGGACCATGAAGTACTCGGGGTGCGATGCCAGAAAGCTGTTGCCGGCGGGAGGCCAGGCGGTGGACACTCGGAATGCCACGAGCCAGCAGTGAAGCTCGATCCCGTTGACGTGAGCCTGCTGGACCATGTAGGCCAGCGGGTCGAAAGAACTCGTCACATACGACGAACGGGCGACGATATTGGATCGCCAGTAAGCCCCATGCGACCCAACAGGGTTGTCGTGATACGCCAGCACTTCGGCGAAGATGGCATTGTAGTTGCCTTGGACTGCCAGGCTGATCATCTGGTCGACCTGGCTCGCGTTCTGCAGGCCGTAGTGGAAGACGTCCGCCCAGAAAGCACGCAGTTGCGGCGGAACGGCCGGAATCTCCAAGAAGACGGCCGTCACAGTTTTGGACTGGTCCATGGCAACCGTCGTGCTGGCCGCGTTCGGATCGGCCGCGGCGGAACCGGCGGAGACCGTCCAGTGACTGAAGGCATAGCCGGCCTCGGGCGTCGCACTGATCGCGACGACTTCGTTGAGGTTCTTGGTATACGGGCCGCCGACGGCGGGTGATGTCGTGCCCGCGCCAACCGGGCTGACCGCCATGGTCAGTTCCGGCAGGCTCACAAACACGGCGGTGACGGTTTTGGACTGGTCCATGGCAACCGTCGTGCTGGCTGCGTTCGGATCGGCCGCGGCGGAACCGGCGGAGACCGTCCAGTGACTGAAGGCATAGCCGGCCTCGGGCGTCGCACTGATCGCGACGACTTCGTTGAGGTTCTTGGTATACGGGCCGCCGACGGCGGGTGATGTCGTGCCCGCGCCAACCGGGCTGACCGCCATGGTCAGAGTGGGCAACTCCGGCCTGTAGAACCGCACCGCATCGGCGGCGGCGCGCTTGTTGGAGCTGCTTGAAAGGTTTGTAAGGGTGACGCGCCCATTGGTCGAGGAGCCAGCTGCGAAGCTGAACGTGCCAAGCTGGACCCACTGGCCCCCGTTTCTTGCCTGGTTGACGGCAACGGTCTGACTCCCACCAATGTAGTAGACCGTAAAGCGAGCGTCGGTGGGGCGATTCGAGGCGGACGGATACCAGACGAAGACCTGGTAGTCTCCGGCATCCGGGATTACTGGCTGCCACTGCACCAGGCTGGTTCCGCGCGTAGAGGTTTTTGCGTAACGGTAGTTGCTGCCATACATTCCTGATGCCGTGCCTGTGCTCCAGGAGCCTGACACCACCTTGAACGCGCTGTCCGTGTTGTCGACGATCACCTCGGCGGCCGATACAGGGGACGCACCGAGGAACAAGACGATCGAACAGACCAAAAGACGATTGAAGAACCTGGGCGTGGAGATCATCTCCCTTCCTCCTCTCGAAAGATTCTTGCGACAGGCTTCTGCAGAGGCGGCGTTGCGAAACGCCCCTCCTCCTCGGCGCGAGAGCGCCGACCGTATGTGATACTACCTGTCTGATGCCGATGGGGCAACAAGAAACATGAAGAAACGCTACCCTGAAGCGGAGGGAGCGACAACTGCTACGGCCCATGATGTGCTGTTAAGCAGCATGTCGTCTTTCGTCACTTGAAAAAGATCTCCGTTGAAACGTCTCATAATCATTGACGGCGGAGCCGGCGCCCCGGTGGCCGGTATGGCCGCGATGATGCATTGACAGCAGCTTGCATGCTGGCCACGGTCTCGGTTGCCCGTGGGCTAAAGTGCAATTTAGGACAGACTTCGCCTAGCTGGTCGGACTCGGGTTGGCGGGTATGCACATGGGATCGGCGGGAACGCCCGGTCCGCTGATGCACCGCTGCATGAGGGCGAAATCGGCGTGATCAACGTCCTGGTCCTGGTCGAAGTCGCAGTAGGTGCAGTTTGCCTCGGCCTCCACGCCTGGACCGCTCGCACACGATTCAAACGCCGCCACGTCGCTGCCATCCACGTCGCCGTCGAAATCGAAATCGGCGAGGGCCGTGACCGGCTCGGAGTGGCGGACACGAACCCAGTCGACCCACATACGGTGCTGGCTGACGATGGGGGGACTGGCGCAGCTACTGAGGTTCCCCCAAAGCCCGAAGCCGATACAGAGCTTACCCTCGCCCCAACGTACTTGTTTGAGCGTAACCTCTTGCCATGTGTTGGGAAGATCGGAGTTGTTGGCCACCAGGAACCACGGGTAGCCGAAATTCTCATCGGCCCCCCGACCGCCGGGTATGATCGTCCGAGAATCGCCCCAGGCGACGCCCACCGACGTTCGGGCGTAATCGCGGTCGCCGCGATCATATCGCAGGCGAACGGAAATGTCGACGTAGTCACCGGGCGCGAAGAGGCCGCCGGTATCGCGCCTGATCATTCCCATGACTTCACCGCCGACCTCGGCGGGATCCACGCTGTTTCTGAGCGCGGCGACAACCCATCCGTTGGTGCTGTCGATGTAGAAGGTTGTGCCGGTGCCATAGACCCACCAAGTGTAAACCTCGGCCATAGATGTGTAGGTTGTGAAGTCTTCGAACCACTCGGAATACTGCTGACGCGGATGAATCACGATGGGAGGAGTACCTGGTTCGGGCCCGTAGCACACGCGGAAACCGAGGTTCGCATCGGTAATGTATCTTGGCAGAGGACTTCGCGTCGCACAACGGACGTTGTAGTCGCTGTTGGTCCAGCTTCCGCCTCGCTGGACCTCGCGGCTGTCATCCTCGAAGACGAGCGGTCCGCCGGGATAGGAGCGATATCCGCCCATCGTCCATTCCCAGACGTTCCCGGCCATGTCGAACAGGCCGTAGGGACTCACGCCGGTCGGAAACGAGCCCACGGGCAGCGTTGAGGGACCCCCGGCATACGGGGCATTGCACCACCACGAACTGCAGTGACTGCATGTGAAAGTGTCGCCCCAGGGCCACTTCCTGGCGTCTTGCGCCGCCTCGTCCCAGCCCGCCGCCTTCTCCCACTCGGCCTCGGTGGGCAAGCGTCCGCCAGCCCATCGGCAATATGCTTCCGCCCCGTACCACGAGACCTCCCGCATGGGATGGTCTTCCCAGCCGGCGTCGGGCTGCCAGACCGAGCCGTTTGGGTGAATGCGAATCTGCGGATCCTGAGCATCAATGTACGGATGTCCTTCAGCGTCGGCGATCACGCCTACCGCGTTCAAGAACGTTGCGTATTCGGCATTGGTGACTTCGTGGGGGCCCATCTGAAAAGCCGGCACCTCAACCCAGCGGGCCGGCACTTCGTCGTCGTAGTAGCAGGTTCCCGGCGGCGAGCACTCGGGCGGTTCCGGCTCGTCGCGTCCCATGTAGAAGCTGCCGGCCGGAATAGTGATGGGTTGTCCGAGAACGGCCGGAGCCAGCAGCATGACCATCGCAACGGTTCGGGAATTCAGGCCGGCATTCAGCGAGCGGGAAGTCGATGTTGCCGGACGCATGCCGTGTCCCTCCGTGTGGCCCCGTGCCCAATGACCGCTTCTCGACGGCAGACGCATAGACATCAGTATACTACCATGCTTGAGGACGAAGCGGTAGGGGAAAAGGAGCAGTCTTTTTTCTTCGCGGCGTCTTGTGTAGTTGAGCAAGGCGGAGCCGAGGGCTCGCAGACAGAAAGCGTGGGCTTACGGGGCCGACGGCATGGCCTTACAGTCGGACGGGCACACCTCGCTGGGCGAGGTGGTCTTTCATCTGTTTGATCGTGAACGTGCCGTAGTGCGCGATCGAGGCGACCAGCACCGCGTCGGCGTGGCCGTCCGCGATTGCCTCGTACAGGTGCTCGAGCTTGCCCGCGCCTCCCGAGGCGATGATCGGCAGCCTGACTGCGTCGGCGATGACCCGGGTCATGGGGATGTCATAGCCTGCCTGAGTGCCATCGGCATCCATGCTCGTGGGCAGAATGCAGCCGGCGCCAAGTTGCTCGACCTTCTTAGCCCATTCGACGGCATCGATACCGGTCGGTTTCGTGCCGCCGCTGACCATGACCTCAAAACCGGATGGGCAGGACGCGGACTTGCGCGTATCGATCGCGATGGTGATGCGATCGCCGCCGAATTCCTTCACGGCGTCCCTGACCAGATCCGGGTTGCGGATCGCCGCCGTGTTGATGGACGCCTTGCTGACGCCCGTGTCGAAGAGGTCGTGGATATGCCGGACTTCGGCAATGCCCCCTCCGACGGTTAGCGGAATGGTGATCCGCTCGACCGTGCGTTTGACGGCATCAATCAGCGTCTTGCGGCCTTCGAGGGTGGCGGTGATGTCGAGGAGGACGAGTTCGTCCGCGCCGGCCTGGCTGTAAGCCGCCCCGTTCTCAGCCGGGTCGCCGAGGTCCTTGATATCGACGAAGTGAACGCCTTTAACCAGGCGGCCGTTGCGAGTATCGAGGCACGGAATGACTCTGCGGTAGTTCACTGACGACCTCCTCGCCTGGCGACCGGCATCTTCTCAATGTCGGCGTGATACTCCTGAAGAGACTTAACCGTTCCGCGACCGTTCCGGCACGCCGCGATACCCTCAACCGCGGCCAGCGCGGCGCTGACCGTGGTGATGTATGGGATCTTGTACTTGATGGCCGACTTGCGGATATAGCTGTCGTCGTACTGGCTCAGCTTGCCGATCGGCGTGTTGATGACGAGATGGATTTCCTTGTTCATCAGGGCGTCGACGATGTTCGGCCGGCCCTCGTGGATCTTCTTAATCGGCTCGGACCGGACGCCATTGGCAGTGAGGAAGGCGTGGGTGCCCTCGGTCGTCCGGATCTTGAAACCCAACTCCTGGAATCGTCTGGCCGGCTTGAGTACTTCGGGATGCTCGTTTCGGGAGACGGAAATGAGCACGGTCCCCTCGGTCGGCAACAGGCTCTTGGCGGCCTCCTCGGCTTTGTAGAAGGCCATGCCGAAGCTTTCCGACAGACCGAGCACCTCTCCTGTCGAACGCATCTCCGGACCGAGAACAGGATCGACCTCGGGGAACATGGGGAAGGGGAACACGGCCTCCTTCACGCCGTAGTGGCGGATGTCCCTGGCCGTCAGCTTGAGGTCGACAAGCTTCTTGCCCATCATGAGTTCAGTGGCGACGCGGGCCATCTGGATGTTACAGATCTTCGAGACCAGCGGAACCGTGCGCGAGGCTCGCGGGTTCGCTTCAAGAACGTAGACGACGTCGTTGGCGATGGCATACTGCATGTTCATCAGGCCGATGACGTTCAACTCGCGGGCGATTCGCTGTGTGTACTCGTAGATCGTTTCCAGGTGCTTGGCCGAGATGCTGACCGGCGGGATCACACAAGCCGAGTCACCGGAGTGGATGCCGGCCAGTTCGATGTGCTCCATCACGGCCGGCACGAAGGCGCCGATGCCGTCGGCGATGGCGTCGGCCTCGGTCTCGGTGGCGTTTGACAGGAAGCGGTCGATCAGGATCGGCCGCTCGGGTGTGACATCGACTGCCGCGGCGACATACTGCTTGAGCATCTCCTCGTCGTGGACGACCTCCATGCCACGGCCGCCCAGCACGTACGAAGGCCGGACCATCAGCGGGTAGCCGATCTTTTGGGCGATCGCCAGAGCCTGATCGAGCGTGCTGGCCATGCCGGACGGGGCCATCGGAATGCCCAGCCGGTCCATCATCTGGCGGAACCGGTCGCGGTCCTCGGCCAAGTCGATCATGTCGGGGTTGGTACCCAGAATTCTGACGCCGGCCGAGGCCAGGTCCTGAGCGATGTTGAGCGGCGTCTGGCCGCCGAACTGGCAGATCACGCCGACCGGTTTCTCCTTCTCATAGATACTCAGTACGTCCTCGACGGTCAGCGGCTCGAAGTAGAGCTTGTCCGAGGTGTCGTAGTCGGTCGAGACCGTCTCGGGGTTGCAGTTGACCATGATGGTCTCGAAGCCCATGTCGCGCAGGGCGAAGGCCGCGTGGACGCAGCAGTAGTCGAACTCGATGCCCTGCCCGATTCGGTTGGGGCCGCCGCCGAGCACCATGACCTTCTTGCGATTGGTTGTGGAGACGCGGTCCGGGCCGTTGTAGGTTGAGTAGTAATAGGCGGCGTTCTTCACTCCGCTGACAGGCACCGCATCCCAGGCCTCAACGACCCCGAGGCGAATCCGCTGGTGGCGGATCTGCGACTCGGCAACGCCGAGCAGCTTGGAAAGACACTTATCGGAGAAGCCGTCCTTCTTGGCCCTGGTCAGCAGGGCATCGGGCAGGAGGCTGCCCTTGTATTTGAGTATCTCCTCCTCCAGTTCGACCAGTTCTTTCATTTGCTCGATGAACCAGGGCTTGATGTAGGTCAGCTTGTAGAGGTCCTCGACGGAAGCCCCCTGTCGGAGCGCTTCGTACATGATGAACTGTCGTTCGCTCGAGGGCTCGCGCAGCATGTCCATGAGCTGCGGCAACGAGCGATTGTTGAAATCCTTGGCGAAGCCCAGGCCGTGACGGCCGTTCTCGAGAGAGCGGATGGCTTTCTGCAGGGCCTCCTTGTAGTTCTTGCCGATGCTCATGACCTCGCCGACCGCCCGCATCTGCGTGCCCAGCTTGTCCTGGGCGTTCTTGAACTTCTCGAAGGCCCAGCGGGCGAATTTGACCACGACGTAGTCGCCGGACGGGGTGTACTTCTCCAGTGTGCCGTCGCGCCAATAGGGAATCTCGTCGAGCGTCAGGCCAGCCGCAAGCATGGCAGACACCATGGCGATCGGGAAGCCGGTGGCCTTTGAAGCCAGGGCGGATGACCGTGATGTCCGGGGATTGATCTCGATGACCACGACGCGGCCCGTCTTCGGGTCGTGAGCGAACTGAACATTCGTGCCGCCGATCACCTCGATTGCATCGACGATGTCATAGGAGTGCTTCTGCAGCCTGGCCTGCAGCTCTGGTGCGATCGTGAGCATAGGGGCCGTGCAATACGAGTCGCCCGTGTGGACGCCCATCGCATCCACGTTCTCGATGAAGCACACCGTGATCTTCTGCCCCTTGGCGTCGCGGACGACCTCGAGTTCCAGCTCCTCCCAGCCGAGGACCGACTCCTCCACGAGAATCTGGCCGATCAGACTGGCGGCGATGCCGCGACTGGCCGTGATGCGGAGCTCTTCGATGTTGTACACGAGCCCGCCGCCGGTTCCACCCAAGGTGTACGCAGGGCGGATCACGACCGGGTAGCCGAGCCTTGCCGCCACCCGTTCGGCGTCCTCGACCGACGTAACCGCCTCGCTCTGGGGCATGTCGATGCCCAGCTTGTTCATGGTGTTCTTGAAAGCGATCCGGTCTTCGCCGCGCTCGATGGCATCAACCTGCACGCCGATGACGGTCACGCTGTATTTGTCCAGCACGCCCGCCTTGGCCAACTCGGAAGTCAGGTTAAGACCGGTCTGACCGCCCAGGTTGGGCAGGAGTGCGTCCGGGCGCTCTTTCGCAATAATCTCGGCAAGAGCATCGACCGTGAGTGGTTCGATGTAGGTCACGTCGGCCATGCCTGGGTCGGTCATGATCGTGGCCGGGTTCGAGTTGACCAGGACGATCTTGTAGCCGAGTTTGCGAAGGGCCTTGCAGGCCTGTGTTCCGGAATAATCGAATTCGCAGGCCTGGCCGATCACGATCGGACCGGAACCGATGATCATCACCTTGTGAATGTCGTTGCGGCGCGGCATCTGGATACCTCTGGACTCCTGTTGCTGACAAGGTCACACGTACTCGATCGTTGCCGGTGGCTTCGGCGTCAAATCGTACAGACAGCGGTTGACGCCCTTGATCTGCGTGATCCGCTTTGAAATCCGGTCGAGCGTCTCCCACGACGGGCGGGTCACGGTCGCCTCACGCGCGTCGACGCTCTCCATACAGCGGACGACGATGATCTGCCCAAACTCCCGCTTGTTGTCGCGAATGCCGGTGGCCATGTCGTTCAGCAGGACGGCCATGTACTGGAAGGCCCCGCAGTCGATCAGCTCCTGCTCGACGATGGCCGTCGCCGCCCGTACGGTATCCAGACGCTCGGGCGTGACTTCGCCGACGATTCGGGTCGCCAGGGCGGGACCCGGGAAGGGCATCCGCTCGGATAGCTCCTGTGGCAGGCCCAAGTACCTGGCAAGCTCGCGGACCCCGTCCTTGCGAAGGGTCATCAGCGGTTCCAGCACGGAGTAACCGTAGGCCTCTTCCGGCTTGATGCCGAGTTGGGCCAGAATGTTGTGTTGACGCTTGATCCCTGCGACCGTCTCCTCGATGTCCGTCAGAATCGTCCCGTGAAGCAGGAACCTGGCCCCGGACTCCCGAACCAGCCGACCAAACACCTTGGCATAGAAGGTGTCAGTGATGGCGTGCCGCTTCTGTTCCGGATCGGTCAGGCCCGCCAAGGCGGACAGGAACTCCTCACGGGCGTCGACCAGGTCGACCTTGATGCCCATGTCCCCGAATATCTTAACGACCCGCTGCGGCTCATCTTCCCGCATCAGGGCGTTGTCCACGAACACGCTCTTGAGCTGGGAACCCAGGGCCTTGTGACCGAGGACGGTAACGACGGAGCTGTCGACGCCACCGCTGAGTGCCGTGATTGCGGTCGCGTTACCGACCTTCGCACGCAAATCGCGGATCTGTTCCTCGACGAACTGTCGACAGTCGATAGCCATAGGACTCTCCTTCTCGGTCGGGTACCAGAGACAGCCAAGGTCACGCCAATTGGAAAACCTGACAAGTCAGATTTGGGCGTTTGATATAATGGTATTGGGAACCTGTGTCAAATCCGGTGAATGGTGTGCCTTTTGTTGTCTCTCACGATAGTCGAGCCCCGCCGACTGAAGCATTATCTCAAATAGGAAGAGCGTCTCTCCGCCAATCCTCGTCGTCGTGTGTGCCTTTTGTATCCGTGGCGCGGGGGTACAATACCGGTAGGTATGTCTCCTGTCGACAGAGCCTCGTCGACGGGAGTCGAAGAAGGAGGGCGTTCTCATGTCATCTTTCGCCGTGGATAGGCAGGAGGGGTGTCTGCGGCGCAAATGAATCCGCATAACGCTGGTGGGACATCATATGAATGACCTCAAGAAAACCAAGAAGCAGCTTGTCGACGAGTTGAATGCGCTGCGAAGGAGAATCGCCTCGCTGGAGCGGGAGGCTTCCGATCGAGGATCCTCGCCCGCCGAAGAAGACGAGCGGCCATGTGAACGCCTCGGCCGGCTGTCCGATGATTCCGTGATTGCCGACAGGTCATCCGTTGTCCCTGGAGCAGCGAGCTCGAATGAGGAGGGCCGGACGCACAGCCCGGCGGAGATTCTCTGCATCTCGCCATCTCCGGCCATGGAATCACTGGCACAGGTCTGTCAGGATTTGGGGCACCACTGCACCTGCATCACGGACGCAGACGGCCTGCAGAATCTCCACGGACAATTCCATCTGGCGATAGTCGCCGTAAAGCCCGGAGGACACGCCCTCTTCAACGGTGTGACGCTGCACGATTTGATGGTCCGCTCGTCGAACGGGCCAATGGTCGAGCGGGGTCTCCTGCTCGGCAATATGGAGGAATTGCGCGGTCATTTGCACGCTTACGAGCTGCGAGCCTCGGGCTACTGCCAGATCGGCGACCCTGTGCGGCCTTTTCCTCCGGACCTCCTGGCCCGAATCCGGCACGCCATCGTTGATGTGCTGCGCCTCCCGGCATACGAGCCGGTCAACTTCTTTGACGAGGTGACTGACAGCATCCTTCACTCGGTGGTCGAAAGCAGTCAGGCTCCGCTTCTCGTGCTGGACGCGGAGTGGCGGATCTGGTTCGCCAATCTGTCGGCGCATGCCGTGTTCCGCCGCGCTTCACAGTTTCTGAAGGGTTTGCCCTTCGACGAGTTGCTGGCCGATCCACAAGACGGGACCGTCTTTCGGGAGAGGGTCGCTCAGGGTCTCGGCCGGGGCGGAGGCGAGATCGAATGTCGCCTGCAGACCAGGGAAGGACGCGAGTTCGATGCGCTCATCTGGTACAACCCCATCTACCATGAAGGCATCACGGAACTGGTGGGTTGCACATTCACTGATATTACCCGGCGAAAACGAGCGGAGACGGAACTCATCAAGACGCACCAGTTGCTTCAGGAACGCGTCCGTCTGCAGGGGGATGAACTGGTGCGGACAAGCGAGCAGTTGGAGCAGCGCACGCAAGAACAGGATGTCACCCGGCAGGCTCTGGATCGCGAGCGGAACCTGCTGCACACGCTGATCAACAGCGTGCCCGACATGGTGTATGCCAAGGACCCGGAAAGCCGGTTTCTGCTGGTCAACCAGAGCGTTGTCGAGCGGCTCGAAGTGGCGTCGGCCGAGGAGGTCATCGGCAGAACGGATGCCGATTTCCTGACGCCCGAGGACGCCGCCACATATCGTGAGGAAGAGCTTGAGGTGTTGAGGGAAGGGGTTCCCGTCGTCAATCGGGAGTACAGGACCTGCAAGCCGGGCCGGGCGCCACGGTGGACATTGGTTACCAAGGTTCCGTTGCGGGATGAGCATACGGGACAGATCGTGGGGCTCGTCGGACTGAACCGCGACATCACCCACCTCAAGCAGATGGAGCGGGAAATGCTGGCCGTCGAGCGCCAGCATCGTGTTGTTCTCGACGCCATGGCGGATGCAATTCACGTGATCGACCGGGACTACCGGGTTGTGTTGGTGAACCGTTCTTTCCGCGACTGGCTTCGCGACTACCGGATCGGCGGCGAGCCCATAGGCCGGGCGTTGAGAGAAGTCGTTCCGTTTCTTCCCGAGCACAGCTTCGCTCAATATGAAGCGGTCTTCACCTCCGGCAAACGCATCGAATACGAGTTTGAAGCACGCGTGAACGGCATGTCCGTTATTGTGGAAGTTCGCAAGGTCCCGATCATCGAAGCGAACCGGGTGATCCGCGTGGCCACTATCCTGCGCGATGTCACGGACCGCCGGCAAGT
Organism: uncultured Planctomycetales bacterium; assembly: GCA_964615635.1. Taxonomy (GTDB): domain Bacteria; phylum Planctomycetota; class Phycisphaerae; order UBA1845; family PWPN01; genus JAUCQB01. The sequence continues at coordinate 17,409 of CAZTQK010000053.1, forward strand.
CGAGGAGTCGCTCCGACAGAGCGAGGCCCGGGTTCGGCAGATGGTGGAGTCGCTGCCCATGGTCCTGTTCTCGTTCGAGGCGGGCACCAACCAGGCCCTGCTCGTGCAGGGGGACGTGAAGCGAATCCTCGGGTACGAGAGGGACCACATCTTCACCGACCCGACCGTGGGGAGACGAGTCGTTCATCCAGACGACCGTGAAGCCGGTGACGAAGCATTCCGCGTGGGTCTCGCCTCGAAGCGGCCCTTCCGCGTCGAGTTTCGCATCCTGCACGGCGAAACAGGTGCCGTGCGCCACGTTCAGCAGTACGTTGTGCCCGTGTGTGATTCGAACAACCAATTAGTGCGACACGATTCGCTGGTGATTGACGTAACGACGGAACACGAAGCGGAACAGCGGCTGAAGCTTCTTTCGCACGTGGTCGAGCAAACCAGCGAGGGCGTCGCCGTTGCCGATCTGGATGGCAGGCTGCTGTTTCTGAACCGCGCGTGGGCAGCCATGCACGGCGGGGATGAGGAAGATTTCATCGGCAGGCATTTGTCGGTATTCCACAGCACCGAACAGATGCCGGTTGTGCATGAGGCATTCCAAAGGACCATCATGACAGGTGGCTTCGAGGGGGAAATCTGGCATGCGAAAAAGGATGGTTTAACCTTCCTCAGCTTGATGCACATCACCCTGCTTCGCAACGAGTCAGGCGCGGCCGTGGGGTGCATCGGTCTGATGCGGGACATCACCGCATGGAAGGCAATGCAATCCACCTCCGCGCGGTTGGCCGAAGCCGTCAAGAACGCGGGTGAGGGCATTGCGATCTGGGATGAAAGCTGGCGCCTGACCTATGCCAACGCGTCCATGCTTGCGATCCTGGGCTGCAAGCGTCTCAAGGATCTGGTAGTGCTGAAACCTTTCAATCGAATCGTCGAAGAGGGAAAGAGGCGCGTCGGCGACGTTGGGACCGCCGTGCACAGAACGGGCGTATGGCGCACGCGTCTGCGCACCGAACGCAAGGACGGCTCGATCGTCTCTCTCGCTGCGACATTCAGCCGACTGGTCCAGGATGGCGGCCAAGAACTGATCGTGGGTAACTTCACGGACATGAGCCGGGAAGAGGCGCAGGTCGAGCAGATCCGGCGGTTGGGCCAGGAGGCCGCGGCACTGCTCGATGGAGAGCGGGCGAGGCTCTCGAGGGAGCTGCACGATGAACTGGGTCAGCAGTTGACGGCGATGAATCTCGGCTTGGCATGGCTGGAATCCCGTCTGGCGTCCGCAAAGCCGGTGGTCAAAGAACGGCTTGCGGAGGTCAGAGACCTGCAGACGCGCATGACCGAGACGGTTCGCGGTTTGGCAAGGAGTCTACGTACCGCGGTGTTTGACTACCAGTCGTTGCCCGACGCGTTGCAGTCTCTAATCGGCGATTACGGCCAGAGCAGCAGGATCACCTGTCGCGTCAAGGCCCACCCCCCCGATCTGGACGTGCAGAATCCGCTGAAAACGGTGATCTACCGCATTGCACAGGAGGCCATGACCAATGTAGTCAGGCATTCAGGGGCATCACGATGCGACGTCGAGCTTCGCAGGACGGCCAAGGGTATCGAGCTCCGTGTGACCGACAACGGTTCGGGGGCGGATCCATCCCGGCTCGAAGGGACCGAGTCCCTGGGAATCGTCGGGATGAAAGAGCGGGCCGCCGCCCTGGGCGGCGAACTGCGCGTGGACAACCCGCGCGGTCGTGGCGTGCGCGTCACCGCCCGCTTCCCATGGCCGCCGGACAAGCAGTCCTGACCCTCGCCCGGCGCGGTCCAGAATCACGCTTGAGTGGACACTTGAGGATGAGATCCACCAGTGGCGACCGCGGATCCATCGGCCGCACATGGCCTGAGGGGGGCGCGGCATGGCCCGGGAAGGCCGGACGCCCCCGATGGCCCGCTGCTTCGCCCAGGAATTCGCTGCCGAGAATGTGGTACAATGGCAGAACAGCACCCGGCGGTGTAGTCGGGCAAGGCTGCCTGGGAGATAGCGGTCGAGGCAAGCAGGGTGGGGACGGGAGCCAGGAAGATGCGAACGGCGACTCTTACGGCAAAGACAATGCTGACCGTAACGGTCATGGCGGGCGTTGCGGGTCTGTGTCAGGCACAAATCGCACCGGGGTATGGGGACTACACGGCGTGGGAGCACTGGAGCCGGATTCAGCCCGGCGCGCGCGCTGGACTTGCCTCCAGCTACGACCGCGCCGGGGCCAATGCCGACTTCAGTCAGTACGACGACCCGCCCGGGCTTCAGACGGAGCCGATTCCGGCCACCGTCAGGACGATCAGCGGCCCCGGTGTGATCTACCGGTTCTGGATGCCCCATCTGACCGCCAAGCAGTCCTTCGTCGTCCGCATGTTTTTTGACGAGGAGACAACACCCCGCATTGACACGAACAGCGTGGCCCTGCTCGGCGGAAGCTTCGGATACTTTTCTGCGCCTTTTGTTACCACCTGTGCGGGCGGACAGGTCTGCTACGAGCCGATCCCCTTTGCCCAGTCGTTGCGGATCGAGACGGTCAACCAACAACTACCTACCGATGGATCCTGGTCGGCCAAGCGGCACTACTACCAGTACACGTATGTGACCCTCCCGCCGGGCACCGACGTCAGCTCGTACACGGGAACGTTGGCGCCCGAGCAACAGGCCGCCCGCGATGCGGCGGCGACCGTGTTCAACAACGCCGGCCAGCATCCGGCTGGAACCAGCCCCACGGCCGTGCGGATCGACACGACGGCCGCCACCGTTCCCGCCGGCGACTCGATTACGCTGGCCTGTCTGGCCGGTCCGGGTGTGATCCGCCGGCTCAACGTGCGGATGGAAACGGCGACCGACGAGCAACTGGACAACCTCCGTCTGCTCGTGCTCTATGATGACGCCGCCGAGCCGGCCGTCGACGCCTCCGTCGCTTGCTTCTTTGGAGCCGGCAGATCGCGGGCACCCTACCGCAGCATTCCACTGGGCACCGATTCGCCCGACGGCTTCTACTGCTATTGGCCGATGCCGTTCCACCAGTCCGTATCCGTCATTCTGTCAAACACCGGCACGGATGCCATTCCGGTGGACTCCGCCGTCGTCGAGTACGAGGCTGGCTCGTTCGATCCGGCCCTGGGGTATTTGCACGCCCAGACCAACAGCACGGTCCGCCAGTCCGGGCAGATCTATCACCCCATCCTCTCCGCCAACGGCTGCGGGCACTACGTGGGCAACCTCCTGTACATCCGCGAATTCAGGAACAGCTTCAGCATGCTGGAGGGCGACGAGGTCATCACCGTGGATGGGATGACGACATGCTATGGCACCGGCACCGAGGACGCTTACAACGGCGGTTACTACTACAATTGGGTCGCGGTGCAATCAGACGAGCCGGAGGGCACCTACCCCCCCTCAGCCATTCGTCCCCTTCATGGAATCCTTCATGTGCATCGCGACGCAACCCCAATCGCCCGGGCGGACCAATACCGCTGGTACATTGCGGATCGCGTCCCGTTCTGCCAGTCAATCCAGGTTGACATCGAGTGCCGGTACGCCCTTGTCGGGGCCGAGTACACATCCGTCGCATTCTGGTACCAGCTTCCGTCTGTGCCCGGAAACTTCGATAACGACTGCGACGTGGACCAGGACGACCTGGGCGTTTTTGAGACGTGCGCCTCCGGTCCAGGTATTCCGCATGCTGGGGGCGAGGCCTGCCAACTGGCCGATTTTGACGATGACGGCGACGTCGACCAGTTCGATTTCTCCGTCTTCCAGCGGTGCTACGGCGGGGCAAATGTAGCTGGGAATCCGGACTGTGCGAACTAGCGTTTCTCGCGCCGACGGATGACCAGCGGCAGCCCAAGAATGGTCAGGACCAACATGGCAGGCTCGGGAATTGGAGCCAGCGAGAAAGTCTGATTGATGTAGGAGATCGTGGTGGCGCCGCTGAGCCCGCCATCGACGATGATCCGGTCGTGGACTCGAAGCTTCTCGGTGTAGAAGCCCGTGCCAATGACCTTATGATCCATCAGCTTGATCGGGTCTACCGGATCGGCCGGCCGGTTGTAGACCAGTGCCTCGCCGATACCCGTGCCGTCGAGCAGGATGCTCTTGCCGACCTGGGCCCAACCATCCCAAGAGGTCGGAGCCCCGTTGAAGGACATGGTCACGTCGTGGATCGCGCCTTCCGGGTTATTGAGCGTCACGTCGTACGAAATCGTGATCGTCACCTGTGAGTTGGCGGTCACATTCGAGAGGGCGGCGATCAAGCCCGCGAAACGCAGCCCGTCCTCGCTGCCGCTGGGCGTCGTGAAGCCCTGGACGTCGATCGCCGCTTCAC
>CAZTQK010000054.1:0-21745 GCA_964615635.1 uncultured Planctomycetales bacterium
ATTTCATGCGCGTACCCTCCGAAAGGATTCTGTCGGCGGAACTCCGCATGGAAGAGGCCCTGTTCCGGCGGCTGTGGGCCAAGCTCGTAATTGATGTTGAAATAAACGCGGCGGATAGATCGCTGACCGTTGTTGAACAGCTCGATCCTGGCGTGCTTGTGGAACGGCATCGGCCAATAGCAGTTCAAGGCCTTCGTGTTGTCACCGACGCAAATGGGCGCCGAGGTGACGACGTACTGGCGGGCGTGGCCAAGAGCGAAGAAATCGCCGAGCGGCACCTCGACCGATGGCAACGGCGAATTGTCCCAGTACATCCGGATAACGATGTCGCGGAGAAACGTCTCGTGATTGGCAAATCGGGCGGCGGTAAACCACATGTGAGTGATGCGGCCTGGACCATCGGTGTCGAGCAGTGTTCGCGTCTCGCCGGGAACAAAGGTCACCAGCGAATCGTCGTTACCGCCGGTTGGGTCGGCACTCGATGCCCGGTGAGAGGTGTGGCTGGTTACCATGGCCAGGCTATCGAGGCTGCCGGCAACCACGGCCGACTGAACCGACAGGACAAGGACCGACAGTCGAACAAGTGGGCTCATTGGACTACTCCGACCATCATGGTATAGCGGCAACTGAGGACAACGTCACCATAGCCTACGCGGACTTGCCGTTCGCGGCTACGCCGCCGGGACCGGCGTCTCAGGCCGCTGCGTTGATTGCCGGCTGGCGATAGTGTATGAGTTCGGCGATGGCAGAACCCACTCCACGAGAACTGGTCCAACGGACGGTTCGTTTCGAGCAGACGCCCAGGGTACCTCGGAACTTGTGGACGCTCCCTTGGGCCGAGACACACCATCCGGCCGAGTTGGAGGCCATTCGCCGCGACTTCCCGGACGATATCGTCAGCCCCCATCTCGATTGGCCCGTCCTCGATTGCATGCGAGGAGATCCCTATGCCCCCGGCGTTTATGTCGATGAGTGGGGCTGCGAGTTCCTTAACATCCAGGCCGGGGCAATCGGTGAGGTGAAGAACGCCCTGGTCGAAAGCTACGACAGCGATCTGGACAAGGTCCGGCCTCCCTGGGCTTGGACAAAGGTGGATCTCGGCCCTGTGGCCGTGCAATATGAGCAAACCGACCGGTTCATGCTCTCGCCGATATGCTACCGGTTGTTTGAGCGATTGCAGTTCCTCCGCGGGACGGAAGAGCTCTATGTCGATCTGATGGAGCAGCCTACGGGCCTAATCGAGATGACCCGGCGAATCCACGAGTGGAACCTGGCGATGATCGACGCCTGGGCCGCGACCGACGTGGACGCCATTATGGGCATGGACGACTGGGGCTCGCAACGATCGCTGTTGATCAGCCCGCAGTTGTGGCGAGACTTCTTCAAACCGTACTACCGCCAGTACGTCGAGCGGATCCACGCGGCCGGCAAACTGTGTTTCTTTCACAGCGACGGGTACATCTTCGACATCTACGAGGACTTGATCGAGATGGGCGTCGACGCCGTGAATTCGCAGATCTTCTGCATGGACATCGAGGAACTCGGCCGGCGGTTCAGGGGCCGAATCACCTTTTGGGGCGAGGTCGACCGCCAGCACCTCCTGCCCTACGGCTGCATTGAGGATGTCCGCCGGTCGGTTCGCAGGGCGGCGGCAGCCCTGTACACCGGACACGGCGGAGTCATTGCTCAGTGCGAGTTCGGCGTTGGCGCGAAGCCGGAGAACGTTCGGGTTGTCTATGACGAATGGAACGGCATTTGCAGCAAGACCAGGAAAACCGCCGAACAGTGACGGCAGGGTGCACGTCGGTCACCGCGCCGATTCGGCACCGATCACCGACCCTGTCCGCTGGTCCACGTACAACGCAATACCCGATCTCAGCCAGCGCGGATCGCGGCCGGACTTCTCGAACCGCGCCCGGTTGTACGCCACAGCCCCAGAGCAGGATGGCTGCGGGTGCCCGATGAGAACGCTGTCCTGGCGTTCATCGAGGTAGATGAGCCGGCTTGCAGGCAGCCGGACGAGTCTTCCTTGTCGGTTGAAAGCAAGATAGAAGGTATCCAGGGTATCAATGGCCGCTGTACCCGGTGCCGCCGGCTGATACGTTGTGTTTCCCGAAGCGAGCAGGCTGAGGGCGTTGTCTGGAGCCAGCCAGGCCGAGGAAGGCACATCGACGGCCGGCACATGGAGGAGGCGACGAAAGACCAGCTCTTCACCAGCGATGGGTTTTTGAGGCTGGCGCATGCCGACCGCCAGGATCTCGACCCGCTGGTGGTCGAGCCAACGGGGTTGGCCCGAGGAATCCCGAAGCATCTGCCCGGCGTCGTCTGTCCGGAAAGCCCGCTCGACGCGAATCGCCGTGGTGGTGAAGTTGGCCCTCGCCAGGGCTTGGGCGTTGGTGACCGCGCCGCTGAAAACCTGAACCGCCAGCGTTTGATCCCGATTGAGCAGATAGGAATGGATCGCGGGAACGGAGAGGCCGGACATAATGATGATCAACGAGATCACCACCACCAACTCGGTGAGTGTGAATGCCCGTCTCATCGTACGCCCGCCTCTCTCCGGGTCTTGGTCATCCCGGAAACCGCGAGGCGGCCGGGGACGCATGCCTCATCCCTGGACGTGAGGCACTCGGCCCCCGGCCGAGACCTCGCACCCTGTCGAGAAACCCAGCGGAAGGCTTCCTTCGTGTCCCAATAAAGTATACGAGCGGCAACAGTGTCTGTGGAAGGGGCACCGGCGATTTCGCCCAGTGATCCCGCTGGAAACCGACGGGCTGGAGGGGATTGGGAATGCGCCCATCCAGGTTTGCCAGGCTCGTCAACAAGGCCGCGGGCATGTTGGTTTGATCAACGGAACCGGTACCCCGGCTATTGTCAGGCTTTTAAGTCAAAATGGACGCAGGCAGCGTCGCGCAGCGCATCGTCATTGAGCTTAAGCCCCAGGCCCGGAGCGTCGGGCACCCGGACCGCGCCCTCCCTGATGTCAAAGCCCTCGGTCGCCACCGCACGGCAGCTCATCGGGTCCTGCTCAGCCCTGAAGAAGTTGTCGATTGCTCGGCCGACATGCAACTGGAGATAGTAGCCAAACAGCGAACCCCAATTATGAGGAGCCACCATTGCCCCGTGCCCGCGGGCTATGTCGGCCTCGGCGAGAATATCCTCGAAACCGAACTGGTTCATGTCACCCTGCAGGATGTCCACGGCGCCGGACTCGACCCAGGAGGCCATGTCCCGCGGAAAGCGCTTGTTTTCCCCGTCGGCGACCAGGATGTTCGGGTTGTGGTCCTTCATGAACGCCTTGAGGGCGAGGTAGTCGGGCACCGATTCCTGAAACATCTCTTCGATGAAGGCCACTTTGCAGTCCGCCGTTTCCTGGACGAACCGCTTGGTTCTCTCAAGGTCGTACCCGTCGTTGGCGTCGACGCCGAGCAGCATGTCGGGCCCGACGTGCTCGCGGATCAACTTGACCACCTCGACGTCACGGCTGTAGCCTTCCTCCTGCAGCATCCACAGCTTGCCACGCCCGATCTTGATCTTGAACGCCCTGTGGCCCATGGCCAGAGAGGCGTCAAGTTCGCGACGAAACTCGTCTCGCCAGCTCGTGAGGAACTGAGGCCGGAGATCCGTGAAGTAGATTGAGCCGTCATACACACCGACCCGGCGTGGGCCGGCCCCGCCCAGGAGCTGCCATACCGGCTTGCCCAGAATCTTGCCCGCCAGGTCCCATAGCGGCGAGGTGTTGCGCCCCAGGGGCCCACCGGCCTTGCGAGCACCAGGGTCGAAGAAATCGAACGGGCTTCGCCCCAGGTATGCGGCGCACTCGTTGGCCCCCGACCAGCAGGTGCCGAAGCCGTCGATGCCGGTGTTGGGGTAAAACCGGGCGACACGGTCGGAAGCCTTGGGGCCGTGGTCGTGGCGGTAGGAATTCTTGCCGACGTGCTTGGGCCTTGCCGTCTCCAGCTCGAAACTGACGATGCGGGTAATCCTGATGTCAGATGGTGCTTCCCGCGCCCAGGCAGCCTTTCCGACGGCTATGCTCCCGACGGCCGCAAGAAACTCGCGTCGATGCATGGAAGACCCCCTTGTTGCAGGTTCGTGAGTCCGTCCCGAGGGGACAAGACTCGATGATGAAGTCGGTATGACGAGGCTAGAGTATGCCGTATTTCTTGAATGCCTCCGTGCTCGACATGCCGTTTTCGATGGCCTTGCGCACGACCCTTTCCTCCCGGGATTTCTCCAGCGCCCGTTCGATCACCGCGATTTCGTGTTTCCTGGGAATGATGATGACGCCGTCGAGGTCACCGAAAACCAGATCGCCCGGCTCAATCCAGACGCCGCCGATTTCCATGGGGCAGCGATAGTCGATGACCCGCATGCGGACGGACGAATCCTGGGCATATCGCCCGCGGCTGAACACCGGCCAGTCCTGCTCCAGCACCCGCGGGGTGTCTCGGTGGAAGCCGTCGATCACCGCACCGAGAGCCCCGCGTTTTCTCGCCGTAGCGGTCAGGATCTCGCCCCAGTAGGCGCAGCGCGTCGAGCCCCCGCCGGTCACATACACCTCTCCCGGCTGAAGCTGGTCGAGAGACTCCGTCAGCTTGCCGAAGGGTTGACTCTGTGGTCCAAACACCTCGGCGACGATCGCCGGCATGGTCCGGCCGGCGATTTTGTACGACTCGCGGATCGGTTGGATCGGCTGGGGCAGGAACTGATGATAGCACCCCAGTTGGTCAAGGATGTCCCCAATGACGGGTGTGTAAAGAACACCACGCATGAGTGAGAACAGTTCACTGTCATTCTTCCATTCAGGCATCCGGTAGTCCTTCAATGCGGTCGGACATCAATGGGCCTCCTGCAGCGCACTGCCTGCCAGGAGGAACGCGCCGGTTCCCCAGGTGTAAGTGCCGCGAAGCTTTGACGCGTAGACTTCGAAATTGTGCGGCATGGTGCCGCCGGACACGTCGAACACACGGCCTTGCGAGTCGACCTTGGTCGACAGGGCAGCCCAGGTGTGCGAAATCACATTCGGATCTCCGGTCGCATACAGCCCCAGGCGATTGGCGTCGACCAGAGCGGCCAGAATCATCGCGCTGGCCGAGGTTTCAAGATAGGTCTCCGGCCGGTCCAGCACCGTGTGCCAGAGGCCCGTCGTGGTGTCAAGGACGGCCAGCAGGCCGTCCATTTGGCGGTGGAATCTGCCCAGGATTTGTTTGAATTCCGGCGAATGCCGATCGAGGTTCCCAAGGACCTCGACGAAGGACATCGCCACCCAGCCGTTGCCGCGTCCCCACAACGCGCCGATGCGCTTCTTCGCCGGGTCGTCATACATATGCCAGAACAAGCCGGTCTGCTCATCCTGGGTGCGACGAGCATAGATCTCAAGCTGCTGAACTGCCTCCCGCATGTAGCTGGAATCGGAGGTCAGTCGGTTCAGGTGCGAAAACAGGGGGCATACCATGTAAAGCGTGTCGACCCACAACTGCTGGTTGCCGCCCCAATGGCCCAATCCGCCCTCGGGTGTGCGGGTGGCCTTGGTCATGACAAACGAAGCGATCTGGCGGCACATATCGAGGTATGCCGGGTTATGGGTCCTTTCGTACAGGAGCAGGACCGGTAAGCCAGGGCCCCAGTGTCCGCAATAAGCTCTGATTTGCGCGTCGGCTGGGCCGTCCAGGACACCCTGCAACCCTGCCGCCTGCCAGTGGTCGGCCCAGTTCTGCACGAAAGCGATATAGCGAGGCTCGTTGAGGGTCAGACCGGCACGCATCATCCCGGCCATCATCGTGCCTTCACCCCAGTCGAACGGCGGCGAAGTCGGGAAGTCTTGAAGCACCCGCTCGGCTACATGACGCATCAGGAGACCGGGTTCGGGCTGCAATGTCATCTGCACGCAGGGCTCGTTGCATCCGGAGCCGGCCACGATGGGGACGAGGACCGCCCAGGCAAGGCTGGTATGTGGCCGAGGGGGGTGTGAATGCATCATGCGACCTCGTCAGCAGTTATGCACGGGAGGACTTAAAACATTTTAAACAGGACGATTCATCTCAACCCGTATCAGCAGCATACTCTAATCGGTCAAGCAATGTCAATCGGTCTTTGCCGGCGATAATGGCGAAAAGGCGTCGGGATCGGCTTGGTTGACCGCGCCTGTCCAGCATGCTTTAATGCCCCTCCTCAGCCCTGTTTGACGGGTTAACAGCGCGTTGTGGGAGAACGGAAGCCCATCCTATGCGCCAACCGGCGAGAAGGGTCAGCGAATGCGTCCAGGCTGTGTCTCCGTCGTGGCAGGGACCGCGCTGCTTCTTTCAAGGGTGGTCCTTGCCGCCGATGCGACCGTCAACATGACCGTCTCAAACCCGACCAGCGACGACTGGGCGGAAGTGCCGGTCATTGTCAAGTGGACAGATGACATGACACAGGTATGGGCCGCCGGCCGCCACCGCCTCGGAGATCCTGATCCGGTTGCCTTTCAGCTTGATGATCTCGATGGAGACGGCGAGATTGACGAACTCGTATTCCTGGTTGACTTGAAGGCCGGGGAGACTCGGCAGTATCAGTTCACCAGCGAGGGGCCCGATGTGAAGACGCAGCCTCGCGCGGCCGCCCGCATGTCGCTCAAGGGCTTCGACGGCCCGGCATGGGAGTCGGACGTTGTTGCGTACCGCATTTACTGGAACGCGGACAATGCGATGGACATCTTCGGAAAGACAAGGGCCATTCTGTCGCTGGATCATTGGGCCAAGCCGGGTGTTCCTCATAACATCGAAGACGAACACGGGCTTGATGTCCTTAAGGTGGGGCGGGCGTTGGGGATCGGCGGCTTCGGCGCCTGGATCAACGGCAAAATCGAGAAGGTCTCCAATGTGATGAAAACCTATCACATTCGGGCCAGCGGCCCCCTGCGTGCCGTGGTTGATCTCGAGTATGTGTACTGGCAGCCCGGGCCTCTTCCCGATCTGTCGCGACAGGCAATCACATCGAACAAAGCCGCGCACTACGACCTCTGGGTGCGGATGAGCATTTCTGCCGGACAGAAGTGGGGCGAGGCCGACATCCGCGTGCGCCCGTATCCGGGCTCCCCGATGCCTGAGATCGTGACCGGCCTGCCAAAACACGAAGATACCGTCCTGATCCAGGACAAGGCGGCAGGTGTTCTTGGCCGTTGGGGGCTTCAGGCGCTCGGCGACAGGGATACGCCCAAGGCGGGCACCCTGGGGCTCGGTGTTGTCGCTGACCCGAGACAGATCGTCGCGTTCGGCGAGGATGACTCCAACACCTACGTTCGCCTGAAACCGGATGGCGAGCGGGTCCGCTACCGCTACCACGGCAGTTGGTTCAAGGAACCTGGTGCTGCCGAGTCGGCCAAGGAATACGAGGAGATGTTGCGAGCCGTCGCCCGATTGAGACCAGAGGTGAAGGTGGAGCCGAGGTGAGTCATCCGTTGTCAGTGATCACCGGAGGGTGCATGGCTGACTGCACGGAAAACTGATAACTGACCACTTCCATGTGCGAGGCGAAGAAATGATGGAAACGCGAATCCCAGGAGATCCGACCAGGTTCCAGCGGATGACCTCTGCCGAGGCGCGAGAATCGTACTTGCTGGAAAGCCTGTTCGCTCCCGGCGAGGCCAGGTTTTTCTACGTTGAGACCGATCGGGCAGTTGTCGGTTCGATTGTGCCGACAAACGGTGGACTGTCACTGCCGGCTGCCAAGGAACTCGCGAGTGGTTTCTTTTGCGAGCGTCGGGAGGCGGGCGTGCTCAATCTCGGGCACCCTGGAGCAGTCGCGATGGATGGCAGGACTTACCCGATGGCCCCGCGCGACGCCCTCTATATTGGCCGAGGCAGCAAAGAGATCGTATTCACGAGCGACAAGCCTGGTGAGCCCGCGCAGTACTATCTGGTCAGCTACCCGGCCCACGCGGCACATCCGACGACACATGCACGGCCGGGCGATGCCGAGACCGTTCATCTGGGCGCCCAGGCCACCTGCAACGATCGCACGATCCACAAGTACATCCACGCAGGCGGGATCAAGAGCTGTCAGTTGGTCATGGGCATCACCTCGCTGGCCGAGGGCAGCGTCTGGAACACCATGCCCTGCCACACGCATGCCCGGCGGTCGGAAATCTACCTCTACTTCGACCTCAAGGACGAAAATGTGGTTATGCACCTGATGGGACCGCCCCGGGAAACGCGGCACCTGATCGTTCGGGACCGCGAAGCGGTCATTTCGCCGCCCTGGTCCATTCACAGCGCCTGCGGGACGTCCGACTACAGCTTCGCCTGGGCGATGGGCGGCGAGAACCAAGAGTTCACAGACATGGATGCCGTGGCGATGAAGGATCTGCGGTGAGTGAGAGCCCGTGTCAGCAGGGTCGTCCGGTACGGGTGGCACTGGCAGCTTGTCTGCCAGTGTGGTACTGAGCGAGAAGACACTGGCGGGTCCGCCTCCATCAAGGCTACGGCGGGCAAGCAAGCCTCCAGTGGCGCACTGCTCATAGAGCAGTGGCACACGGCCAGTGGTGCTCGGCGACGTTTGGAGATGATAGTGAGTCGATGGAAGCACATGCTCTGGCTGCCGGCTGTGGTGGTGATGGCCGCCATGGTTGGCTGCGAGGATCGCTCGGACCGGCCGCGGACGATCAAGATCGGCACCGTTCTGCCGGAGTCGCACCCGACGGCCGCGTCACTGACGCACTTTAAGCAGCGGATCGAGGAACTCTCCGGCGGACGGATGAGGGCCGACATTTTCTACAACAGCCAGTTGGGCAGCGCCGACGAAGTGCTGGAACTGTGCCGGATGGGCGACGTCGAGATGGCCCAGGTCTCGGCGGCGATCCTGGGTGTCTATGTGCGATCGTCCCACGCGCTGGCCATGCCGTTCATCTGGCGCGATTCCGAGCATCAGGCCCGCGTGCTCGATGGGCAGGTCGGCCGGATCATCCAGGATCATGCCCGCGAGTTGGGAATGGAAATCCTGGGCTATTTCGACGCCGGCACGCGCAATGTCAGCACCAAGAAGAACCCGATCACGAAACCGGAGGACCTTCGCGGCCTGAAGATCCGGGTGATGAACTCGCCGCTGATGGTCTCCACCATCGACGCTCTGGGGGCCAGCGCAACCGCCCTCAACCAGGGTGAGGTGTATACTGCGCTTCAGATGGGCGTCATCGACGGCTGGGAAAACAACCCCATGACCATCCTGACATTCCGCACTTTCGAAGCCGGCTGCAAGTACTTCGCATGGACTCGCCATTTCTCCATCCCGGACATGCTGGTGGCAGGCGAGCCGTTCCTCCGCAGCCTGACGCCTCAACAGCAAGAATGGGTCGAGACGGCGGCTCGGGAAACGGTGCTCAAACAGCGCCAGATGTGGCGAGAATCCGAGTCCGAGGCACTGGCCGAGCTCCAGAAGGCCGGCATGGTCTTCAACGAGGTCGACCCTGAGCTGTTCCGCGAGCGAGTTGCCGGCATATACGCCGAATACGAGAACCGTTACGGAGAGGAGTTTAAGAGGCTGGTCGAAATGATTCGGGAGGATTCGCGAGAGAAGCCGCCTGCGATTGGGCCGACGAGCCGGCCTGCGACGAGAGATGCGGTGTCCGCCGGCAAAGGGGGACAGACAAGGTGATCCGCCGCATCTACGCCAACATGGAGGAAGGCCTTTCAGTCGTGCTGGTCGGGGCGCTTTGCATTGTGGTGACGCTTCAGGTGTTTTCGCGTCTCGTGATAAGGCACCCTCTCTCGTGGTCGGAGGAACTCGCCACAATCCTCTTCGTGTGGGTGACCATGGTCGGCTCGTCGCTGGCTCTCAAGAGGGGAGAACATTTCGCGGTTGAGCTGCTGCACCGCAAGCTGTCTCCGGCGTTGCGGCGACTGGCCAGGGCGTTGGTGGCCGTTCTGGTCCTTGTCTTCTCGCTGATTTTGCTCGTAGAAGGCGTGCGGATGACCCTCCTGAATGTGCGGGTCGTGACGCCGGCGATGGAGATATCCCGTGCGATACCGTTCGCGGCGGTCCCGGCCGGCGGTCTGCTGATGCTCGTTCGAAGCGTGGAGATGTTGATTCGTGCCGCCCGTGGCCGGGAGGTCGAGAAATGATCCTCCTGGCCCTGTTCATCGCCTTCTTCGCGATGCTGATTATCGAGGTTCCGATCTCCATCGCTCTGGTCCTGGCCTCGTCCGCCGCCATCTTTCTGTGCACGGACTACACCCAGGGGCTCGTCGTGGTGAAGATCCGAACGGCCTCCGATTCCTTCCCTCTGGTCGCCATACCGTTTTTCGTGATGGCAGGGGGCATCATGAGTGTCGGCGGCATGGCCCGGCGCCTGATTGCCCTGGCCCGCAGCATGGTCGGCAATGTTCATGGCGGGCTGGCAATCACCAGCGTGATTGCGTGCATGCTCTTCGCCGCGATTTCCGGGTCGACCGCGGCTACCACCGCGGCCATCGGGTCGGTGATGATCCCGGCGATTGTCGGCTCCGGTTTTTCCCGAGGCTCGGCGACCTCTCTTCAGGCCTGTGCCGGCTCCATCGGCATCGTCATTCCCCCCTCGATCCCCTTTATTCTAATGGGCTACATCGGCACGATTTCGATTGGCGATCTTTTCCTGGGCGGCGTGGTGCCCGGGGTCTTGGTCGGCGTCATGCTGATGATCGTCTGCTACGTCACGGCGCGGGTGCGGAACCATCCCACATCGGGCCACACCCTGTCACTTGTCGAGATCGGCCGCCATTTTCGGGATGCGTTTCTCCCCTTGCTGGCGGTGGTGTTTGTCATCGGCGGCATCATGGGCGGCTTCGTCACCGCCACCGAGGCCGGGATCGTCGCGGTGGTGTATGCGTTCCTGGTGAGCAAGTTCATCTACCGGGAACTCAGATGGCGTGACTTGGCGCCCATCATGATTGACACTGCCAAGATCACCGGGATCGTCGTCCTGTGCATCGGCGGGGCTTCCCCGTTCGCTTGGCTGTTGGCCGTCGAGCAGGTGCCGGCGCAGGTGGCTGAGTCGCTCTTGTCGCTGACACAGAACCCTGTGGCGGTCAAGCTGATCATGCTGGTGGTGCTGCTGGCCGTCGGTACCTTCCTTGACCTGACGCCCGCCATGCTCATCCTCGTGCCCATCTTCATGCCGATTGCGGTCAACCATCTGCACATGGACAAGGTACAGTTCGGCGTGATGGTCGTGGCCGCGCTGGGTATCGGCCAGTGTACACCACCGGTGGGTATCGCTCTGTTCGTGGCGTGCAGCGTCGCCGGCACGAAAATGCACGAGCTGCTCAAGCCGCTCGCACCGTATCTGATCGGAATGGTCGCCGCACTGTTGATTGTCGCTTTCTGGCCGCCCGCTTCACTTGGCCTGCTCGCGCTGTTGAGGGCCATGTAGGGCGTGCTTCTCGGAGACCTGAGTCATGAGTCTTGAACAATTCAGCCTGAAAGGCAAAACCGCGATTGTGACCGGCGCAAGCAGCGGATTGGGTGAGGGCATCGCTGTGGCGTTGGCTGAGGCCGGCGCCGACGTTGCGGGGATCGGTTCGAGCGGCCAGTTTGATCAAGTGCGGCGAGCAGTCGAGAAAGTCGGGCAACGGTTTCTAGGAATCACGGCCGATCTTGCGAAGATGGAGGCCATCCCGCAGATTGTCAGCGAGGCGCGTCAGCATTTCGGCCGGATCGACATTCTGGTCAACAACGCCGGCATCATCCGCCGCAGCCCGTGCATCGATTTCACCGAGAAGGATTGGGACGATGTGATACAGGTCAACCTCAAGTCCGTTTTCTTTCTCAGCCAGGCGGTGGCCCGCGTGTTCATCGAGCAGGGCGGCGGCGGCAAGATCATCAATGTCGCTTCGATGCTGTCGTACCAGGGGGGTATCCTGATTCCCTCGTATACGGCGGCCAAGTCGGCCGTGGCGGGGATCACCAGGAGCATGGCCAACGAGTGGGCCGCCAAGGGCATCAATGTCAACGCGATCGCGCCGGGCTACTTCGACACCCGCGTGACCAAGCCGCTGCAAAATGACCCGGTGCGGAACAAGGCGATCCTCGATCGCATCCCCGCCGGCCGTTGGGGCAAGCCGAGCGAGCTCGGCGGCATGGCCGTCTTCCTGGCCTCCGCCGCATCCGACTACTGCCACGGCGCAATCTACCCCGTCGACGGCGGGTGGTTGTCGCGTTGATTTCCCCGGCGTACCGTTTCTGATTGGCGGCCCTCCAGCTTGGCAGAAGCCACCGTCCATGCCAAGCGCGGGGTGGCGGTCTTTCTACATTGCGGCCCGCGCGTGTATAATGTCGCCAGCCATGAGCAAGCCTGAGCCAAGCCTATTTGCCGACGAGTGCTCGCACGTGTCACAGAAGCGAGCGGAGGCTACGCGGATCCCCGAACCACGGGCGTACGACGGGCCACCGACCGAACACGTGCTCAATCTGGGGGATGCCAGGACACTCGATTGGGTCGCAGACCAGTCCGTGCACTTGGTGGTCACCTCGCCGCCGTATTTCAATCTCAAGAAGTACAACGATCACCCGGCCCAGCTCGGCGACATGGAAGAATACGATGGCTTTCACGACGAGTTGGACAAGGTCTGGCGGCACTGCTATCGCGTACTGGTTCCTGGCGGACGGCTGGTCTGCAACGTGGGAGACGTGTGTGTCGCCCGACGGGCGAATCGCGGCCGTCACCTTGTGCTGCCGCTGCACGCGGACATCGCGGTGCGGGCCCGGCGGATCGGATTCGATTATCTCACTCCGATTCTCTGGCACAAGATCGCCAACGCCCAGTTTGAGGCCAGTGGAAACGGCGCGGGATTTCTGGGCAAGCCGTATGAGCCAAACGCGATCATCAAGAATGACGTCGAGTACATTCTGATGTTGCGCAAGCCCGGCCAGTATCGCAACCCGACGGAACAGCAGCGGGCCACGTCGCGACTGACGAAGAAAGAGCAGGCCTCATGGTTTCGCCCGATCTGGACCGACGTTACCGGAGCCTCGACACGCGAGCATCCTGCGCCGTATCCGGTCGAACTCGCCTATCGGCTGGTCCGCATGTTCTCCTTCACAGGTGACACCGTCCTGGACCCGTTCGCAGGGACCGGAACAACCACGATCGCCGCGATGATGTGTGACCGCAACAGCATAGGCAACGAAATCGATCCGCAGTACTTCGCCCTTGCCGAGAAGCGGATTCGCGGCGAGGTCGTACAGGGGCGAGTGCTGGGGGGCACACCATCCTTCACAGCGCGACGTCCGGCGGGAGCCAAGACCGGAAGCGTTTAGCGGCTGCGGATGTCGAGTTGGTCCACGAGCAAGCCGATCGAGATGAAAACCTGCTCGGCGGATTGCGACGCGAAGCAGACTGCGTCGATGTTGGGCGATTCCAGGCGGCTCTGAACATTCACGTGTTCGGCCGTGAAGGGGTAGTAGACAACGGCCGCGAATCTCCCGTGCGGATAAGCCGTCTTGAACTTGGCGGACTTGTTGATGATCTCGTCAGCTCGCTTGTGGATGTCCCGGCGGGCCTCGATACGCTTCACATCAACGCCGATTTCGATCGGGCCGGTCTCGGGAGCGGCGGCATCGAGCTCGAAGGATTCGCTCGCGACGTCGAACTTGCGTTTCTTGAAAGTCAGACGGGCTTGCTGGTTCAGGGCCTTGAGGATCGTCCGCTCCCAACGGCCCTTGCGGGCTCGTATCTCCTTATCCACGAAGAAGAAACGATCAAGCTCGCACAGGGCAGGAATCGGGGCCTCCTGAGGCAGAAACGGCTTGAGATAGCCCGCGATGGCGGCGGCCTTCACTTCGCTCAGACGAGGCTCGTAGGTATCTATCCCGCGGATCTCGAGGTCGCGTTCGATTGCTCGTCCGGCGATATTGCAGCAGGTGAGCAGGGCCTTGAGGATGGTGGGGTGGGCCTGGATGGCGGCCGCGAGGTCCATGGCCGTCATCGCGGAGAAGTTGACGACGTCGACCTCGCGTTTCTCGATGAAGGGCGCGAACGCCTCGGTCATGGCGGCAACGATGGTAGCTTGACGGGCCTCAGCGTCAGCCTTCACCCAGCCGATGTAGTCTGCGTGCGTATCGTATCCTTCAGGCATTGGCGCCTCTATGCAGTGGGCTCGCGGTCCAACAAAACGAGCAGCCTGCCATACACCGTCCCGCAGGCTACTCCAGGATCGCGGCTTGGTCTGGCTGGCTCGCGTCGCACGACGAATGTGCGAATACTCTTCCCTCAACTTGAGGGCCTTCACGCAGGCCACGTCTGTGTGAGGGCCTCGCCTCGCTCAGCCAAGAGATACCATGAAGGGTAGCCATCCGTCAACGACGCCGGGGTGAATTGTCTCGCTGGTGGGCATTCTTCGTTCCTCGCGTTTCAGCCATCTGAGAAAGTCGCCCGGATGACGGATGCCGCATCTTGGGTTATGCTTTCACTTCACATGGCGAGGCAACACAACTGTTATTGCTCAGACCTGTGCGGGAGGTAGACTCAAGTGGCGTATACAATCGAACCTATTATCCAGGACAACAACAAGTGCGGCGAGGCCCCGACATGGGATGTTGCCAACCGTCGCGTGCTGTGGACGGACAACGAGACGGACAAGACCTACGAGTACGCGGTGGACAGCGGCGAGCGCAGAATCTTGACCGAAGGCATGGCCGTCGGGGGGATCGCCCTGAACCGCTCGGGCGGACTGGTGCTAGGGGGGCCAACCGGTCTGCACCTTTGGCGGGAGGGGCACTGGCGCAGCGTCGTGGCGAGCTACAAGGGCGAGGAACTGAAGATCAACGATATGATCGCCGACCCGCAAGGCCGCATCTACGCCGGTACCATGTACTGGGGCGCCGGCGGCATGGAGAAACCCGGCCGTCTGTATCTGATCTCACCGGACGGATCGATCCGCGCGGTTGACGAAGGCATCGAACTGGCCAACGGCCTGGGCTTCAGTCCCAACAACAAGGTGCTCTACTTCACCGACTCCACGGCCCGGAAGATCTACGCCTATGACGTCGAACCCGCCTCCGGCGAACTGTCCGGCCGTCGCGTCATCGTTCAGGTACCCACCGATGAGGGCATTCCGGACGGCCTGACCGTGGATGCGGAGGGCTTCATCTGGAGCGCCCAGTGGTACGGTTCCCAGATCGTTCGATACGACCCGCAGGGCAAGGTTGAGCGCCGCATTGCCATGCCGGTCAAGCAGGTGTCGAGTGTGATCTTCGGCGGCGACAATCTGACCGATTTGTACGTCACCACCGCCGGCCAATCCTGGGTCGGTCCCTACGCGCCACCGGGATACGACTTCAACGCCCCCAACATCGGCGGCTCGCTCTATCGGATTCCCGTCGACATCCGTGGCCGGCCGGAGCACCTGGCCGACTTCAAGTGACAAGAAGAAACTGGTCAGGAGGCAGCCGAGAGAACGAAGAGGGCGGAGTGATGATCGGCTTGCGGAAAGGTGGGGCTGCGGTTGTCGCGGCTGGCGTTCTGGCCCTGAACGTGAGCGCCCTCATGACCGCGCCAGCCGAGCGACGTCTTGATTCACCAAGCAGAATCGACAAGCCTCCCGTCCATCCCAGCGCCGATCTTCAACATAGTCTCGACGATTCGGCCATCGCGATCCAACCGCAGTTGCGGCGGCTCATCGCAGACAAGCCTGCCCCGTGGCTGGTCAAGGTTCACGATGTCGGCCCTCCCACCGACTTCCACAAGGATATACCCTGGCACCTGCTTGATAAGGAGAAGGATGCCCGTTTTGACCTCCCGCATCGGGGCAAATTGGGCGTCTTCAACACCAACAGCGACATCCATCTCCTGATCGGGCTCGGCGTGGATGATAAGCCGGTCGACTTCAGCCCCAGGCGGCGGTACACCGACCATTTGCTCAACCTGGCGTCCGTCGAGGTTGATCTCGGCGGCGTTCGTGGGCAGGTACTGTTCCTGGCCGGCGAAAGCGATACGTTGTTGTGCGTTGTGCAGGTACGCAATCCTGGGCCGCACCCTCGCATTGTTCACATTGAGTCTGCTTGCACAAAACTTCCGACGAACACGGTGCCATTCGATCGCTATGGCTACGGCGTCAGCGCTACGACCGGTGATCTTCAGTGGATCGGCTACAATGAACCTAACGCAGCACTTGTCTCAAGCTACGATGAGTGGATACCACGTCCCCGGCGGCTGGGCGGCTCTCTGCTATGCACGATGGCGGCCAGTGAGACGCCTGCTGCGTATCGGAGCCGCCTGACGAAGGACAAGGCCTCGTCAGACGCGCCCCGAGACGCCGTTCTCGAACACCGGATCGAACTGCCATCAGGTGCAGCCAGAACACTGCTGATCAGCCTGAATCTTCACCGCTACGGCCCGCAGCAGTATGAATCGCCAATGGAGATGATTCTGTATCCCAAGCAAACACCGCAAGACGCTCTTCAATACACCGTGTCCGCCGCGATCCGGGCGCTCTCGATCGACTGGCCACGGCTCATGGCCGACAGCTGCAAGTGGTACGAGCATGTGCCCCTGTTGACCGTACCATCCCAGTCCTGGGCCGCCGACTTCCTGTGTGCTCTGGAGCTTCCCCGGGCCAATACGTGGAGCCCCCAGGAGAAGTCGAGCCTGCCGTGGTATACGCTCTGTCGCCCGCACAACAACGAGCCCTATGGCTGGTGGAGCTACGGGATGCACGGGCACGAGCATCTGTCGACTTTCGTCGCTAACCTCACCGAGCCGACGCTGTCGCAGAGTTTTCTCCGCGGACACTTCCGGAATCAGCAGGCGGATGGCCGGTTCCCCTATGGTGTGAACCACCGCGGCGTCAGCGCCCACAGCGGCGACCTGGCCACCGCTCCTTTCCTGGCGTGGGAGTCGTGGACGACGTACCTGTGGAGCGGCGACCGTGACTTTTTGCGAGAGGCGTACGATTGCTGCGTACGCTCGCTTCGATGGTGGCGATCGCAGGCCCGTACCCGGCCGGGCCTGAAACTGCAGCACTGGAAGGATTTCCTGGAGACCGTTCGCGACGACGGCGACCTTGCGACATGGACCGCCACCGACAGAGCCGAGAACCAGGAGGCACTGGATCTCAACTGTTACCTGCTGAAAGAGGAACGGACGCTGGCCGAGATGGCCCGCGAACTGGGGCGAGGTGAGGAGTCCGGGCAGTGGTCGTCCGACGCGGAGAACCGGGCGACTGCCATGCGGGAAAACCTCTGGCACGCCCAGGACGCTGTTTACTACGGACGCGACATACCGGGCGATCGCTGGGCCCGGATCATGGACATCTCGACGTTTTTTCCGCTCTGGTGCGCCCTGGCCGCGCCCGAGCAGGTACCCGCAATCGTCGACCTCCTCCGCGACCCGAGTGCGTTCGGCACCGGCTACCCCGTGGCCACCCTGGCCGTCAAGCACATGCCCGACAAGCTGAAGGGCCAATGGCACTGGCGAGGGGCCAACTGGGTGGAAATGACTTGGTTGGTGATCCACGGTCTCAAGGAAGTGGGTCGATACGACGAGGCCGCGCGCCTGGCCGAGATCAACTGTCGGATGGTCTTTCAAACGCTCGAGAAAGACGGCCATTTCCGTGAGTACTACAACTCGCTGACCGGCGAACCCGCCGATCTGACGGACTATATCTGGACGTCGATGCCGGCGATCATGTTGGTAGACGTGATCCTGGGCATCCGACCGACGGCAGCCGGCCTCGAAGTCCTGCCGGCTCTGCCCGAAGGCTGGCCCCACGCGAGAATCGAATTCCTGCGACTTCGAGGGGGTAGGCTATCGGTGAGCGTGCGACGCGACACGACCGCGCAACATACCGCAGCCAGCTTGGACGGCCGAGCCCTGCCTATCAGGCAGGGACGCGGGACCCTGATTCAATGGAGCGATTTGCCCGCGGATGCGAGAATCGAGATTACTCAACCCTCGCGCGTGCCGGCAGTGCACTGAAGGATGGGGCAAGTCCGTCGAGGCGACGAGCGTTCATTCAACGCACGAGGCGTCTGCCGCTATGCCGGGACCGCTGGCACAAGCCTCGAAAAGGATGTAGTCCTGCAGGTCGATATCGCCGTCGCCGGTGGGGCTGTCGCGGTCAAAACAACGACAGTAAGGCGGGTCGGTAGGAATGGACCCGCCGGTCCCGGTGAAGCAAAGCTGCCAGACCGCGAAATCCACCTGGTCGACGTCGCCATCGGCGTCGGCATCTGCGAATGGGCTGCTGCACGGTTCGCCCGTCACGGCAACTGTGAGGCCGTCTGCATGCAGGGCGTGCAGGTCCTGGCCCGACGGGATCAGCCGCCAAGTGACCGTCAGCACCCCGCTTGCGGCGTATGCAGACACGGAGCGGGTGCGCCAGTCGTATGAGGCCCCGCCGGTGTCGTCATTGATGAGCGTTTCAGCAAGCAAGTTTCCTGATTCCAGCGAGCCGTCGATAAGTTGTATGACTGCCTGGTTGGCCCCGCCGCCGGCAAACAGGCCGCCCAAGGTGTACTGCGCGGTCGGAGTCACCCGCAGCGACTGGTAGGCAACCAGATCACCGGCCCGGTCGATGGTCAGCGAGCCGTAGTGGCCGTCTGCCGTCGACGGGCATGTCAGCGGTCGGTGAACGTGGTGATCGCGGTCAAGACTGCCGGGGGCCGTCAGGCTTGCTGACCAGCCCTGCGGAACACCTTTGAGGAAGGCCTCCGGAGTCGTGCAGTCGACGGGTGTGCCGGGGTCAGGCAGTTCGAAACCTCCGTTGGCCAGCGCCGGTGCCAGAATGAGGAAGCCGCCCTCGATTCTGGCCACGCAGCCGTCCTTGAAGACGATAACGTCTCGTGGTCCGGTCGGCTGATTGGTCAGATCGAAGTCGCAGGTCAGCCGAGTGTCGCTATGAACCACTACGTTCGTGGCGTTCACGGCCACCAGGCCGGTACGCGTGAGCATGACCTGAGGTATGCTCCCGCTGCCAAAGCCCGAGCCGACAATCTCCACCCCCGTCAACGCACCGATATTGTCGCCGTCCGCAGGGCTGACTGATGCGGCAGTGATGGTGGCGGCGCAGACGTCCAGCCGAAGAGCGTCAGCATGGGCGACGTGCGGTCCCGGACTACGACTGCTGACGCGCCATCGCACGGTCATCAAATCGGTTGTCGGCTTGCCTTGGATGTAAGCGAAAGTCCAGTCGTACTCGGGACCGTTGTCGTGGATGAGCCCACCTTCCGTGTTCTCCAAATGAGCGGCATACTCATCGCCGTCGAGCAGCTCGATGGTGACCGTGTTGTTGCCGTCGCCGGCAAAGTAACCGGAAAACGTATAGGTCTTGGTGTTGTCAACCTTGACCGTCTGGAACGCGTGTGACTCCGGTTGAGCGCCGGGGTTCGGTGGAATCGAGTAGGTGCTGGCATAATGAATTCCATCCGGTGGAGGGCATGTGGGTTCCGAGTGGGTGTCGTCGCGGATGACCGTCCAGACGTCGTATCCGGCGTCGCCCCAACTGCCGGTGTAGTTGACCAGCCAGTCGGTCGGGTGCCCGAAATTCGGGCCGGACGGACATCCTGTTGCCGTGGGCGACTCGAAACCGCCGTTCGAAAGCGATGGCAGCACGACGAGGAATCCTGCCGACAAAATGGCTTCAGAAGGAGAGCCATTTGGGAACGTGGCAACGACGTTCCATCGGCCGTTGGCTGCGCCGGTCAGATTGAACCGACATGTCAAGACGGTCGAACTGCTCACGACAATATTGGTCGCGACAATGTCAGCTTGGCCAGGTTGTGTCAGTTTGACCGCCGTTTGCCCTGCAACAAAGCCATACCCGGTGATAGTCGCGTTCACGGTCACTCCGCGAACCTCGTAGATGGGATCGATACTGTCGATGTTGTTGGGCTCGACGCATGTGTCCACCGCCTCGAGGACGAGATCGTCAAAGTGGAGGGCAAACCCGTCCCAGCCCGCTGAAATCGCCTTGATCACGACGGTCAGTTCCGTGCCGGTAGCCAACTGTCCGCAGGCTTGAAAAGGCAGCCATGCCGTCGTGGTCTTGCCCACAATGGTCCTTTGGGCGGAGCCAATGACAGTCCCGCCGGTGGGGCTGTTCCCCGTTCGCATTTCGGCGTAGACGTTGAGCCCGCCGAATCCCTGGAAGGTATGCCCGAAGAACCAGAGCCCCGAAAACTTGTAGTGTTGCCCGGTGGTCAGGCCGGTGACGGTCTGCCAGGCCAGTTTGGTCTCGCTGGCCCAACCTTGGAGACTGGCGTGTGTGTCGTCGCCGTCTCGGGGACAGGGAGGAGACTTGTAGTCGCCGTTGCGGCGATCGCCGGAGCCGGCCGGCGAGCTCTGGAACGTCATTTCCCAGTTGGCCACGTCCTGCCAGTCCTCAGCGCAAGGCGAGGCAACCGCCGGGTCCGTAAAACTCGGATTCAGCAGAAGATTCTGACCGAAGGCTGCCGAGCAGACTGCAAGAACGACCAGGATGCTGATACGGTACATCAGTGCCTCCTTCCTGATAGGCAGGCGCTCCATGCTCTGCGAAGGGGCGAGGGTCCGGCTGCTTCGGCCTGGCCGATCTGCCGTGTCGACAGGCTCGGAAGGCCTTCTCTGCAACGTGGTGTTCGCCCAGTGCTCCGCATCAGACGCGGCCGCCTGCCGCGACCAACTAAAAAGTTTTAGATAGGACAAATCCTGCTCTCTAGTGTACCCTGCCGGCCGCCGTGGCGTCAATAGACATCTCGCCCAGATTCGTTTCGGAGAGCACAATCGGCGATTCGCGAATAAGGCCAGCCAACCGCTGACGCCCGGGGCCAGGCAGCCGAACCCATGATGCGGGGGTCCTGGGGCTGACAGACGGGCCGGCTGCCCCGATGCCCAACCCCTCGGTCGGTACGTGCAGTGGGCAGGCCGGTTACTTCTCGATAGTCACTGCGGCGAGCAAGGGTGCGGCCGGGGTCCCGTAATCGCGAAACACGATTCTGCTCAGCTCGACCGGCCGAAGCGCAGCCCCCAGAACGTTGAGATGCCACGGCTGGCCGCGCAGACCGCAGATCACGCCGGCCGCGCGGGGTGCCGAGGTCCAATCCTCGCACGTGTAGCCCGTGATCAAGGGAACAACCTGCTTCTGCCCGTCCGCATATTCGATCTCGTACGCGCCCACGGCGCCCCAATCACCTGTCCCGCTATCATGAGAACCCCAGCCGGTCACGTTGCCGAGAAAGAACGCTCGTTTGGCCACACCGCTGACCGGGATCTCGACCTGTGTGGGCCACTGGCGGTCGGCGCGTGCCTTGTCTGAAGCGAGAACGATAAGGCCAGTGCCGTTGTTTGCGGCCGGGTCGATGATCCGGAAAGGAATCCCGCAGACCGTCTGCTCACCCACCGGCAGACCGGTGAAAAGGAACTTGCCTGGATTGGCGACGCCGAATGGCGCCGTGAAAGGATCGGTGTTGGCGAATTTCGACAGGTCGAGCAGCACGCAGCGATCGGGCGGCACCGGCGGGTCGGCAGGCAAATCGACCAGATCGCGGATCGTTCGAGGAAGCGGCGGGGCGGTCTTGGCGTACATGTCGATGGCGGTGAGGAAGTCCCACTGTTTCCGCTGATCCGGTCTTGTGCTGACGGTGACACCCGCGATGGGAACATCCAAAGGCCGCGATACCGGGAGATGCAGCACCACGCGTTCAGGCTTCCGTCGATCTGCACCTTTGAACTGCACGAGAACGCCCTTGGCGCTGCCGCTCACGGTCATGTCGACCGGCCCGAAGTGAGTGGGAGCCCGTTCACTCCGGCTTTCCT
>CAZTQK010000055.1:0-21721 GCA_964615635.1 uncultured Planctomycetales bacterium
CGCGGACGATATCAGACGACGCATCACGATTCATGCAGGCTTACCGGAAGGACACAACTCACCGCGATACCGGCTTGCGTTCCTGCCTGGTCAGCATCTCCAGCTGATCCGCCGCCCAAACAGATCCTTGCTGGACATCGGGCAGGTCACGTTTGTGGAAGGAATACAGCCGCTTCCATTCGCCGTCATCGTTCTTGTAGCTCCGCGAAAACGTGACTTCGTAGCTGTGGCCCCCATTCCCCCATACACGAAACCAGATCGCCACATCGACCCTGCCGAACTGCTTCTTTGCCACGGGGGGCTGTTTTGCGTCGTCTGACATGATTCAAACCTCCTGAAAGGAATCCTCCGGCGAGTCCGTCACTCGCCTCTACAGGTAAAGGCATGAATGCTTTCTCCGAAAACAGGTGACCTACCATGGCCGGGGCACGTGGAGCAGCGAGTTGATCACGATAGTCAACCAGAAGCCAAGCAAACCAGCCGTGACCAATACCGGCACTATTACGCCGCTCCGGAACCATCTTCTGCGGGGCGCCGGACCGGGTCCGTTGTTGCCCAAGTTCACTTGCCGGCCTGGCTTGCCCGCCGGGCTGTTGTTGGCCGTGGCTGCATGGCCGCGGTGCTCCGCCGCGCACGGTGGCCGCGAAGCGGGGGTGGACGGTTTTGCGGAGCCGGTCATGGTCACCCGCCTGACCGGGATTGGGTCTTTACCAGTGGCCTTGGGCGGGCTTATTCGTGTGGGCGGCGGCTTGCCCGCGAGCGTTTTGTAGGCTGTTTGGATCTCAATCAGCCCTTTCACCGCTTCTTCCCGAGCGGCCGGGTAGGGACTGTGGCGGCTGACGTGAACGTGACGCATGCACAGTCGACCATATGCGGCGTCGACATCCGTCAGCCGATACGAGCCAGTCAGGCCCAGGGCTGTCTCGGCCTCTTGGCGAGTCATATTGCAGTCCCCTGCGAAACACTGCCACCAGCGCACTCGGTCGGATTGCTGCAGTAACGGACGAGGTTGAACAATGCTGTTTCCTCCAAACAACAGGGCGTGAAGACGGCTTCGTGCCGCCCCCACGCCCAGCGTTCCATCAGTTACGCCGCCGTCGAGTGCCGCGTCAGGCCGGCACGGTGCTCGATCCGCCCATTGGTGGACTTGCCGGAGACGCTGTCCGTGGCGGTCACGTGAACGATTCCGTCAACGTCGTATGAGTACACCACCTTGATCCGATCCAAGTGGATCGGCCCCGGGGGAAGGCCGTCCAACAGAACCTCGCCGATCGCCAGGCAGTCCTGAGGCTCCGCACCTGGCGGCCCCTGCACGACTCGGATTCTGACCTGAGTCTGCGACTCAAAGAGAAGCCGAAAGAAGCCCTCGCGCTCTGTCGGAAGCGGCGAGTTCGCCGGGATGATCACCGAGTTTTGCAGGACCCCCTGGCCATTCAAGGCGAGGCACCCGAGCGGGTGGGCGTTCACGTCGACAATCGTGACTGGCGGAGGCAGGACCTTTGCCCCGCGGCCGTCAACGATCTCCTGCCCGGTTTTCGACGCCTCCTGAGCGGCGACCATCGCCGCTCCCATGGCAATGGCCTCGTCGGGGCTGATATCCATCCGCGGCGTCTTGCCGGAGATCCGGCCCACCATCTCCTGGACAGCCGGGATGCGACTGCTGCCGCCGACAAGAAGCACGTCGTCGATATCCGCCCAGCTGAGTCCTGAGGCACTCAGACAATTCTCGACCAGAGTCTGACCGCGGGGGAGGAACGGTTTGATGATCTCGTTGAACTCGGCTCGGCTCAGGTCGATCACGAGCCGTCCCCCCTTGCCCGACAGCACAAAACTAGTGGACTCGGCGGTCGAGAGGTCCTTCTTGGCCTTCTGGACCTTGTCGATAACGTCGTACCACCCCGCCAGATCGGGATCCGACGGGATGTCTTCGCCAGTAGCCTCCTTGAACTGCCTGGCCGCGAGGGCAGCCAGTTCGTTATCGATGTCGCTGCCACCAAGGTTGCAGTCACCGTCGGTAGCCAGCACCCGGTAATCGTCTCCCCGGACCTCGATGATCGTGACGTCCCAGGTGCCACCGCCGAAATCAGACACCAGAATCCGACCTTCCCTACCCTTTTCCCATCCGTAGGCGATGGCAGCCGCGGTCGGCTCATTGATGATCCGCAGCACTTTCAGTCCGGCGAGTTCTCCGGCTTTGCGAGTTGCCAGACGCGCGGCGTCGTTGAAGTATGCCGGCACGGAAATCACCACTTCACCCACCTTGCGGCCGGTTGCCTGTTCCGCGCCCTCCTTCAGGTGGCGCAGGATGCAGGCTGAAATCTCTTCAGGCAGGTAGGTCCGCCCGCTGTCGGGATGAACGAACGCGGGCACCGAGACGTTGCTTGCGTCGACCTTGCCCATGATCCGTTTGACCAAACTCACGGTAAACGTAGGCTGGAAAGCGAGCGCGTTCACCGCCGCACGCCCGACGACAGGTTTCTTTTCGTCCTGGAGGTTCACGACCGAGGGGGTGGTCCGTTCACCATCCTTGTTTGAGATAACCTCCGACTTGCCGTCCGCGTTATATGTCGCGACGGCACTGAACGTCGTCCCGAGATCAATTCCCACGACAAGAGGTTTCTTCACCTTGGATTTGGCCATTTTCTGGCTCCTTATATTGAAAGAGTGTGACTAACTCGGAACGGAGTACGCGTCCGTTCCACGTGTAACCGCGACGAACGATGTCACGAATGACACCGTCCAGTTCAGGATCACTTGTTGGTTCGACGCTGACGACCTGTTGGCGCTTAGGATCGAATTCTCCGAACGCCTCTTCCATGGGGCGTACCTCGAAGACGCGCAGGATACTCTCGATTTCTTTGGCGAATGACTGCAGGACAGCGATCGTAGCGTCAGATGTGCATCCGCATCCTGTCGGACGATCCTCACTCGATGCCGTCGGCTTCTTGATCTCCTTGATCTCACGCTCGATCCGGTCGAGAAGCAGAATCAGTGAGTCAATCAACGGCCGGAGGGCCTCCTGGCGACGGGCGGTCTTGACGCAATTGCAGGCCTCCAACCGCAGGGCATTGCCCGCCTTCTCGGCAACACTCTCGACGGCCAGAGAAAGCCGGTTGGCCAGTGCGTCCATCGCTCCACGTTTGCTCACGGCCCGGCCCATGCGTCGCCCGGTGACCTGAGACCGCCGGCTTCGTTTGCCACGGCGGGCCAGAACAACAGAGTGACGCGACCGGTCGGGCAGTCTCATTACTCGCGGGTCCATTCATCCCCCTTTCCGACTGAACGTCTTGATCAGTAGCAGCACCCCGACGACGACCAGACCGAGCACCGTCAAGTGAACAGGCGCCGCATGGTTTCGCGAAAACGGCAGCAGGTCCTCGAACCTCAGTCGACACTGGATGGATTGGCTCAGCAGGCTCAGGCAGATGATCGCAACGGTGGCCAAGAGAAGGTTTCCCAACAGGTTGCGCACGTTCTTCACTCCCAATACAGACAGACAAATGTGTCGAAATCAGCCTCGTCCACGATCCCCTCGTCGATCATGCGACGCCGGAAAGCCGCTTTCTGCTCGTCGGTCATCGCCCGCCAGATCTTCGCATACTTCACTTGCCGCTCTCCGTCCGGCGTCAGGCCGCGAATCGTGTCGTCGTACTCGCCTGAGATGCTGCCGAGGTCGACGTTCATTGCCTGCATCTCTAGGCTCCTCCACTGCTGGCTGTGCTTCCGGTGCAGGTCATGGAAGTCCATGTCCGCCGTCACACTGCCCCGCACCCGTTCACGCAGTTCCTGATCTTCTGCCTCGTGCTTCGCCTTGAGCTTCTCGGCGCGAGCTTTCCATATTTCGATTTCCTCCGGCGATGCCTTATCTTCAATCAGGCGCAGGAGTTCGTTTACTCGGTCCAACATCAGTCCCCTCCTTGCCGTAGCCGGCAGAAGCCCCAGCACCCAAGCAGAATCATCGCAACAGCAGCCATGTCATAGACTGGCGGGAGGTGGGACGATCGACTGACCCACGGCATGGCATCGAGCACACAAAACCCCCGCCAGCCGCGTACCCACAGAATAAGGCTGCTGACGACCCAGCAGATGAGGATGGCCTTCGCGATACGCATTCCTGGTCCTTTCCCGCCGCAGAATCGCGGCGTCCCTACCTGTCAAGGAGCAAACATGTTTTTCAGAAAAGGAACCGGTCCAAACGGACTACCCGGATGTGCGGCAGTATGGCAGTGAGTGTCGGGTCGCCGTCGAGAAGTC
The DNA here is from genome assembly GCA_964615635.1 of uncultured Planctomycetales bacterium. Taxonomy (GTDB): domain Bacteria; phylum Planctomycetota; class Phycisphaerae; order UBA1845; family PWPN01; genus JAUCQB01. Next base: position 4,255 of record CAZTQK010000055.1, read on the forward strand.
TGCGGGTTTTGTCACAATCAGCCTGTGTGCAGGAAAGGAAATGAAGCTCCTGGGCGCCGCCAGGGCCAAAGCTATTGCGGGCGTGGTCACACACATTCCTGGTAGTGCTGTAACAAACCTCAAAGGCAACAAAAAGCCCGGCAGGGCTGATGCCTGTCAGGTCCGCGGGATGGCGATTGGGGCCGATGACATTTTCGATAATCAGTTCGCGCCAGCCTAAGCTCTGGAGTCGCTTGCGGGCCCACTCGATCAGCGTCCGATGCTGAAGGCCGCCACGGCCGGTGTAATCAGTGGGCCTTTTCTGATGGGTCTTGGCCCATCCCTCCGGCAACACCTCAATGATTTCGAATCGGCGGCTGCCGATCTGGAGAAGCAGAGGCTTGATCAGCTTCATTTTGGCAAGGCCAGCAATAGCCTCTTTGAGTGTTTTGTAGTCTGCGAGGGCTAATCTTTCTGCCCGCGCGTTCGTACCGGAGTAGAAATGTGAGCAACAGTCCATCAGCAAACGCATCTGAAGGGGCGTAAGGGCATTGGGATCCGGTGCCGCCGCGGATTTCGAGCGGCTTGGCAAAGGCAGCGAAGGTGTCTGATCCAGAGTATCCAAGAATGGCTTCATCATTCGTTGCCGCGTATCCTCATCGATCACGTCCTTCGCAATGATCGGCGGCTTTATCGCCACCAGGAAAGGCGAGCCGAAGTCACGACCCAGTTCCTGAACGATTGCCTCGCCTCGGCCGAGCGCCCCAAACATCTCCATGGTTTCGAGGGGGAGATTCATCATCCTGACCGCCATGACCATATCGTTGGTGTGCCCCAGATTCCCCACCACGACTCGCAGCCTTGAAGCTGCCAGCACCGCGGGCGATATGCGGCACAGCTCATGGGCCACGATAATGAAGCCGATGCCCGTTTCTCTGGCACGCAAGAGCAGGTGAGACAGTGGAGCAACGCTGTCGTCGCTGGCCCGATCGGCCGACTCCGGCAGAATCACCTGGGCCTCATCAAGGACGACCAGGTATCGGAGGCCAAGGTTGTGCACATTGCGAGCCATCTGGCAGGCAAACACGTGATCGACCAGGACACTGGCCAGAAACCGCTGGGCGGCAGGCGGCAATGGATCGGTCTGCAGGGCGAATGCGGTGCCCGGAATGAGCAACTCTCCCATCAAAGACGCACCGCCAGAGGTGTCGAATAACGTCCCGGTTTCGTCGAGGAGACCTTGCAGTTCGGTTATCAGGCTCGCGACGTATTCTTGTTTAAAACGACGACGGTAATTACGCTCCACGTATCGGAGCACATCCGCCAGGCTGGGCCACGGTCGGTCAGGATCCTGGTCAACGCCAAATTCGTGGCACGCGCCAAGCATCGCATCCAATAGCACATGCCGAGACTTTTTGAGGCCGCGGGACTCGCATAGATCGTGAGCGAGTGTCCGCAGCCACTGATGAAGCTCGACGCCTGGCGGCGGCCGCAACAGGTTGAACCGTATTTCAGATGTCTTGACCACACTGACACGCCTGCCGATACCCAGCAGGCAGGTTGAATCCAGTCTGGGGTCAAGAATCAGGATGCTGACCTCAGGCATGCTGCTCAAGACGCCATCGATCAGGCGGTGAACAAGTGTGGTCTTGCCACCACCAGGAATGCCGGTGATGACGGTTGTACCGGCCTCGCCGGAAAAGCGAGGGCCATAAAGCAGGCCTTCCGATTCGATCACCTCACCGATCACGAAATCAGGGGGACGTCCATCCGGATAGAGATCCTCCTCGGTAGGCGGCGGCGGGAGATGGATCGGGTGACGCAGAGACCACTCTTCGTAGGCGTCGAGCAGGGCCTTCAATCGATTGGCTATGGTGTCGCTGGCAGGATTGGCTTCGAGCCGCTTGGCGAGGCGGGCAATGGTCAGCTCCCGGTCGGCTCGGAGTATCTTCATCCGCCGGAGAAGGTCGCCGGTACGTTTCCGGAACGCATCATCGCGATATGGGGTCATCCCTGTTTCCGTCCGTGCCAGACTCCGACCAGGAAACCGAGAAGAGACTCCCAGAACACCTTCCAGCGTTCCTTGCGGTGACATCTTGAGCAGTACCGAACCGCCGGATCCTTGGCGGAGGGTTTGCTGTGGGACCAGCAGAGCGAGGCCCCGCACCGGCACTGCACTAAATGGCGAGCACAGACCAGCGGATTAGACCGGTTGCTGCGGCGACGGTTGATTCTGATGCACTCGCCGCACACTCCGGCGATCATGGTCTGCTTGTCCGGCAGGCAACCGCAGGCCAGTGCCCGCCGGCTCTGGTGGATGGTTTGCAGGCAGTCGCCGTCCGAAGATTCGATGAGTCGTTCCACATACACGCTGTCAACGAGGGGCTCGCCATCCGCGCCGAAGTAGCGGCTGTTCACCCGCTTGTCGCTTCGCTGCTGTCCCTGGCGGTTGTTTCTGCGATAGCTCATCTCCACGGCCCTCCCCAAAGAGCGTGGCTAACAAGGTCCACCATCCGGGCCAGTGCGAGGTACACCACATACAACACCGTCAAACTGACCATCACCAGGGACAGCACCAAAACCCACCGAACCAACCGCTCGATCCAGTCGAGAAACACCTCCCCGATCGACGGATGGTCTGGCCTTGGCGTTGGCGGCGGTACGGGTTGCTCGCTTTCTTGCTGGTCCCAGTCAAACTCGTGCTTGTTAGACATGGCCCACCCCCTTCGCGGCCGTCGAGGCGGGCGACGCCGTGCCGCCCGTCGCCCGGCCGCCGGAGGGCGTAGTTGCCGGTGGTGACATGGCCGAGGTCGGCCCTGCTGGCTTGGCCGTCTGTGCCGCCGACGGTGCGGCCACCGGCGGGTTGACCGGTCTTGCCGTGGTTGCCGGCCGATTGGCCGGTTCCGTGGCCGGGGCGGCCGCCGGGGTCGCCGGCACCGCCCGCCAGTGGGTAATGGCCTGGGTGCCGTCGGGGCCGGGCTTGGCGAACATCGTCTGGGTGACGCGTCCTGTCAGTTGTTCCAGGTCGATCGACTCGCCCTTACTCAAATGAATACCGAGTGCCGCCGACAACCAGCCGGCCAGCGGTGACGCTGGTGCCAGCAGGGCCGGAAGGGCGTATTCAATTTGCCGACCGAGCTGGTCCGGCCGGCCCAGGACCTCGAAAACAAGCGTCAGCAGGCCGTCTCCGGGGCGAATATGGAGGAGGCGCATATCTACACGTCTCCCTGCTGGAAGGTGGGGGTATTCGGTCATAACAAACTGCAAAGGCGGTTTTTGACGTTTGGGCATGGGTTTCCTCCTGCGCATAAAAAGAGCCTGGTGAGGGCTGCACACCCTCACTAGGCTTCGGCAGAAGCTGTTTCAGAGAAACCGTCGACTATTCGTCGTTGCCGTCGTCGTCGACCTCTGGGATCGCCAAGTCGTGTCGTTTCTTCAAGTCTTGGCGGTCGGTGGTATCTTCGTGAATACTGGTGCGGCTGAACCGGGCGACCCTGCTGTGAGGGTCATAGAACGCACAGCGCAGGTCACAATGACACGGAAACTGTACTGCACGTGCCTGCCGATTATGCCGGATGCGACGAACGCTCTTGCCTGTGACCCTGGCGACGATCCGGTCGGTTACTGGCAAACCGAGCGCCTCTGTCTTCTGTTGGTCTCGGCGATGCTCCCTGCCGGCTGACCTCGCGCCGTCCTTGTTGTTACGGTGTCGATGCGTGCCAATACGGTGACGCACACGTGAGGAGACGCCGGCCACGATTTGTGCCACCAACTGATCAATTGGAATATCCAGCCCCGCATTCTCAATGATCCTGATCATTTCAAAACGACCAATCTCCTGAATCTGCATAAGCGTGGCGCCGTTCCACCCCTCCTCATAGTTAACCTCTCCAGGAAGATCGCCAAACATTTCAGCGATTAACGGATGCATCTGGAACGGACTGTCCAGATGCTCGTCGTAGGCCACTGTCGCGCCCAAGCGGCATATTCTCAAACGGCTTTCGTCAAGTGCTCGATTGTCCATTGATAACCTCCTCAGAATAACCCTCGATGCAGCCATGCCTCCGCCGCCTCGTAAATGTCCTCAAACTCGTGCAACTCATGGTTAAAGGCTTTGACAGCACTGCTTACGTCATCCTCGTACTGGGGCGAGCGTTTGTTCTTCCACAAAGCGCAAAGCCCGTCGATAGCGGATCGGAGTCCAACTCGCCGACGGAACAGAAAACGGGTTGAAACGAACAACTCTCGCTCAGCGAGATCGGCCCCGTGGCGGAAACAGGCGATACCGATGCAGCGATGCGCGGCCGTAAGCTGCGGACAAAAAGACAATGCTGACCGAGTTTGCTCGACGACGGTTAGCCAATCACCCGCGATGGTTGCCGCAAAGGCCTTTTCCATATGTGTCCGGGCTGTACTGGTCGTGAACTGGCACGAAACCACATGTGAACCAGTGCGAGGCTGCACGAGCAGCTCCAAGACATCCTCGTTGGCGTCCACAACGTCCTCGTGGTCGTTGAACATGACCGTCTGGTCAATCGAAGCCATGTTCTGATCCAAACGCCAACGCACCTGACAGGCCCGCGAGCGGATGTCGGCCACGGTATTGGCCCCCTTAATGAAATCGAGCCACAGGCCAGCCATTTCAAAGACCGGCAACCTCCCTGCGGTCAGCAGTTCGACCCCAAAAACGCCGTCGCGATCGCCGTGGTAAGGTGCCTTGCGAACCATCTCGCCACGGCTATCCCTGAATTCCCACCTCGCCACGTCACACAGACACCCCGCGGGCAGACGTGAATCCGCCATGAACACCTCCTTTGCCTAAGTAAATGGACTAGTCAGATTTGCCGAGAACACGCGACCGATGGTGCCCGCTCTCTGAGCCGTACCGACCGGCGGAGCCAGCAATTCGCCAGTCAGGGACCAGTCGCGATGGTAGCCGGGAGCAGCGTCAGCTGCTCACAACTTTCGTATTGACAATGGGTAATGATGATAGTAGCGTCGTGATAGAATGGGCGAGCATCAATATGACGATCAGTCTGCCGGCCCGTCTCATGATCGAGCGGGCGATTAACATGGCTTCGGCACATGAGATGCCCAGGGCTCGCGCCTCTATATAGTCATACGTAGAAACGAACGCTTATCCCTATTCACCGGGCGTTTTTTCTGGAGATCTGCAGATGACGGAATCGTCGGAGATCACGAGGTTGCTGGCGGCGGTAAAGTCGGGAACTGAAGGAGCATTTGATGAACTGGTCGGAGCCATCTATGGCGAATTGGAGAGAATGGCACGCAGTCGCATGGTGGGACAACCTACGTCGTTTACCTGGACCGCCAGAGATCTGTCCCATGAGGTATTCCTGAAGCTGCACTGTGCTGACACCTTCCTAAAAGCCGAGAACAGCCGATTTCTCTACGGCGCCGTCTCCGAGGCGATGAGACAGTTGTTGAGCGATCAGCATCGACGACGAAATGCCGCAAAACGTAGGTGTCACAAGAGAATGATCCCGCTCGACAATGTGCTGGATGAGATCGCAGCGAATCAGACGAGCATGGATGCGATCAATGATGCGCTTAGCATTCTGAAAACTCGCAGCCCTCGCCAACGGGAGGTGATCGACTTGAAGTTCTTCGCAGGCCGTCAGGTGAAGGAAATCGCGGAGATCCTGAGTATATCCCCAAAGACTGTCGAGAAGGATCTTCAAGTGGCAAAGGCCTTCCTGCGGTCAAAGCTATGAGTATAACACCCGAAAGCTGGAACAAGGCCTGCGAGCTCTGCCATGAAGCTAAGGATATGCCTCCAACCCAGCGAGACGCATTTCTTGGTCAAGAGTGCGGAGATGATTCTGGCTTGAGGGAGGAGGTCGAGAACCTCATAAAGTACTGGGAGACACGATCCAGCGACATCCTGGCACGGCCCTTGGCTCGTATCTCCTTTGACCAAGATGAACACCCTCTGATGGCTGGATACCAGCTCGGAGACTACGAGATCGTCAAGACCCTCGCGCAAGGAGGGATGGGGACAGTCTATCTGGCACGACAGCTCAAGCTCGCCAAGCGAGAGGTGGCGATCAAAGTCATTCGATTTGATCGGGCATCCAAGGGGCTGGCAGATAGTCTGGAGCAAGAAAAGAACACCTTGTCGCAGCTAGACCACAAGTATATCGCCCAGATCTACGACGCGGGACTGTTTGAGCATAATGGATGTCAACACTCGTTCTTCGCGATGGCCTACGTGAAAGGTCCCACGTTGGCCGAATATTCGAAGCAAACGCAAAGCAACCGGAGAGATTTGCTGAACCTACTCATCAAGCTGTGTGAGGGCGTACAGTATGCACACGGTCACAATATCCGGCACGGCGATTTGAAACCCGCGAACGTGATGCTGGATGAGCAAGGGGATCCGAGGATTGTCGACTTCGGCATGGCGTGCATGTTTCGTGAGACGCCTGCCGCAGGGCCGGATGATCGCGTATCTGAGCATGTAGGCGGCACACTGCCATATATGAGTCCTGAGCAGACTCGGATCGGCTCTGGACAGATCGATGCTCGGGCCGACGTGTATGCACTGGGGGTGATCGCTTACGAGATGCTTGCTGGCCACCGTCCCTTTGCGTTCACAGATGTATTGACGAGCGAGGCTCTGCTCGCAATACAAAACGTCGACCCGCCTCCACTGAGTACCGTGGATCCTCAATTGGCCGGTGACCTGGAAGCGATCGTTGCCAAAGCGATGAGCAAGGACCGCGATGCTAGATATGAGACCGCTGCGGAACTCGGGAACGATTTACGACACTACTTGCACAATGAACCGGTGGAGGCAATGCGACCGTGGTCGTTCAGGTACCGATGCGACAAATGGCTCAAACGGTACAGGGGCATTGCGGGAATTGCCGTAGCGGGCCTTATTGTATTGCTGTTCATTGGTGGCTATGCTTCCTGGCAACAACGGATCGCCAACACAGCGTCTCATATTGCAGACGAAGAGATCAGCAAGAACGAGAGGATCAACCGACGGACTCAATATGTGGGCGACATCAGGCGCGCCTGGGAAGCGTGGGATGCAGGTAGGATTGGTCTTGTCCATGACATGTTGACGACCATACAGCGAGGGATGGGGCTAGACTACTCTCCGGGGATGGATACGATCTATTTAGCCAGATCATGTCTTAATGGCCGGAACTGTCTCTTTACCGATCGAAGACCGGTGCGATGTCTAGCCTTGTCCCGTGATGAGATGAGCATCGCGGTGGCACTGGACAAATGTTCGCCGAGAGATGCGCACGGTATGCTTGTCGGCAAGGTGCAGGACAGTCCAGCCAGGTCTACCCCTGTGATATGGCTCGTGGACTTGGCCGAGAACCGCCGGCGTGCCGAACTCGTGGGACACACATCGCCGGTACTCGCACTCGCCTTTTCAACCGATGGGGCCATGCTTGCGAGTGCGGGCGAGGATGCCGAAATCCGAATCTGGAACACCTCGGACGGGCGACCACTTGCGGTGCTCAAGGGGCACACAGGCGGCATCCTGGCACTGCAATTCTGCACCAGGGATTCCCGGCTGGTGTCTGTAAGCTACGACCGTACGCTGCGCGTATGGGACACTAACGGCGCAATCTCACCTAAAACAATCGCAATCGTGGACGATAGTGCAAAGGTTAAGGCGGCCGCCTTCGGGCTGAGTGGCGATTGTGTAGCTGTTGCTGATCAGAAGGGCACAATCAAGCTGCGAGACCTGCAAGGCCGAGTCCTCAAGGAATTCAATCCGACTCCTGCTTTGCAGATAACCTCTCTGGCATGCTCTCCCGATGACCATTACGTGCTCGCGGGAACAAGAGATGGCATCGTTCTTCTTTTCAGCGTCGCTACAGGTAAGGAACAGGCTCGGTACAAGGGACACGACGGTGCCCTCGCCGCCGCCTGTTTTGTCGGCAATGACGTGAGTTTCGCCACGGCCGGATCTGATAGGACAGTCCGTATCTGGCAGATGGGCACGCCACAAGAGTCGGTCGTACTGCGGGGCCATATCAGTGCTATCTACTCCGTCGTCTCTTCTCGTCGTGCAAACCTACTGCTTACGGGCAGCGGGGATGCGTCAGTACGCACATGGAATCTTGCCGAGGAAACAACTCCACGAGGCTCCTCCATTGGTCATGACCTCCTAGGGATCTGTCATAATAGGGCAGGGGACAAACTGTTCCTGTTCACGACGAAAGGCACCTTTTCGACCTCTGCACATCTGGGTCAACGGGCGACCCGCTGGATAACGATGTCGGATGGTTCGCGAGAGGAATGGGGACCCATCGGTTCAGACGCTGTTTTCACCTTCGTTTCTCCCAACTCCCCCATGTTAGCAGCGTTGGGCGCGGACAGAAAGATCAGGATATGGGATTCAGATCTTCGGGCCGTGAAGGCAACCATTCCAATCACGAGCGGTCTTGCCGGCCATCCATCATGCCTGTGCGACCCTCAAGGAAATCTCGCCGCCGTGTTTGACAGGGAAGGAACAGTCGATCTGTGGGATTTGGCAACCGAACGCAAGTACTCAACGGTCAAGACTAGCGTTGGTCTGATTTCCTCGACGGCTTTTCAAGATGACGGAAGTCACCTTGCGGTGTTTGGGACGAACCGGAAGATGCAGATGTACGACGTACGCACCACGACGCTGGTTGCAGACTGGAAGACGGATCAGACAGTTACCCAAGCAGCCTTCGACCATGGCGGCGACCAGATTGTCTGCTGTGATAATCTCGGTGGCGTTCGTGTGATCAGTGTAGACACTGGACGACAGACCGCGCGACTCGAAGGACCGTCTGTACGCGCAAGACATGTGGTCTTTGATCCACAAGATAAGCTGCTTTTGCTGGGGGGTGGGGATGGTACACTTCTGCTTTGGGATCTGCTATCGTCGCAAGAGATCGCCAGGATTGCAGGAGATGGCCCAATTGACTACCTGTCTGTCTCACCCAACTCGAAGCATCTCATGGTGTCCTATCAGCATGGCAGAATCAAGTTATATAATCTAACACAATGCGAAAGCGACTTAAACATGCTACTCCGTGATATCGTGACCGATCGAGAATCGTCCCGTCCTTCACCAGGGTCTTCGAAGCCACAATGCGATGATGGGCTCGACAATGACCTAGACGGTCTAATTGATTCACAAGATCCCTCGTGCAAAGACCGAAACGATAATAATGAATGGCCTTATGATCCACACAGTGGTGTAGATCGCTGAACCGCCATCGTACGCCCGGGTCTCCGTTAACGTCTCTTGAGAGATAGTGCGCCCATCGCGGGTTCGCTCCCTCCCCCCGTCGCTGACCCTCGCCTTTTCTCCAAACAGTTCTTTCTGATCTACCTGTGTAAGCCAGCATCGCGCCGGCGCCTGAAGTAACCCCGGGCCATGTCCCGGCAAGGAGCTGTTCCATGTTGCAGCGGTTGCTGACGTTGTTCGTCGAGTTTGTGGCCCTATCGGTGAAGGCTGTCATCCTCTTCATGGCAATGGCGGTTGCGGACACGATCTACATGGGGTGGACGACCCCCTCCATGGGTGTCTGGTGGATTCTCTTCTTCGGCGCCTCCTGGGTGGTCTTCTGCCTGCTGTGGGGCTTTGGACGCCTCCGAAGATGCTGGGTACCCGCACTGTCGGCGATCCCGCTCTGTGCCGCCGGGGAGCATGCTCTGCAAGTCCATGATTGGCTACTGGTTGCCGTCTGGTCGTGCCAGTTTGCGGTTCTGCTCAACGATCTGACCCATCCGGATTCCGCTTTTGCGAAAGCCGTCGAGGGTTGCACCGGTGGCAACAGCCCGCCCGGCGGCCGCAGTTTTCAGGGAAATAACCCGGCCGAATAAGGGTGGAGGCCATCCTTCGACAGCTTGGCCCGGAGGTGCTGATGCCGAAGAAGACCACAATTCGGCCTGACCAAACACTGGCTCGCTGGACTCGCAACAGCCTGTCGCTGATCGTCCGGCTGTCCGGGCGGGGGGTGCACTCAATCAGCCTGGAGAATTACGATCCGCAGCAGAAGTTGTTGTGGTCGGATATCGGCGTCCCGGTGGTCGACCTTGCCGCCGTTACCCCCTTTGGCCCCGATCTCGCCGCCGAACTCGCCGTGGCGATCGAAGGGCGACCGTTCACCCCGACCGTTCCCTGGGTCTCGGATGGGCCGCCATGGCACACGGAAGTCTATCGCGAGCTGCTCCGGCTGCCGCGCGGCCGGCTGACCGACGTGTTCGCTGTCGTGCCAGGATACAAGTTGCGACAGACCCGGCCCGCAATCCTGAGAATCATCCGCCGCTGTCCCCTGGTGCCGGTCGTGCCGGTCCACAGGGCGGCGAACGGAAATCGGCCGTTGCCGTTTCCGTGGAAAAGGCGTTGGCGCGACTACTTGCTGGACCAGGAACGACAGCACCAGACAGACCAAAAGGGGGATACACCATGATGTACGGGCAAGACGACCTGAACAATCGGCCTTCTATAGACGACCTCGCACGCGAGATCCGACGCGAGATGGCCGCAGACGACCTCAACAATCGGCCTTCCCTGGACGACATCGCACGTGAGATCCGGCGACAGGCCAACCCAACGGACCATCCTCTGGATCTCCAGGACCTCATTGCCGAGCGTTCAACACCAGAGCCGATCTATCCGTCATGGATCGAGACGCAACCGATGTACGAAAGCATTCAGTGGCTGACACAGCCGGTCGAACCGATCGACGATCACTATATGCCCGAGCCGTTGCCTGATCCACCCCCACCCCCGGAACCGTACTTCCCGCAGCCCGAAGACTGGGGCCTGGGACATGGACCTGGGCCTGGGTGGTAAGGCGGTGAAGCCACGAATGAAGACGCAAGGAAACAAAGTAACCAACGGATGTCGCGAAACGATTTGAGCCTTGTCTGAGTAGGACATGCGCATGAGTGTCCAAATGCCAGACCCGATCCTCGATGATGACGGCCTCCGTCGGTTGCTCAAGCTGCCGGAGGGCGCTGACCTCAGTCACTACCGGGACCGGGGTGGATTGCCCTACCTGCGGTTCCGACATGACGGACAGACCGTTCATCGATACATCACATCCGAAGTTCTTCAATGGTTGGTACGGTGCCAACTCAACTCGCTGGAGGTCGTTGACCAGGCAGATTTGCCCCGGCCTCGGGCGACTACTGCGTCGGAGGCCAGTAGCGATGACGATGCAGGCGGCGGCCCTTATCTGACTGTTGCCGATGCGGCCAAGCTACTTCGTGTCGGCGAAGACACCATTGAACGGATGATCAAGAATGGGAGTCTGCCGGTGGTGGAGATTACCGGAAGGGGCGAGCTGGGTGGCCGTAGAGTGAGCTGGATACGGCGGGAAAGCCTGGACGATTTGCTCTGTAACCAGCCTTGGCCCACCTCTCGCGATCAGGTGACGTCCGGCAATCTCTTACCGATCGAAATCGCGGGGATGGTGGCGAAAACGCTACGGCCGGAATTCGACAAGGTTCGTGATGATATCGCTGAGTATGCGGAGGCGTCGACCCAAGACGCGGCGGCTGAACAGTCTCGCCCGACAGCCAGACTCCTCAGCCCAAATCAGGCAGCCAAACAGTTCAACGTGAGTGCAAGTATGCTACGTCGAGAGTACGAAGCGGGACGTATTGAAGGGCGTCGGGTTGGTGCTCACTTGAAGCTGGAGGAGAGTTCGATTGCAGCGTGGTGTCGTGGAGTATCACAGGAGGTCGCCGCAGATCAGACGGTACCTCAGCCTGTCCTTCAGAAGCCACCACGAAAGCCGCCATCAATGATCTGATCAGATTCATCTATTAAAGAAAGATATACAACATTACTTCTGCCAAAGAACTGCCAATAAGTAGTACCAACTTGTGCCAAATTGTGCGAGATGTGTGAACGTAAGTGCTTATGTTATAATGATTTGTTGTGGATTTCGAAACCAGCCCGATCAGCCACTCCGGCACCTCTCCTACCTGCTGATGCCAATGAACTTACGTTCTCAAGGCCTGCGGGGCTGGCCGTTGCGCCGGTTCATTGGAACGCTGCCAACCGGTGTGGGGGGCGATCGGCAACAGCAGATGACCAAGGTATCGGCGAAGGCACGGTCGGTCAAGGCGATACCTTGCCCGCGTACACGTATGGGTCCCTGACAATTTAGGCGGGGAGGTGCCACGGCTTTTTCAAAACCGCGACCGTGAGGGAGCGGCCCCCTTGTGATCTGGCCGCTTTCCGGTTTGGCCCCTCGCTTACGCTCGGGGTTCTGAAAGAGCAGCCTAAACTGTCACGGACCCTACACCTATTCAATGGCCTGTCTCGACGTCAACGGCGAGATCGACGGAGACAACGATATCGATCGATCGGGCTTTGGGCTCTTCCAGCGATGCCTCAGCGGTTACCCATTAGCACCCGCTTGTCGAGTGAAAAGAATCCGCTGGCGAACCTTTCTTCGTCAGATCGATCGCCTGGGACCGGCGATACCGCCGGCCAGGGGATACCGGCCGACCCCCGCTGCACGGAATGAACAGCACGGCGTAGTAGGAGGCCCTTTTTGAAAGACCGCATTCACTTGCCGATCTCAAACTGCCAGTGCACGAGGTGCGCGGTCTTGGCGTCCTTTCCGGTCGTGTCAGGCCAGACCCAGCGGGCACCCGTGCCGAGATAATCACCCGCCATGTAGAAGTGCGGTGCGATTCCCAGGTTGCCCACGGTCTTCATGGCCACCGGCTCGCCGATCACGCCGCTTGGGTCGGCGAGGTACTTCTTCAGGGCGTCATCATCGCACGCGACGGCCGCGCACTTGTCGGACAGCAAGGACACGATGCCGCCGGCGGTGCGGATCAGGCCGATCATCATGCCCGAACCCTTGTCATTGCGTACACGGACAGCCAACTCGTTCTTGCCGACTTTGGCGTGGACCGGATAGACGATTCCCTGGCTCACGGCCGGCAGCCGAACCAGCAGCTCGCCGTTGAGGTAGAACTCGGATTCGCCGTCGCAGGCCAGCAGAATCTCGATCGGCACGCCGTTCTGCTGGAACGGCTCGCCCATGTTCTTAAACTCGTCCGGTTCCGCGTGCTTCACGTTGAAGAGGTACATGCACCCGCCCACAGGGCGCCGCGACATCGGCACCAGTCGCGTCAGACATCTCCTGGAACCGTCGGGGGACTCGACGATCACCGGGATGAAGTTGCCTTCGATCTCGTCGGATGCGATGCGGACGGTCGGCACGCGGTCGTGGAGCACGATCCCTTTTTCCACGAGGGCGTCGGGCAGACACATCAGGTCGCCGCCGAGGAACAGGCGAACCGGCTCGCCGGCTTTCACCGTATCGGCGTACACACCTGCCCGGCGAATCTCCTTCGGGAAGGTCACGTCCATGCTGATGGGCTCGGAGCCCCGGCATGCGACTTCGGCCCAGCCGACGGCCGCCGGCCGAACCTTGCCATCAACAGTCATCTCCCGGCACCAGCCGGGCACACGCAACCGGACCAGAGTGTCCAGAGGCTGCGGCGACTCAACCCGCACGCGCCAGGTGGTCGGGCCGCGCCGCTGCGTGCTCACGGTCAGCTCGCGACCGTCGAGCTCAAACGTCCATCTTCCCGAAGCCATCCAGGTTACGGTCGGAACGTCGTTGACAACAACGACTCCCCAGCGAGCAACGTCCGCCAGGATCTGCGTCGCGTGCATGCAACAACACCAGTGAGCGTCGATTCCGAGCGGCTTGATGCCGCCCCCGGGCCAGGAGGCCTGACCATCATGCAGCGAACGCAGGACCCGGTGCCCGAATCCGCCGTTGAGCCATTGCACGGCCAGCAAGTGATTTCGCAGCGCCCCCTCGGCCACGTCGAGGTACATCGGCTCGCCCGTGGCCCGCCAGAGGAAGAGGTTCACGCGGATCCAGTCGGCCTCGGTGCAGCCTTCATCGTGGATGCCGGTCCGGTCAAATGTTTCGGTCACGCCGCCGGTCGGAAGCAGGAAGCCTTCGCGGATCTTGTGACAGTCGATGACGATGGTATCGACGAACTCAGGCTTTGCCGCCTGGCGATCCAGGTCGAGCATTCCGCGGTAGGCGGTAAACCGCCCGTGGCTGTGGTGCTTCTCGAATGCGCGGTCGAGAAGCGAGAGTCGGGCGATGAAGCGGCCCTCCTCGGCGTACTTGGCATCACCGCTGACTTCCGCCAGTGCGGCCAAGCCGTCGATCAGCGAAGGATAGCAGGTGGTGAAACCGGATGCGTAGGCCCCGCCGACCTGCTCGAAGTTTTCTCGCTTGCCGTAATAAGGTCGTGTGCTGATCACGTAGTCGCCGATCTTGCGGGCGACCTCCAGCATTTTCGGATCAGGTTTGATCCGCTGCCGCTCGCACAGGGCCAGCAGGAGCCGCCCGTTGCCCCACAGGATGGGCATATCGCGGCTCTGGTTGGCCCCGCCGACCAAGTCCTGATCGGCGCCGAAATGCCCGTCGGCTTTCTGGTATTTCGGCAACTCGGCCGCCAGCACCTCTGCCGTCGACGAGGTCGCTTCGACCAACGGTCCGGCCGCCTGCAATGCGCCGAGCATTCGCCCGGAGATATCACCGCTGTATTCGGTGAACCGGCGTTTCATCTGAAAGCCGACGTCGGAGAGCACAAACTCAAGGTTATCCAGCGGTGGCGCGTTCAACCGGCGATACGCATTGTCCAGCGACAGCCTCGTGCCGCCCGTCGGGACAACCTGATCGGCGAACCGGATGTCGAGCCCTCGGCCGCCTGCCGGTTGGTCCGCTGCTCCCATTGCCACCACCGTCAACGCTACGATCAGCATGTTCACACCCTTTCATACAAGTAGCGCCGACGCCCCTGTCGGCGATCTTTCGGGTTCAGTCCATTGGGCCGACGAGGGCGTCGGCCCTACAAGAAAGCCGCTGCACGGCTCACGAAGGAATCCTCTGGATTTTTGCTGCCGCTATCGCGGCTCAGGCCAATCAAGGCACTTGTGCAGGAAGGCGAACGAACCCACGCCGTGGATCTGGTGCACACCATCGAAATACTCAATCGCCGTTCGGTCGCTGATGCGAAGCCGGGCATACAGCCTCGCCACCTTGGCGTATTCATAGGCCACCCATTCATCGAGACCCACGGTATCGTCGTGCCCTCGCTCCACCATGAAGGGGCGTGGCGCGATCATACCCGCAAGCTCGGCGTGGTTGAATGTGTTGCCCACGTCGAAATCAAAAATCTCGTACTCGGTGGTGAACATGTACGTTCCGGGGAAGGTGATGCTCGTCGTCTTCCAGATCCATTCGTTGAAGTTCGCTGAGCAGACAACCGCGGCATATTGAGTGTCGAGCAACGGAGGAACCATCATCGCGGTCCGTCCGCCGTAAGAGATGCCGTAGAAGCCGATTCGCTTCGGATCGACGAAGGACAGGCTGCCCAGCCACTCGAGGGTCCGGGCGTGCTGGCCAAGTATGAAGGAATAGAGAGACAACTTGAGCGGGTTGGCCTTGCGCTGCAGAAAACGGAAGGCGTCCTTGCCGACGTAAGGGTTCTGCGGGGCGTAGACGACAAAGCCTCGTTCGGCCAACCGGGCGCCGAACCTGGCGTAGGTGGACTCGAACTCGGCAGTGATCGGCTTTCGCGGGTGGCCTTCCAGGCCGTGCTGGCAAACGACGACCGGGCGGCGCTCACCGGGTTTGAGGTCCTTGGGAACCAGCAGAATTCCTTCTGCGAAGACGTCGGGCCAGACATCGAGCATGACTTCGTAGCCCTTCCAGGCAGGCGCGTCGTAGACCAAGCGGGTTCTGGGGTTTGCGGGCATGGTTGGATCGGGCAGCCGGCCGATGATCTCCTCCCAGAGATACTTGCGATACCACTGGCAGGTTGTCTGCCATGTGTCGGGACTCGATGCGTCGGCCTTCGACCAGAACTGGCGCCGTCGCGACTCGCTCTGCCGGACAAGAGCCTGCACGTGCTCGGTCATCTGATCGAGTTGCCGCTTCGGGCGCACTTGCGGATCGAAGCCTTTTCGCGCATCGGTCGGGGCCCACGTGGGGCTCTGCGGGCGATCGGCCATGAGGTCGACACCCATCGCGGCGAGGAACGCCCGCAATGTGGCGCTGCAGCCGGGTGGCCCCTGGCCGTCGGCACTGATGGTGAGCGTCAGTTTCTCCGGAACCTTGAGGGAATCGAACACCGGTCTGGATCGCTCGACCTCCGCCTGGACGTCCTTGAGATCGGGGGATGACAGCAAGCCCGGGGCAGCGCCGAAGCGGCCGTCTCGCATTGCCGGCGGACCAGCAACAATCGGTCCCTTGCAGGCCTCGACGATCAGCCCGCGCGGCGCGATCAGCCACGAAAGCTCCGCATCGCCGAACTGACGGAGCAGCGACCAGACGTTGCGGTAGATCGGTTCGGACCAGAGACGGTCGCGAGGCTGGAAGTAACCGCTGACGACGGTCGCGTCGATGCGCGGGTCAACTGCCGCGCTGTACAGAGCGAGCAACCCGCCCTCACCGTAACCGATCACGCCGACTGGCTTGCCAGGCCAGCGGTTCTCCAGACACGTCACTGCGGCTCGTACCTTCTGCACTTCGTAGCCGATGATGTGCCGACCGACTGTGTAGGCCATCCGATAGATGAACTCACGGTGCGGCTGGTTGGTCATTCGGACGGCCGGGTTTCCCGAAAAGGTGTCGCTTCGGTCCAGCAGCACCGGCACGATGACTTCGCAGCCGGCCTGGGCGAGTTGGCGGGCGAACTGGGCCTCGGCCGGCACGCCGGGGGCCATGCCCGTCAGCATCTCGGGTGTCCAATCGGCATCGGGGAGAGCGACGACGCACGCCGTGGGGCCGTTATCCGGTTTGAGCAGCAGGCCCTCGCCCTCGATGGGCGGCGACACGGGCCAGCGAACGTCGTAGATAGTGAAGTTCGTTCCCTTGCCGACCTCGACGGTCTGGTCTGAAAAGGCGACGAATTCCACGGTCGCGGCGGACGGCAGCGCGTCGACCGCGCCGATGATCCGGGCAAACCGATGGCGATGAGCCTCAACTTCTTTCAGGTACGCATCGATCTGGCTCGGCCGGTCGGGCCAGAGTGAGCCGCGTCGGCGACGCGCCGTTTCGGTCTCGCGCGTCAGGAAGCGGTCGATGCCGGCCACCATCTCGGCGGCCGCGTCGGGATGTCCCACGAGCAGCACCGTGCCCGGCAACGGCTCTGCCGGCGCAGAGGTCGTCTGCCCCACGGCGACTCCCATCGTCGCCGCGCAGCATACCGCCAGAAGCGGCCCGACAATATGACGCATCAGTCCCTTCACGCCTTACTCCTGCGACTACCGCAATCATCGCTCTCCCACGTCGAAACGACGTGTACGTGCTTAGCGTGCAAGAGAGCGGGTCAGGCACCTTTTTGCGGGCTCCCCTGCATGGCATAGTGCCAGCCGGCCTCGTTGACCTTCCCCGGGTTACCCTGCGAACCGCGTCAGGCAAAAAGGAGCCAGACCCCGGCCCGCTCAACACGT
>CAZTQK010000056.1:0-21395 GCA_964615635.1 uncultured Planctomycetales bacterium
CTCGTTCAAAGACTGGGTCTGGCACATCTTCGGGCACCCAGTGACCGATCCGGCCTGGTACTGGGATGTGGACGAGGACAGCTACGACACCGGCCCGGCCGATGCAACGGTGGACTACCTGACCCGCCTCATGCAGAACTCAGGCCAACTGCTGAAGGGATACCCGAAGGCCTGGATCGACCAGGGATTCTGGTACCTTCTGGCCGGCTCGAACTACCCGCAGGCGATCATCGACGAGGCCATCCCACTGGAAAGCCGGCTTCAGCTTGTCCGGGCCATGGGCGATCTCTTCGCCGACGTCTTCGCAGTGCGGTGCAGCCATCATTTGAGCCACCTGGACCATGCCGGCCAGGAGCCCGTCCCCTTGAACTGCGCCTGCTACATGTGGTGGGACGTCTTGCCTATCCACGGCATGCCTCCGCGACCGGAGATCGACGAGGCCTGTCTCGAAGTCATGACCCAAACGCTGAGTCTCCCTCACTGTGCCTGCCAGGAGAGCGCCCTGCACGGCCTGAGCCATTGGCACCTGCAGTACTCGGAGGAAACGGAGCGGATCATCGACGGTTTCCTCAGCCGCAATCCCGATCTGTCTCCCGAATTGCACCGATACGCATTGAGCGCAAGGAAGGGCGCCGTTCAGTGACGCCGCCACCACTCACCCATGGCGCGCGACCTCGCTGAGGTGCCAGGCGCAGAAAGAGGGCACCCGCCTCGTGAGAAGTCGGGCGCCCCCGGGGTTTCACGATCCGACCGGCTTTCCGGTCAGGGACCGCAGTTGATCGAGCAGGTTGGTGTTGCCGAAGACGAAGGTGGGCTTCGAGTCGGCGAGGATCTCCTGCAGCAGCTCCAGCTCCTTCAGCCGCGCCAGGATGGGGTTCTCGGCCAGCAACCGGGCGGTGTTCGCCTGGTTCCGAGCCGCGGCCGTCTCCTCACGCCGCTTGATCAGGTTGGCTTGGGCCCGCTTCTTGGCGGCCAGAACCTCGTTGAGCAACTGCTTCATGTCGCCGGGCAGGATGATGTCCCGGATTTTAGGAATGCAAGCGAAAACTGCGGAAATGTGCAATTCTTCTTGACATCGCCCCAAGGCCAAGTGACTCTCGTTCGTCAGTCCGCGCAGTCGGCGTTCACCGGCACGTCCTGTCCGCTGATGCACTGTAGGAACAGGGCAGCGTCGTCGCGGTCCACGTCACCGTCCGCGTCGAGCCTGGCGGCGGCACACGCCGGGTCCTCCTGCGGAACCGTCATGCCGCTCAGACATCGCTGGAACATGCCGTAATCTTCCTGATCCACGTCGCCGTCGCCATCGAAGTCGCCGGGGACCGCGGCGGGCTCGACAGTCAGTTGCGCCTGGCGGGAGAGAACGCTCCCGTTGGAGGCGCTGACGACGCAACGGTAGTTGGCCGCATCAGCGGTGTCGACATTCGAGATCGTCAGTGTTGTCGTGGTGCAGCCCGAATAGTGCCCGCCGTCACCGAGGTCCGAGCTGTTCTTTTGCCACTGGTAGCTGAGTGTGCCCACGCCCGAGGCCTCCACGGCGAAGAATACCGTGGAGCCGGCTGTGGCGACCTGCGCTACTGGCTGTTGTGTGATGACCGGCAGACACACGTCAGGCGCAAAGCCGCAGAGCTTGGGGTGAACCTGCTGAGCGTAATGCTGCTCGATGCTGTCTCTCAGCAGCGGGTTGGAGGTGACCACGATCATCCGGGTCACGTCCACGGTGCCGAGATTCACCTGCAACTGGTTGCCTGCCACCTGCGTTGTGGTATCCCGGATGCCGCTTGCCGCGATCTCGAACGCCTCAGGAGACTGCAGCCACGTCGGCAGGCTCACTGTCAGACTCGCGCCGGCCACCGGGGTGTAATGGCAACCCTGCTCGTCGTTGTAGTACTGGTCGTTGACCACAAGCAGCAGAATCGTGTCGGCGCCGACGACCAGCGATCTGGCCCACAGTCCCGCGCCGGTTTGCACGTTCAGCTCGGCCGGGCAGCCCGTAACCAGCAGTGGCGCCGCGGTTCGGATCTCGGCGCCGAGCAGGCCGATCTCCCGCCAAAGCGCCAGCGCGGCCGAGGTGCCGGCACCGAGGCCGTTCGACGGTTTGCCCGGGAGATACCACCAGTAGGACATCCCCGTGGCGCCGGCAGCAAGGGCGTAATAAACCTCGATCCGTTTGCAGGCCGGCGGCGCAAACGGGAATCGCTGCCCTGTCACCGTATCGACGTACTCACATGAGTACAGCACGACGTGCAGCGGATTGGGCTCGCAGCTCGATCGCGCCACCTGCGATACCGCATAGATGTAGGTGGCCTTGCTGTAAAGCGGGATTCTTGTTGGATAGAACCACAGCGCTTCCCGCAGCCGGTTCTGGTAATACGGATCGGTCATCAGCACATCGGGGACCTGACCGTAATTGTACCAGTTGAAGGGCGTGTAGGTGCTGTCGATGTTGAGCGTGGTCGGCGCGGTTGGGTACGCCGCCCGGAGTTCCTCGCCGTGCTCGACGGCCATGTCGGCGAGGGAGCCGACCATCTTGTCTCCAGGCAGGCCGGTGACCCGCGAATCGGCGGCATCGGGCTCGTCACGGATGAACCACAACTGGGGGTCCTGACAGGACCATTTGCCGATTTCGTCGATGACGAATCCATAACCGTGGTCGGCCGCGTACTGCCTGCCCTCGGCCGTCTGCAGGTAACTCTTGACGGCATCCGACCCACCCTGCACGACCAGCGAGTTAACGCAGTGATTCGTCGCGTCGTCAATCCATGCGCGGGCGGCCGCGTAGTCGCCATCGGGAGCGTCTTTCGCGCCCCAGGTGCCGTAGATGAAGGGGTTGGCCCACGTGCGAACACCGGCGGAGGCGACACGGCTGTCGGCGTAGATGCCCTGATACACGTGGAACGAAGCGGGCGAAAGCGGTTGCGCCAATTGCAGGACGGACACGGCGGTGTCGAGGCCCGGATCATTGACGGTAGTTGTGCTTGCGGTCACGTCGCTGCCATCGAACTGAATTGTTGTCGGAGCAGTCCCGTCACCGCGCCGCCAGTACAAATACACCTTGGTCAGGTCTGATGAGAAGCTCACGCCGGCTGCCCGTGGTTGACCGGCATCGACCGGAACGGTTGCAGCGGTCAAACCGCCGGTATGGATGACCTCGATGTCGACGGTCGGGCTCGTGGGGACTTGCCGTAATCGCACGACGATCTGTGCCGTGCCTCCGGCCGGGATAGTCCTCGGATCAGCTTTGTACCAGACCGGTTCGCCCGCGCTGACCAGCGTGTTGAACTGCTGCAGGGTAATGGCGCCGTGGGCCAACGCAAAGTAGACGCTCACCGGGTGGCGCTTGACGACCTGCTCCTCTTCGTACAAGGCCAGTTCGAGGCTGATGCCGGCCAGCGTGACGTCTTGTACCGTCACCGAGGACGGGCCGCTGTTGAACAGTAAGATGTGGACGGACGCGCCCATCGGCGAACTGGGGCCGCAGGGTCCCGGTAACTGGTTGGGATGCCAGAAACACTCGTGCTCGGGAAACGTCCGGTCCGGCTTGTACTGAGTGCCCAGCAGCGTGACCGCGGCGTTCGCCGCCGAGCCGGCAAGGCCGACTACCCACGCGAATAGCAGCATGAAGATACGGTGGCCGCTCTGATGCATCATCTTCATCCTCTGTATCGGGACCCCAACGATCCTGGTCCATTTTAGCCGGCACACTCGGGATCGGCCACGACGTCCGGCCCGCTGAGGCAGTTGACAAAGAGCGCCATGTCAAAGCGATCCACGTCGCTGTCGGTATCGAGCTTGGCCATTGCACACGCCGGATTCTCCTGCGGGACCAACAGGCCGCTGAGGCATCGTTGGAAGGCGCCAAAGTCCTCCTGATCGACGTCGCCGTCGCGGTCGAGGTCGGCGGCCGCCAGCGGCGGACAGCCTTCGGCGTCGACAGGGGCGCCGGGTATGGTGTGCGGACACGCATCGCAGGCGTCGCCGACGAAGTCGCCGTCCTCGTCGTCCTGGCCGGGGTTGAACGTCATCGCGCAGTTGTCGTCGCAGGCGACGGTCTGCCCGCCGGTGCAGAGGTGATCGCCGGCAACCCC
Organism: uncultured Planctomycetales bacterium; assembly: GCA_964615635.1. Lineage (GTDB taxonomy): Bacteria > Planctomycetota > Phycisphaerae > UBA1845 > PWPN01 > JAUCQB01. The sequence goes on from CAZTQK010000056.1 coordinate 4,086, forward strand.
GCTGCCGTCGCCGTCATCGAGAACCCCATCGCTGTCATCGTCCGGGTCGCAGTCGTCGATCAGTCCGTCGACATCGTTATCCGGCTCGCATTCGTCTGGAACCGCGTTGGCGTTGCAGTCCTCGGCCGTGCCGCAACCGGCTGCGTTGCAGGCCCCGCCGGCCGCGCCACAGCTCAAGTCGCACACGTCGAAGAGACCGTTGGCATCGCAGTCCTCGGCATATTCGTGGGCTCCCATGTCCACCACCGGGGCACCGCCCGCGCCGGTGTCGACAACGTACGGATCATCCACCCGACGCGGATGCCCGGCGAAATCCAGCGGCGTCGCTTCGCTGGTATTGCCGTCGCCGTCCATGTCGTTCCAGTCTATTGGCAGAAGAGCATTGTCACCCGCGTCGATGCACGGCGAGTCCGCCTCCAGGCGATAGAGACTATCGCCCGGCAGCAATCGCGGATCCTGGCCGGTGTTGCCGGCCCCGCCCAGGCTGCCCGTCCATCCGCCGATGCAACTGTGGTCAACGGTCACCGCGCCGTCGACGGTATCGATTTGCTGCTCGTCGGTGCCGCTGCCAGACCCCGTGTTGCCCCAGACAATGCAGTTTCGAAAAGCAACGGCCTTCGTGACGCTTCCTTTAAAGACGTCGAGAATGCCCAGCCCGTTGGCCGCCGTGTTGTCCGCGATGGTGCAGTTGGCCAGCGTCAACGTGCTTTCGGAGTTGCTGAAGGCCGCGCCCTGCCCGGCCTGGCTGCCGGCAACCACGCAGTTGACCATCACCACATCAGACATTCGGCTGTATGCGGTGCCACCGTAGTTCAGTGCATAGTTGTCTTGGAAGAAGCAGTTTGCCGCGCGGACAGTGGTGTACTGAGGACGCAAGGCTCCGCCTCGGGTCGACTGATTTGCGATGAACGTGCAGTCCGTCAGCGTGAGCAGGCCGTCCTCATGGAAGATCGCACCGCCTCCGTCGCTGCCACCGTTGAGGCTGGCATTCTCCGTGAACGTGCAGTTCTCGGCCGTGACCCCGCTGTAACTGAAGGCCACGATGGCCCCGGCGCACAGCTCGCCGATGTTGCGCGTGAACGTGCAGCGCGTCAGCCGGGCGGATGCACTCGATCCGACGTACAACGCTCCTCCGCTTCCCGTGGCACGGTTCTCCTCGAAAGTGCAGTCGGCGAGAGTGATCTCCCCATGGTATTGTGCGATGGCTCCGCCAACCGAACCGTAGATGCCGCCAGAGGATTTGGCCAGGTTCCTGCGGAACAGGCACCGCGTGAGCGCGATGTAAGGACCAAACGATTCGATGGCTCCGCTGTAGCACCGAGACGTGCTTCCGGTATCGCTTTGGTTTTCCTCGAAAACACAGTCGGTGGCATCGAGGATATCCGTACCATAGCGCCAAATCGCGGCCCCGCCGCGGCGGGCAAAGTTGCCCGTGAATCTGCAATTGTGGACGCCAATCGGCCCCCAATCGATGTAGATCCCTGCGCCGCAGTCGCGATGATCCGTGGTGCCGTCAGCGTGTCCTCCGGTGATCGTGAATCCGTCCAGGCTCGGCGCGGGCAGATAGCGTTGCGCATGCTCGAGAACATGGCAGGCGTTGTCGCTCTTGTCACCGTTGATCTGATCGTTGCCGGCCAAGTCTCCCGACAGAACCGTACAATTGATGGTGAGGTTGCGCTGATCCAGGCTTGTCTCGCTGCCCGCGAAACCGCCGTAGAGACCGACACCCGGAACCAGCGTGTACGTTGCAGACCGAGGATCGTCGGGAGTCGTCCGGGCGCTGGGCCGGTAGGTGCCGGCCGCGACCCAGATCTGGTCTCCCGACACCGCCGCCTCCAGCGCGCTCTGCAGATCCACATAGGCGTCGGTCCAGCTCGTGCCGTTATTGGCCCCCGACGCCCGCGCGTCGACGTGGATCCTCCCGGCGAGGACTGGTGAGGAGATGGCAAGGAAAGTCAGCGGAAAGCCCAGCTTGATTGCCGTCTTGCCCCTCGTTCGCATGGCCGATGCCTTTCAATTGAATACGGCCGGCGAGTCTTCGTGCAACCCTCGTTTGGAGAAACACTCACCAGCCAGCCCCCGCATTCTACCACAAAAGCATCCGGCAACCCAGCGCCCCCTGGGCAGGCCGTTTTTACGCACTCAGCCTCAACGAGCCTCAACGTCTCTCGATAGTACCGCCTCTCCTTCGCCGGCAGCCGGGATTCCAAGCGTCTCATGTGCCCAGCGGGCGGGCACGCGCATGCGCAGTTCGTTGACCGCCCGGCCGAGGACTTCGCTGAGCTCACGCCGGTCACGCGGGAGCTCCAGTTGACGCCGGAAGCAAGGCACCGGAACCCGCTCGCCGAACCGCAACCGGGCGACCGGCCCCAGGACGTCGCGCCGGATCGTCCGCCCTTCGGTGGCGATGTCATCCTGCCGCAGGTCCAGCCGCACCTCGTTGTGAACGCCCGGTCCGCCCGAGGATCGCTCCAGCCCGGCCCCGGTTGTCTCGACCGTCAGCGTTCCACCCAGCCACGCCTTGCTCAACTCGCGGTTGAAGAACTCGCAGATGTGCTCGTACGGCGGGGGCGCCTTGCCTTGACCGGCCTCCAGCAATTGCAGTTCCACCGCCTTGCTGAAGATCCCGGCCGCATCGGCGCGCAACGATTCGAGCATTCTTAGCAGCTCGCGCTTCTCTTCCGGCGTCGCCGACGGCTCATATCGCGCGATGCGAACCGGCATGCCGAACACCTCGGCGAAAACCATCCAGTCCTTCATCGCCAGGTGCTTGCCCAGGTAGGCGATCGCGCTGGCCCGCAGCAGGCCCCCGCGCATCGGGTGCCCGCTGGCGGCATGCGGCACGTGAACGATGAACTTGTTCGGCGGCAATGCGATCCCATCGTACGGCATTTGCTCGGTCAGCACGCGGAGCTTCCCGGCCTCGTCGATGGTCAGCCGCTCGAAGGCCACCGGCACGATGTCCACCAGCCGCAACTCGCCGTCTGCGAACTCCCACACGTTCTCGGCGGCCGCGATGTTGCGACCGAGAGCCAGCGACAGGTGATCGAGCGCGTCGCCGAACCGCTCAATGCCCGACAACACCTCGCGGCAGTAGTCGGCCGCCTCGTCAGCCGCCGCTCGATCGGCAACATCGTGTACATCCGCCGCCGAGATCACCTGCCACGGCAAGCCGGTCAGCGCCAGCCGCCGAGTGCGGGCCACGGCGTACAGGTGCGCGTCCTTTTCTTCCATTTGCTGATACAGGGCCATGGACCGATCGATGGCCCCGTCGTCCGCCTCGCGAAGAATCTGCAGCAACCGTCCCGGCGTCAGGCCGTCGGCCGGATAGTCGCGCCAGCGATCCGCCGCCATTGGCTGCACCATCTGCCCGATGCGCGGTCGCGCCGGCTTTGTCCCTCGACCGAATGCATGTGCAATCAAACGCTTCAATCCCATCTGTTACTCCTCCATCTGCAATCCCGTGTTCTGTTCTTTTCGCCTCCAATCTCAAATCTGTAATCTCAGATCTCAGATTTGGAATCTCAGATCTCGAATCTGGGGCCTCCGATCTCAAATCTGCAATCTCAAATCTCAAATGTGAGATCTTGTTCTTGGTCCTGGTGCCGTTGTGCCATTTCTCGTCCGCCGTCTGCAACCTGTTGCCGGATTACCAGATGCCCTCTCTGCCGAACCGCAGGCTCGGCCCGCGCAGATGCTCGATCACGCCGGCCGATTGCCCGGCCGCACGTACCGCCAGGCATGCCGCCCAAAAGCGATCGGCATGACCGCCGCCGGACCGCGAGGCTTCGTATCGCGAGGGCCCCGCCGTCGTCACGCTTCGCCGGACGGAGTGCCAGTCATTGCGGATCGCCTCGTCGGCCGGAATTCGGATCGTCCGTTCTTCGACGCGCAGCCGCAGGCGGTTGGCCAGTTCATCCTTGATCGCGCCGGTGAAGGTGACGGGCTCGACTCGCGACCCGCCGAACTCGTCCACTGCCGCCTCCGCCAGTGCCATGCCGATGCCGCCTGCGTCGATACAACAACGGGCCACCTCCCGCAGCGACAGCAACTCTCGCAAAGCCCGATACTGGTCGCGGAAAGGCTCGCCAACCGATTCCCGCACCCCTCGCGTCACCAAGACTTCCCCTTCCCGCTCCAGCACCCACATCACCGTCAGGTCCCGGCACCGCCCGATGTCCACGCCGACAGAAAGCGGGCCGTTGCGCCGTCGCTGCCACGTCACGTCGACATCCTTGCTCAGAGAGGCGTCCTCGACGGCTGCGATCAGTTCGTGGCTCAGAAGGACCGACGACCCATCCAGGAACTCGCAGAGGAATTCCTGCCGGAAAAGCTCGTCGTCTGACATCGACCGACGGATCTCCTCCGGATCGACCTCCAGTCCCGCGGCCACGGCGTCGTGCAAGGTCACCACCGACCGGGCGAACCGCTCGTTGGTCCGCAGTTCGGCAAACAGGTTGTCGCGCCCCCTGGGCGTCGACGCCACGTCTAACTCACCCCCGCCCCGAAGGATGGTCGGGAAGATCGACGCCCAGATCGCCCGGTCGTCGCGGTGCATGGCAAACTCATCCAACAGCACATCGCCAGTGAAACCGCGAGCGGTCATCGGGTTGGCGGGTAGTCCGATAACTCGCACGCCGTTCGCCAGCTCCATGGTCAGTTCGCGGAAACGGGTCCCCTCGAAAAAGCGGTCTCCTTGGTAACTGCAGGCGATGTTCAGAGCCCGGCAGTGCTGCCGCACCTTGAGCATCAGTTCGGCGCTCTGCCGCTCGCCTGCCGAAAGGAGTATCTGATTCCGCCTCCGTATCACCCCGCGCAGAAGCCGTTTGAGGGATTTCGTGAAGCTCTTGCCCGTCTGACGTGACCAGCAGCACCAACTGAGCCTCGCCCGTGATTCGATATCAGCCCGCTGGTAGCTGAGCAGCGGAATAATGGGCCGGCATTCCGCCGGGACCAACCTGGCCGCAGAACCCGTTGGGCCGGTGCTGCCCAGCGTACCGCTCCTGGTCTCCCGGCGTTCTTCGTGCCGGTCGTTTTCGATCTTGCCAGAGTCCATGTTCACTCCCGCCGTGCGCGCCGTTCGCCTATACATGGCCACAACACGATGGGCCGCTCCGGAAGGGGCGTTCTGGGCTGAACGGCAGCGAGGTTGGGGCTGGGTCGTCCGATCGGTCCGGCGACGCGGCGACCTGGTGCGAAGCCATAATCACGCATAAACCATTTCCACAAAAGAACTTATTGAGAGCGACCCGATGAACCGAGAACCAGGGCCCATCGAATCTGGCGCCCTGCGGCCGGCCCGGGCCCCCTGCACAAGCTTGACGATGTCGACTGACAGGGGTAGAAGCGTGCCGATTGGCGCGGGCGGGAAGAAGCAACCGCGAGCCGCAGCGATGCTGGAAGGCTTTCTCCGAGTTCAGTCTGGCCGGTGAAAGGTGTAACCTGCCGGCCAGCCACAGAAGATCTCCCGGCCGGATGGAACAAGTCTACCGTCGTTCCAGGGCGATCTACGTTTGCTCGTACTGGCTGGCCTGCGAGTCGGCCGCCGGCTCGACGGTCGGATTGATCGGCGTTGCGTCGACCGTCGTCCAATAGAGCCCCAGTTGCTTGACAGCCTCCATGAATTCGTGGAAATCGACGGGCTTTCGCACGTAGCTGTTGGCTCGCAGATGATAGCTTTCGAGGCGGTCGCGATCCTCGGCCGATGACGTCAACGCGACCACGGGAATCCGCGCCGTTCGGGGGTCCGAGCGAATCCGTCTCAGGACTTCCAGGCCGTCAACCTTGGGCAGCTTCAGGTCCAACAGGATCAGGGACGGCAGGTCAGTTGGATCTCGGTTCGCGTGTGGACCAGTACACATCAGGTAGTCCAGTGCTTCGGCCCCATCTCGGGTCACAGACACGGCGTCGGTGATGTTGTTCTTTCGGAATGCGCGGAGGGTCAAGGCCTCGTCATCAGGGTTGTCCTCGATCAGAAGAATTCTCTTGCCCATCGTCTTGCCCTCGAATTGTCACGGCCGTTGCGACAGCAAGACATTCGCAGATGTGTTCTGATACCGTATTCAACTATGACCCAGATATGGCGATTGTCAAGGTTTCCTGGAGATAAATCACTGAAATCTGTTCAGACCGACCCCAGGATCCAGGGGTGTTTCGGTTCAATTGCCCCAGCACCATTCGCGAAGCTGCGGGGAGTAGATCAGCAAGGCGATCAGCAGCCCGGCCACGGTGCCTGCCAGAAGCGAGGTTTTGATGATCAAGACCTTCGTGTCCAGCCAGGCCGCCGATCCGGGTCGCGACGCGTAATCGCGTAATTGGGCCATTCGGTGGGCGATGCTCGAATGCCGCCAGCTTTTGGCGTCGATCGGAATGCCGTTGAGCGCCGCGATGCGATTCAGGGCCTCCGCAAACAGCGCCGCGGCGGACGCACAAACCACCTCGCCAAGCACCAGATCCTCGTTGGCAACCGAAATCGCTGGAGGTCGGTGGACGAGACAGGGCATGCCGCATTCCTGCCCCGTGCGCGTCACGCTTCTGGCGCCGAACAGGTCCGCCTGAAGTTCAAACTGCCGCGAAACCGCCCCGAAGCCCAACAACCAGATGAGGAGAATCATCCCGGTTGCCAATACTGGTAAGTAGGCCTGGAGGTCGGGGATCTGCTCGGAGAGAGCCGGCCATCGCTGATCTGCACGTATGATCAACTCCACGACGCCGCCGACGATGAGCATGCTCAGCACGGCAAACAGGAGGTAGAACTCGATGTGCCGGCATTTGACGTGGCCGGCCTCGTGGCCAAAAACCGCCTCGATCTTGGCGTCGTCCATCATTTCCAGCAGGCCGTCAGAAAGCAGTATGTACCTCACCGGCCGAAGCAGGCCCATCACCGCGGCATTGACCACCATGCCGTCACTTTCCCAGATCAGGATTCGGCGGTATTTCAGCCCCACGCGCCGGCAGAGGCCTTCGAGGCGCCGGCGCAGCTCGCCGTCCGGCAGCACGCGGGTGTGCCAGATGTACCGCAGCATCACCGGGGCCACAAGAAAAACGAGCCCTGCGATCGCGACAAGCACCGCTTGGTCGGCCCACAGGATGCCGAACGCGGCAGTTCGGATCGGTTTGGCGTAGACCAGGACAAAATCGTTGGCCACCATGATCGGCAACATGGGCACGGCAATAATGAGCACGTTCTGGCGGAACATGAACTTGATAAACGCCCTCAGGCTCCAGGGCGGGCGAGCGGGGACCGATGCCCACAGTCGCAGTTCCATGGCGACCTGTCTGATGGCTCGGTCGGCCGGATAGATCCCCACGTACGAGGCGAAAACCGCCGCGAAAAACGGCGATATCGCAATGATCTCGTCCAAGCCCCAGATGGAGGCGATTCCGTTCCAGCTCCTGATGAGTCGGAGCCAATCGGTCAGGAAGACCAATCCGACGAAAGTAGTCAGGAGAACGACTCGTATGGCCGTGTGACCGCGGCCCAGGCGATGCTGTGCGGCCGGCAGCCAGGAGGCTTCGTATTCGAGCTTCGTCTTGACGTAGCGCGTGGCAAGCGCACCGGCGAGCCCCGCGGCCAGAATATGGCCCGCCACGGCGGCGAAGATCCAGGCGGGGCTACGCACCAGAACCCATGTCTGGGAAGGTCCCTCGACAGGCAGGCTCAGGATGATCGCGAAAGCCGCAAAAACGACGAACTGCATACGTTTTCAAGTCCAGAGCGACATTGCTTTCTCTCCCCCATCAGGGGAGGCGCACAGAGGCATTGCGTCAAGCGTGCCGCGATTTCCTACGGGTTGATGGCCTCCAGCCGGTCGCCCGGCTTCACATGCCGGCCGTTCACGAAGTCCTGCCAGCCCATGCCTCGCTTGCCGGCCGGCTTAAGACCGTGAATCTCGAGAGTCCCCTGCCGCGTCGCGACCGTCAACAAAGAGGTGATCGTCCCCGGCGGCTCGGCGGCTTGAGTAGGAATGGCCGAGGCGGTGGCGATGGTGATCTCCTCTGCTCGCCCGTCGGCGCCGCGGTAGAGGCACCTGGCCCCCGGCCAGGACCACATCGCCCGACACCGCAAGGCAATCTGTTCGGCCGTCTCATCAAACCGCAGCATGCCGTCCGCCTTGGTCAGTTTAGGCGCCGGCGTGGCCAGAGACTCGTCCTGCGGCTCGCCGGGATGGTGCAGATCCTGTTCGAGCAGCCTGAGTGCCGCCCCCAACGCGTCGCAGGCGATGCCCGCCAGACGGTCGTGCAGCTCCTCGGCGGTCTCCGTGGAACCGATCATGGTCTCGCGGCGGACCAGCACCGGCCCGGCGTCCATGCGATCGACGAGGCGAAAGACGCTTACCCCCGTCTTGGGTTCGCCGTTGAGAATCGCCCAGTTGATCGGCGCCGCTCCGCGGTACTTCGGGAGCAGCGAACTGTGAATGTTGATGCACTCGCCGGCGAACGCCGAGCGAAGCGGCGCGTGAAGCTTCTGCCCGAAAGCCGCTACGATGCCGAGGTCCGCACGCAGGTTCCTGATCTGCTCGACGAAGCCGGCTTCGTTCGCGTTCTCGGTCTTGTGTACGGGTAGTCCGAGCGACTCAGCCATTGCGCCGACGGCTGTGGCCGTCGGGTTCTTGCCGCGGCCCGCGGGCCGGTCAGGCTGGGTGACGACCGCGGCGATCTCGTGCGGGCTGTTAGTCAGCCATCGCAAGGCGGGCACCGCGAACGCACCGGAACCGAAGTAGATCACTCGCATCAAGCCGCTCCCGTACGGGTCGCGCGCCGTGCCATCCACACGACTTTCGCCCTTGCCCAAGATCATAAGGGTGAAACCAGATGCGGCCAAGTCATGCGGGCGATGAACGGATTCTGAGACCGGCGAGCCCGCCGCAGAGAGAACGTGTGGAGAGGGTAGGGCAACGTCGGACCCCTGCCGACACCCGTGGTGCCATTGGTTTGCGCAGAGGCTGTGCCGGACGGCTCCGTCAGCCGGTCAGCGCGAGTGTGCGTTCGCGTCGTCGTCCGGCCTCGGACCAGCGGAGGACAAACCCGTCCAGGGCCATCAACAGGCACGCCTCGCCCCATCGGCGGTCGGCGTCGCGAAGACTGGTCGTCGAGCGCACCCCCTCGCTGGGCCCCACACGCGGCAGCCAGCATTCAGAGGTACATTCCAACTGGTCGATGCCCTCGATGGAAAAGGAGATGGTCACCCGGCTGTCATCAGGCATGACAAACTGGAAGGAACGCTGGTCGGGCACCACGTCGCTGATGCGAACCTTCATCCGGTGTTGCGCGACGAAATGAGCGACGGACCCGAACGCCGATGCAAATGCCTGGCGGGCATAGCGATCGAAGCAAGAGAACGCCTCGCGGAATCGCGCCGCCAGCGCCTCGGTACGGTCATGTCCCGTTGGCCCCATCTTCCCCCCCGGAGGCGCGGCCCGTCCGCCCACCCGCCGGCGCAACACCCGATGATCAGTGCCTCAAAGGCCCTCAACGAAGGGCTCGGCCATTATCGAACATACGATATAACTCGCCGGTGACACAAACGCCCGCGTCGGGTTATAGGCCCTCCGCCCGCAGGTCCACCGTGGCGCTCCACCTCCGCGCCCGCTGCGGTGAGAAAGCGGGTGTTGCCCCGAATTGTGCCCCGCTTCTTGACGAGCCGAGGGGTTTCCCGGCCTGTCTTCGACCCTGAGGCTCAGACCCGAAGGGAGCCTGTCGAAGGCATCCCCTCGGTCTCCAGAGACAGGTGGCCCAGGTTCTCTTGAACCGTATGTGTTTAGCGTGCACAAGAGCGGGTCAGCTCGGTAGGGCGTGCTCTGCACGCCGACTTCCTGGATACAACCCTTGAGAGTCAACAGGGACCTTTCGTCCATCGCCTCTCAGCCCCGTTACCGTCTTGTGTCTTTCGGGCTCAACCCCAACCATCCGCGCCCATCCGCTTGATCTGCGGGCGGAGTCTTCCGGCTTTCCCTGTCGCCGCGCTCCCATCCGCGTAGTCCGCGTATTCAGCGGTTTGGCTCCGTCTCTGCCTTGACTCATCCTTCATCCTTGGATCTCCCGCCCCCCGCTCCACTCCCGGTCACTCCTCCGGAACGCTCGCGGTGTTACATGGGCGAAGGAACCAGCGGAGATACTCCGCGCCGTCCGAACGAACGCTCTTTGAAAAGTGAATTCGATCGTATTCCTGGTCCCTCTGGCCGAACGCTGAAGGCTGAACGCTGATAGCCTGCCCGCGCCAAACGAAGCCAAAACCGGGCACTCTGGGCAAAATGGATAAAAGCCCAGGCGGCGTTTCCAGAACGCGGTGGGCCCAACAGACCCACCATAGTCTGCCGATGCCGCGCGGACGGGTGTGCATAGGTTCTTTGACAAGTGAACAACGGCAGAATCAGTCGCCGCTGCGCTTGCCAAGTTCGGAGTCGATCATGAAGATTGGGCCTCTGCTGTCGCCGATCATACTCAGCTTCTCGGCAATCTCGGAGGCGTGGGCCTCCTCTTCAACCTGCTCGCTGACGAACCACTGCAGGAAATTGGCCGCCGGGTGGTCTTTCTCCTTGGCCGCCAGGTCGACCAGGTCGTGGATCAGCGCGGAGACCTTGCATTCGTGCTTGTAGGCCTCCTTGAACGCCGCCGCGGGTGATGACCAGTCGGCCGGGGGTTCGTCGATCGCCTCCAGCTTCACGCGGCCGCCCCGGTCGTGAATGAATTCGTAGAACTTGAGGGCGTGCGCCTGCTCCTCGGCGGCCTGGGCACGCATCCAGTGGGCCATGCCCTTGAAGTTCTTCGACTCCAGCCAGGCCGACATGGCCAGGTAGAGGTAGGAGGAGTAGAGTTCTGCATTAATCTGCTTGTTGAACGCGTTCTCGATCTTCTTGTTCATCTTGCGTACTCCTTGATTCAAAAAGTGTTTGTCAGGCCGTCGCGGCCCGTCTTTCTCAATGCCCTGGGCCTGTCGGGTTCCGTCCGGTCGTTTCCGGCTTGCTCATCCCGCCGGCAGGCGAGCAACCGCGGCGAGCGCATTGCGGGCACACCCCGACGAATTCCAGATGGTGGTCGAGGACCTCGAACCCGCTCCTCCGGCGAACATCGGCCAGGTCCATGTCCAGCAAGGCAAGGCCGGGCACGTCCCCGACACACCCGCAGCCGGCACAACGCACGTGGTAATGCCCGCTCAGGTCGGCATCAAAACGTGCCTCGCAGCGCCCGCTGACCAGCCGTCGGATGGTCCCTTGCCTCGCCAGGGCGTCGAGGTTGCGGTAAACCGTTCCCAAGCTGATCCGTGGCACCTGCTTGCGGACCAGAGCGTGCAACTCGGCGGCTGTCGGGTGGTTCTTCAGCGACCGCAAAACGCCGAGAACCGCGGCTCGTTGTCTGGTCTCACGCTTGCATTTCATCGCCGGGGTCCCAGAAACAGTAATAATTACTAGTACCGTAAAGGGCCCCCGACCACCTGAGGAGAGAATTCCTCATAAGTGTCTGTAAAAAAAGCTTTTACCGATACCTGATACTCAAGACTTGGGCCCTGCGGCGCGTCGGCAGCTTCCCAGGCAGCAGCGAGGAGTCGGCATGCCGGGCAATCGCCCCAGGCCTATCTCTCGTGCGTAGGCTGACCCGCTTGGCCGGGAGCCCAAGTGCCTGGAAGCTCGGCGTCCGAGAATCAGCCTTCGCGATGGAAAACACAAGATCAAAGTTGACACCCGAGAGTTGCCAGATTCAGCCTCGGTGCCCGCATACCGATATGGAACTATCCAATGTGGGAGACAGTCCTCAACCGGGATGGGGGTACCCATCGCAGACAGACTGAGGGTGTGTGAGTCATGGACGTAAGATACATCAATCCCTTCATCGCGGCTGTCAAGCACGTTTTCAAGACCATGTTGTCCACGGAGATCATGATCAGCAAACCCCGCCTGAAGGCGCCCGACGAGAGCAACTCAGACGTCTCGGCGGTGATCGGTTTTTCGGGGGATGCCGCCGGCTGCGTCATTCTGTGCTTCCGCACTGAAGCGGCGGTGAAGACGGCATCGAAGTTCACAGGAACGGCGCTGACTCCTCAACATCCGGATTTCTCGGATGCCCTGGGCGAACTCGCCAACATGGTTGCCGGCCAGGCCAAGGCCCAGTTCGAGGGCCTGTCGGTCAGCATCTCTTTGCCAAGCGTGATCATCGGGGCGGACCACGAGGTGCTCCAGTCGAAGATCACTCCTCGACTGGTCATCCCCTGCGACAGCCCGCTCGGTCGGTTTGCGGTCGAGGTGGCGATGGTTGTTCAAAAGGGAACGGGGGCCTCGGCTTCGGTGCCGATGGCTGCCGTGGCGGGCTGAAACGGAGTTTAAAGCATGAAAATCCTGCTTGTCGATGATTCGAGGACCATCCGAAATATCCAGAAGAACGTGCTCGCCCAGCTCGGTCACACCGAGGTCGCCGAGGCCGCCGACGGCGTCGAAGCGCTCAAGATGATCGCCGAGAACCGGCCCGATCTGGCCCTGATCGACTGGAACATGCCCAACATGGACGGCATCACCCTGGTCCGCAAGATACGCGAAACGGACAAGAACCTGCCACTGATGATGTGCACCACGGAAGCGGAGAAGACCAGAGTTCTCGAAGCCATCAAAGCTGGCGTCAACAACTACGTCGTCAAGCCGTTCACCGCGGAAACGCTGGCCGAGAAGATCAACGCGACGTTGGCCAAGACCCAGCAAGCGTCACCTGCCTGACCCGATCGCCGGAACGCATGCACAGACAATGGTCATGCCCCGGCAAAACCCGGCACCGCACCGGTTTCACGGAAGTCTGGCGCTTGTCACACGGCGGTCCCACAATAAACCTCCGAGAAAAACAACGGATCGGCTCGCGTTTCCGGCGATCCGATCCGCTCCATGCCTTTCAAAGGCATTCTCTCTCCCTGTCCTTTTTTTCCCGAAGCGGTCGATCACCGGGTGCGCTCGCAAGCCCTCCCCCCTTCGGGTCTTCGCCGAGGGCGGCGTTTACGGCTCATGCGATGCGGATGGCGGCGGGAGTACGGCGGCTCATCATTGAAGAACCGGATCGGCCGCCAGCGCCCGGCGCAGTTTCCTGATCGCGATGTTCTGTATCTGGCGCACGCGTTCCTTGCTCAGCCCGACTTCTTCACCGATCTCCTGGAAAGTCAGGCGATCCTGGCGCTCGCCGGTGAACCGCTGCGACAAAACCCGCGTCTCCAGGTCTGTCAATTGTCCCAGATTACCCTGCAGCACCTGGCTCAAGCGTTCGACGTACAGCTCGCGTTCGCTGTCCGGCAGAGTCTCGGGCCGCTCAAAGGTGACTTCGTACTGCACCGGGAACAGCCGGCGACGGTTCCGTTCCCGCTTGCCCCGTCGCATCAGAGCCCTGACGATCACGTTGCACGCATAGGTACTGAAACGATACCCTCGCCAGGGGTTGAAGCGATCGACTGCCCGGGTCAAGCCCAGCATTGCGTCGCTCAGCAGATCATCCTCGTCGATCAGGTGGGTGTTGAACCGGCTCATCATCGAGTAAGCCAGGCCCAGGTTTTGCTGAACAATGTGTTCGCGGATCGCAGCCCATCGACCAGACCAGCGGACGTGGTCGTCACATGCGTCCCGCATCGCCCGGTTGGCAAAGTAGGCACAGGTGTGCATGGCAACGAAAAGCTGCTGGTCATCGGGCTTTTCGGTCATGCCAACGCCCGACCGGACCCAATCCGCGACGGCCGTCGCCTCGCGAGCTGCCGACTTGCTGCGAATCCTGGGATCAGGCACGTACCAGAGTGTTCTCCCTGCCGGCCTGCCATTCTGGGGGTTGCGTGTTGTTTGAGAGCTCATCGTCGTTTCCCTTTCACTGTGGTTCTCGCGAACAGATCTTCACGATTAGCACCAGTTAAGTACTAAATAGTATAGCACCGAATTGGTCCCAATGCAAGGGAAAATACTGATTTCGTCCTGAAAATGTGACTCACGAGTCGGCCCTGGTCAAGCCGAAAACCCCAGAATCGATTGAAATACATAACTTCATTACTGACAATATTTAACGGATGATATAGGGCTGTTCGAACGTCTGGCCGAGGCTTCGAAATGCGCGTCCTGGTCCGATATCGTGGCTGCTTTTCTTCTTTTCCTTCTCAGCGTGGAGGGATTCTTGGCACCGATACCCTCTGCGGGCGTAGGACCCAACACGTCCCTCCCAGACCGTCCAAGCACTTTTGGCCATCGTCAGGGAGGTGTCCTTTCTGTCCGCAGGCCCGCCGCAGGCCCGTCTGCAGGCACCAAATCAGGTTTGACAAGATGCCAGTGGCCGCGAGGCCTTGCGTCTCCGGACCTAGTCCGTCGCCGCCAGTGTCCGGTCCGGCTAGAATGCCGACCATGGATGTTGGGCAGCGTCGTATTCTCGCCATCGAAACCTCCGGAAGGACGGGTAGTGTGGTCCTGGCAACGGGCGGGGGCCGGATTATTGCTGCCGCCGGCCCGTTGGGTGTCCATGCCCGTGCATCGGAGTTGATGCCGGCCGTCGAGCGAATGCTCGCGGACGCGGGTTGGCCAGCCGACTCGCTGACCGAAGTCTTCGTCTCAATTGGCCCGGGCAGTTTCACGGGTCTGCGTATCGGCGTATCCGTGGCCCGCACCCTTTCCTGGGCGATCGGGGCCAAGGTTGTGGCCGTACCGACGCTGGAATGCTTGACGTGCAACGCGCTGTCGATCACACCCCCGCCACCCAACTTGGCCGTCATCCTGGACGCCAAGAGCGGGCGGGTTTTCTGCGGGGCTTTCGAGTTCCGAGACGGTCGATATGTGCCGACCGGTGACGCTCACATGGACGTCCCGCAGGCTTTCTTGGCTCGCTGCCCTCGCCCGCTGGCGGTTCTAGGCGACGGTGTTTCCCGTCACTGCCAGGTGGTCCTGGATTCCGGGGCGGTCATCCTGGATTCCGGCCTCTGGGCTGCGAAGGCCGAGAATGTGGTGCGGGTTGGAATGCGTCTGGCTGAGGCAGGCCAATACACGCCCGGCGGCGACCTGCTTCCCTGCTATGTCCGCCGTCCTGACCCCGAGGAAAAGTGGGAGAGGTTGCACGCCAAGCCCTGAACCTCGCCGGGGAAGCGCCCGTAACAACTTGAAAAAGCCCGACGGCTGCAAGTACATTGGTACTCCTTGCGGATAAACGACTTATGCAGCCCGGAGAAGGCGGAATCGCTGAGGATTGGGATTATGACGACAGATGTGAAAAGAATCGGAGAGCTGGTTGCGGCCGAGAGTGCGCCGGTGCGGACGCTGATCGACGAGATCGGCAAGGTCATCGTTGGCCAGCGGTACATGATCGAGCGGCTGGTCATCGGTCTGCTGTCCAACGGGCACGTGTTGCTGGAGGGGGTCCCGGGACTGGCCAAGAGCCTGACGGTGACGACCATGGGTCGGGCCATCCAGGCCAAGGCCCAGCGGATCCAGTTCACGCCCGACCTGTTGCCGGCGGACCTGATCGGGACCCAGATCTACAACCAGCGGACGGGCGAGTTCACCGTTCGCAAGGGGCCGATCTTCGCCAACATCATCCTGGCCGATGAGATCAACCGGGCGCCGGCCAAGGTGCAGTCGGCGCTGCTCGAGGCCATGCAGGAGCGCCAGGTATCGATCGGCGAGAACACCTTTAAGCTCGATGAGCCGTTCCTGGTCCTGGCCACGCAGAACCCTCTCGAACAGGAAGGGACCTATCCGCTTCCGGAGGCTCAAGTGGACCGCTTTCTGCTCAAGCTCAGGATTGACTACCCGTCGCGCAGCGAGGAGCGGCAGATCGTGGACCGGATGTCCTTCACCAAGCCGGACGGTCAGGTCAACGCGGTTATACGACCGGAAGACATCCTCCGCCTCCGCGGAATCGTGGACGAGATCTACGTCGACGAGAAGATCCGCGACTACATCATCGACATCGTGTTCGCCACGCGCGATCCGGCAGCCGCCAAGCTGGGAGACCTCACGAATCTCATCGAGTATGGGGCTTCGCCGCGGGCCTCGATCGCACTGACGCTGGCGGCCAAGGCTCATGCCTTTATGCAGGGCCGCGGGTATGTCACGCCGCAGGACGTGAAGGCCATCGGCATGGACGTCTTGCGCCACCGCGTGATTCTCTCCTACGAGGCTGAGGCCGAGGAGATGGGCCCGGAGGATGTCCTCAAGAAAGTGTTTGACTCGATTCGCGTGCCGTGAGCATGAAATCTGAATGACGAAAATAGCATGACGAAAGAAATCAGAAAACCGAAGCCCGACGGTCTGCTCTCGCGCTCCTTCGCTATTCGCTAGGGGAACCCGATAAGGCCTGATGCATGCCGACCAAGCCTGACACTGCCGAAAAGACCCGCGAGCTGCTCAAGAAAGTGCGGCGGATCCAGGTGCGCGCCGACAAGCTGGTCAACGACGTGATCGTGGGCGAGTACCGCTCGGTTTTCAAGGGTCGCGGGATGGAGTTCGACGAGGTTCGTGAGTACATCCCCGGCGACGACATTCGTGCGATCGACTGGAACGTCACCGCCCGCACCGGCTGGGCGCACGTGAAGCGATACGTCGAAGAGCGTGAGATGACCGCCGTGCTGCTGGTGGACGTGAGTCTGTCGGGCCGGTTCGGGAGTTCCGAGTTGCTCAAGATCGACCTGGCGACCGAGATCAGCGCGGTGCTGGCGTTCTCGGCGATCAAGAGCAACGACAAGATCGGCCTGCTGGTCTTTACCGACCGCGTCGAGAAGTTCATTCCGGCCAAGAAGGGCAAGCGTCACGTGCTTCGGGTGATCCGCGAGCTGCTCAGCTTCGAGCCGCAAGCCGGGGGAACCGATGTGGCCGGGGCACTGGAATTCCTCAACAAGGTGCTCAAGCGCAAGGCGGTCGTGTTCCTGGTATCCGACTTCATCGACGAGGACTTCGAGCGAGACCTGGCCTTGACCCGCACACGGCACGATCTCATTCCGGTTCGGATCTCCGATCCGCGCGAGACGTCGCTGCCCGACGTGGGGCTGATCGAGCTCGAGGACGCCGAGACCGGCGAGCGGGTGGTTGTGGACACGCGGCGGAGCCGGGTCCGAGACTTGTTCTCGGAGGCCGGGCGCCAGGAGCAACAGTCGTTGACCGGCCTGCTGCGGTCGATCGGTGCCGACTCGCTCGAGATCTCGACCGACCGGCCGTACATGAAGGATGTGATGGCCTTCTTCCGCCGGCGCGAGCGGAGAATGAAACATTGACCACCGAATGATGAATGCGGATTGATGAATGATGAATGAGTAAGAGGGTGCCCCATCGCTTCAGGGCCTGTCGATTTAATTGGCCCGCAAGTTGCTTGAGGGGGCTT
>CAZTQK010000057.1:0-21322 GCA_964615635.1 uncultured Planctomycetales bacterium
CCGTCTTTTTCGCGCCGCCGAGCCCCCGCCTGACTGAGCCAACCACTCCAGACTGTACGGCGAACCACATTTGGGCAAAAAGAGCCAGACCCCGGCACGCTAAACACGTACGGGGCGGATGGGTGGGCCACCCCCTTTTGGCCAAGAGCTAAAAGCTAAGAGCTAACAGCCGTATTGAGTAAGCTGACTGCTCCGCTGAAAGCTGACAGCTTTTTCATTTCCCCGCCAGACACACCTTCTCCGGCACGGCATCGACCGGGTAGTATCGGTGTACCAGCCGATCCTTGTACACCTCGACGATTCGCAGGCCGGAGGGATCTTTGCGCAGCGGCTTGCCGATCGGGCCGGTGGAGACGATCTCCATCCGGCCCTGGCGGGCACTACTGTCGCCATGGCGATGGCCGCAGAAGACGGCCGAGACATCGGCCTGCGTCAGCCAGTCGAGGTACAGGCTGCGGCGCGAGCGGGGGATGTTCTCATAAGCGTCCGGCTCGTCGGCTGTCTGGATGAACCACGGATGGTGCTGGAAGACGATGCGGTGGACCGGCCGTGGTTGCCGCGGGTCGGCCAGCTCATTCTTGAGCCAGGCTTCCTGCCGCTGCATTTCCTCGGTGGCCTTGGAGGGGTTGTGGATCACGGTGGTATTGATGACCACGAAGCGGCATCCGCCGTGGTAAAAGGCGTACCAGTCCGGACCGAACCGCTGCCGGTAGCGTTCAAGGCTGGCGGGCGTCGGCGTGTTGTCGACGTCGTGATTGCCCGAGACGAGATACAGGGGGAGGCTGCGATCGAGCCGGTTGGCGACACGCAGGAACTCCGCGGTTTGGCCTTCGTCACCCGGCCTGTTGATCAGATCGCCGCAGATGACCACGAACGCCGGCCGCAGGCGGTTGGCATGATCGATGGCCTGACTGAAGAGAGCCGTTTCCTTCTCGACGTCCTTGTCGCCGGAAAACATGCCGAACTGCGGATCGGCCATCTGGATGAAGAAGAACGGGCCCTGCCAGCGGGCCTGCGGATCGGTCGCGCAGCCGGCGAGGGAGGCGAGGAAGAAGCCAAGCAAAAGAGATCGTCTGCTTACTGATGAGAATTGAATCATTGCGAACTCCTGCCAAAAACTGGTTCAGTAAACCACAGAACGCACAGATGCGGATTCTGGGTTTCCTGGTGCGGCTACTGCGCCCCTGGCCCGCCGGTCTCCGCTGCGGCCGAGCGAAAGGATTCGCCCGGCAGAGTGCGAGAAAGGATTCTCGCGCGTGTTTAGCGTGCAAGACAGCGGGTCAGGCACTTTTTGCCGTCTTTTTCGCGCCGCCGAGCCCCCGCCTGACTGAGCCAACCACTCCAGATTGTACGGCGAACCGCATTTGGGCAAAAAGAGCCAGACCCCAGCACGCTAAACACGTACGGATTCTCGCACCAGCGGCGCAGTTCCGCAGACCGGGCTCTGCTCGACGCAGGTGATAACATGGCCCGAGATAAGGGGATAATGAGCCAACTTGCGGCGCCGGTCAAGCGGCATTCAAGCGCCGGGGTATCCGAAGCCGATGCTTATGGTGTCCCGCAAGCGGACGTGGGCGCTCCGGCGAGGCCGAGCAGGGGCATTTGCCCCGGCGCGGGCTTTTTCTGGGCGCCTGCGGTATGATACTCGCCAACTTCGAACCGCCGGCCCCCGCGGGCCGGGCTTCGCGGCCGATGCCTTCGAGGGCGTGCCTGATGACAAAATGCTTCCTCACGGCGTCCGTACTCCTGGCTGCAGGGTGCCAGATGACGCCGATCCCGCCCTCCGTTGCGAAGTTCAACGAGCAGGCCAAGCGTGACGTTCCCGTTCTCGAGCCTGTTCTGAAGGAAGGCGACATTATCTTCCGCCTCAGTCGCACCCCGCTGGCCGGTGGTCTTGTTGACTTCAGCAAGGTCGTCGCCGAGGCGACTGAGAGCGATCTGTCCCACGCGGCACTCATCTATCGCATCGCTCCGGACGGCGTCATCCTGGTCGACGTCTCCCCGGTGGGGATCTCGCGGCGATACCTGGTCGACTGGTATCAGGACGGGACCTGGAACACGGTCGTTCGACGGCTCCGGCCCGAGTATCAGTACCTTATTCCGCTCGTGCTGGCCGAGGTGGACAGGCTCATCGCCGAAGATGTGATCTACGATGAGAAATTCATCCCGGACGACGAACGTTTCTACTGCACGGAGCTCATTGACCACTGCTTTCGGGTTGCCGGCCACCCACTGGCCAAGCGACTACGCATCAAGGACTTCCCGAACAACAGTGTGGTGATGTACATCGGCTGCGCGATCGGTCGCATCGACATGAACAACGAGGTTGTTGTGGCCGGCAATGAGCGGATCGGCCTGTTCTCATCGTCCATGCTGGAGACCGTGGTGGACCTGCGGACTTCGCCGCCGACGGTGCCCGTTCGCCCAGACCCCGTACTGACCTCATACCGGCCCGTCCCGTGGCCGTGATGACGTCAGGCCAAGGTCGTGCGAAAAGACCTCTTCCTGCATTTCGACTGATGATCTCCTCAACCGGATCACGAGGCTGAGATTCCACGCCGGCGCTGCATACGGCAACGTTGGGGTATGACGGATGGCGAGTGCGGAATTGAGAATGCTCATTCGGTCTCGACCAGCCCCTGCTGCCAGGTGACGGCCGGTGTGAAGTCGAGGACGCGCTTGAGGCGGGCGCAGTTGATCAGTGGGGTCGTGGCGGTCGGCGCGGGCCCGCGCCACTCGAGTCCCGGGTTGAACCTCTGCAGATACTCGGGTGTGGGCGTGGCGGCCCCGATCGTCTCGGCATTGACGAAGAGCACCTCATGCTTCAGGTCCCGGCGGTGCAGAGCCACGTCAATTGCGCTGACCGCGTCGGAGAAATCGAGGTAATCACCCAGCACCAGTTTCGGCGACGAGCTGCGAATCTCCCTGGCAAACCACTTGTCGTGTCGAACGTCGATCAGAGCCGGGAACCGCAGGCAGATCGTCGGCAGGCCGCTCAGCCGCGAGAAGGTTTCGGCGGTCAGCTCGTTGAGCCGCTTGCTCAAGTCGTAGGCATGATTCGGCCGGCAAGGGTGATCCTCATCGATCGGCAGGTATGACAGGCCGTGGTTCTCCACCGACGTCGGAAGCCCGATCGCGCACAGGCTGCCGGCCAGTACGACCATTCCCGCCCCGGCCCGGTCGGCCGCTTCGAGAACGTGGTAAGTCCCTTGCGTGTTAATGGCGAAGATCTCGGATTGCGGGATCGTCGGCATCCGGCTGGGGATGGCGGCAAGATGAACCACCGCCTCACACCCGGCGCAGGCTTCGCGCACTGCCCTTGCATCGCGAAGGTCCGCCTGAACGTAGCGAACACCCGCAGGCAGCCCTTGCGGCGGATCGGCACGATCAAAAGCGACGATCTCGTGCGAAGCCGAAAATCGCTCCAGCACGTGCAAGCCCAGCCGCCCCGCGGCACCGGTGACAAGAAGTCTCACGGTTTCACCTCGCCGGTGTCTTGACCCCGACGAACGCGTCATCGAAATAGGCGACACCCACTTTACCCTTGGTGTGCAAATTGAGCGAGAGTCGCTCGCTGCCTTTGGGGGCCGGGCCTTCCAGCGAAACCCATGTCCAGCCGCTGCGTCCGGTGACCTTTCGGCTCGGACCAAGATGCCCGACCACCCCACCGCCGTTGTCGGTGGCGTCAAACGTGATCCATGCAGCCCCCTCATCATCCGGACAGTCGGTCTTGATCCATATGCCCGCGAAGTACTTCGTGCCCACCCTGGCAGTGTTGTAGTGCGTGATCTGGCGGATGACGGTTTCCTTCGGTGATACTCGCATACTCTGCGAGAGCCGCCCGGTGTGGGCCGCCTTGTCGGTGACCGCGCCGGGGTTCGATCTCATCACATCGCCGTCGACCTTCAGCGGCTCAAATCCCAGGGCGATCCACTCCTTTCCGCCGCCGCCGCCACCGGCCTCCATGCTTGCGTTGTTCAGCATGTTCTCGCCCGGCGGCAGCTCCGCGCGCTGACCGAGCCGCAGGTCATGCCGATTCTCCTGTTCGCTGGAGATGCGGACATCGGCCGCTTCGTACTTGTTGCGCCCCTGGGCCGTGGCAAACAGCTTGTAGCGGGCAGGGATGACGTCCTTGAGCACGTACCGGCCGTTCTGGTCGGTCTTGGCTTGCCGATCACCCGGCTGGAGCGTGATTACCGCGTCGGTCACGGGTTTGTCGTCATCGCCGCTGCTGACGACGCCGCTGAGCGTGGTCTTGACGGTCGCTTCCAGGGCGACGTCCGCGACGCTGTTCTTCGCCGCGGCGACCCGGACTTTCTGTTTGACGGCCTTGAAGCCGGGTTTGCCGATGCTCAGGTCATAGGAGCCGGGTTTGAGCTTGCCGAAGAAGTAGTTGCCCATCGGGTCAGACGTAAAAGGCTTTCCGCCGATACTCACTTCGGCACCGTCGAGCCGCACGCCCAGGCCGGCGACGGTGACCGTGCCGCTGATGGCGCCCGTGATGTCGGTCGGCTTGGCCAGGGCCGCGACCACCGTGTACTGGTAATGCGGCTTGGTGGGCGAGCCGTCCGGATTGATGCCGCTTTCAGGATACACGTAGTCGAACTGCTGCCAGCCCTCGTTGGAGAACTCAAAGGGAAACGCCGCCACGAGTTCGGGCCAGTTCGGGTAGTGGTCGCGGAAGGCCCGCATGGCGTAGTCCGCGCGGTTGTACTCGTCGATGATCGGGTGCCCTTCTGACTTGGTGTAAACGGCGTTGCCCAGGTTCCATCCCGTTTCGGTGATCATGACCCTGACATCCTTCCGCCCGACATCCCGCAGCTTGGCCAGTTCCAGCAGGTACGAGTCGATGGTCAGGTCCGAGCCCGGTTTGACGGTCTTGTCGTGGTGGTTGAGCGATGGCGGTCGATTCATCGGGTACGGATGACACGACCACAGGTCAAACGACTTGATGAACTCGGGGTTTGCCTTGCAGAGCTTCTCGGCCCACTCGGGGCTGGTTGCCAAACCGCCGTTGAGGATCTTGATCCGCGAGTCGCCGATGGAGCGAATCGCCTTGGCCACCGCGACAAAGAAGTCGGCATACTCCTGAGGACTGGGCCGGCCGCTCCATTCAACTGCCAGGTTGGGCTCGTTCCACACCTCGATGTAAAGCGGGCACATATCCGTCCGCGGCAGGCCGGCCACCACGCGTTTGACCGCCTGGGCGATGGAGGCGTAATCGCCCGGAGCGTCGGCCTCGGGCTTTCGCCAACCGCCGTCTCCGTAATGGCCGCCGAGCCGCAGCACGGGGATCAGCTCGAGCCGATAGCATTTGTTGACGTAATCGGTCCAGCCTTGCGGTGTCTGGCTGGTGTTTTTGTCAACGCCACTCAGGAGAGTCTTGGCATAGCCCCATCGCCCGACCAGATACCGTGCCCAGCGAAGGTGTTTGTCGCCCTTCGTGCCGTCAGCCCCGTCACCGACCAACAAGTGCGCCCCGTAGAAGTTGTTAGGCAAAGCATACGACGACCCTGGTGGCGGGGCCTTCCCTGCTGCATGAGCCGAGAGCCCCATTGCCATCACCAACAGTCCGACCGCACTGGTCCGCCGCTTCCACGTCATGACGTCAACCTCGCGTTACGCTGGGTAGGGATAGCAGCCGCCGCATCGGTTGCCTAGAATCGACCATACTCTCATGCCAGGAGAGCCGCAACGGACGGTATCGGCGACTCGACAGAAACGGCCGGCTACCATTTCACTTGAAACGTCGCTCTGGACCCGCTAAGCTGTCGCATCCGCTGTCGGTCATCGGGGCCAAGCGTCCTTAACGTTATATTTCGCAGGTAATTAGGATGAGCAATCCGTTGGAATCCCGCGTCATTGAGTTGGGCAAGCACGTTGTGAGAATGACCACTACCGCCGGTTCGGGGCATCCGTCGAGCGCTTTGTCGCTCGGGCACATCGTCGGGACGCTGATGTACGAACAGATGCGCTATGACCCGGGCAACCCCTGGAACCCGGCCAGCGACCGGCTTGTGCTCAGTGAGGGACACTCGGTGCCCATCGTGTATGCCACCTACGCGGATCTGGGCGGGGTGGTGGGCAAATCGCCGGCCGCCAAGCGGACCCTGACGCTCGATGACCTTAAGACCCTTCGCGAGCTTGACAGCGTTCTTGACGGGCATCCGAACCCGGCTGAGGGGTTCCCGTTTTTCGACGCGGCCACGGGTTCGCTTGGGCAGGGCCTGTCGGTCGGAGCCGGTCTGGCGCTCGGTGCCCGGCTCAGCAAGATCGACAAGCGGATCTTCGTGATCATCGGCGACGGTGAGTCGCGGGAAGGGCAGATCTGGGAGGCACTCGACTTCATCATCGACCACAAGCTGGTCAATGTCTGCCCGATCTTCAACTGCAACGGCCAGGGTCAGGCGGATTACGTCTCGAAGCAGCAGTCGGCCGACGTGCTGGTCGGCAAGCTCAAGGCTTTTGGCTATGACGTGCAGGACGTCGACGGCCACAAGATGGACCAGATCGCTGCGGCGGTCGCCAAGGTCGGCGAAGGCTCGATGCCGATCGCAATCGTGGCCCGCACGCAGAAAGGTTGGGGCGTTGATTCCCTCAAGGACAAGTCCAACCATGGCAAGCCGCTGACGGCCGCCCAAGTCGCCGACGCTGAGGCCAGCCTGGACAAAGTGGCCGCCGAATTGAAGCTCTCCAAGGCGTCCGGCCCGGCCCCCAAACCGCCAATGCCGCCCTCGGCCAACGGCCCGGCCAAAAAGGACAAGATCGCCGTCATGCCTTTCGCCGAGGCGGTCGCCAAGACCGGCATGGCCGAAGCGGTAGCCAAGAACAAGCTTTCGACGCGGCGAGCCTACGGTGCGGCTCTGGTGGCACTCGGACATGCCGACGAGCGCATCGTGGCCGTCGACGGCGACGTCAGCAACTCGACTTTCGCCAACCTTTTCGGCAAGGCGTTCCCGAATCGCTTCTTCGAGTGCAAGATTGCCGAGCAGAACATGATCTCGGTGGCCGCGGGTCTCTCGGCCGCCGGCTACATCCCCTTCGCCAGCAGTTTCGCCAAGTTTCTGGCTCGCGGCTATGACCAGTTGGAGATGGCCGCGATTACCCGCGCAAACGTCAAGCTCGTCGGTTCGCACGCCGGCTGTTCGCTGGGCGCCGACGGCCCCAGCCAGATGAGTCTGCCTGACTTGGCCTACTTCCGTGCGT
This sequence comes from uncultured Planctomycetales bacterium, assembly GCA_964615635.1. GTDB lineage: Bacteria > Planctomycetota > Phycisphaerae > UBA1845 > PWPN01 > JAUCQB01. Next base: position 7,207 of record CAZTQK010000057.1, read on the forward strand.
ACACCAGCGCGGACGACGGTCGGGGCACTCCGGCGCTGACCTTCTTCCATCCGGCTGACGCCGTGGCTGCGTACCGCTTGACCGAGATGGCGGCCAACATCAACGGCCTGTGCTACATCCGAACCCACCGACCGGACGTCCCCCTGATCTATCCGCAGGATGCGACCTTCAAGCTTGGCGGCTGCGGCAAACTGGCCGAGGGCAACGCGGTGACGGTCGTCGGCAGCGGGTATATGACCACGCTGGCCCTGGCGGCGGTTCGCGAACTGGAGAAGGCCGGCGTCAAGTGCAACCTGTTCGACGCCTACTGCCTGCCGATGGATGCCGAGCCGATCCTGTCGGCCGCGCGCAAGGCCAACGGAGTGATCCTGACGGTCGAGGACAATTTCGCCGGCGGGTTCAATGCGGCCCTGGCCGAGGCGGCCGCACGCAGCGGCGACGTGAAGGTTTTCGCCATGACTTGCCCGCGGATTCCCAAGTCCGGCAAGGATGGCGACATCGTCCTGGCCTCTCTCGGCCTCGGTGTGAAGAACATCGTGGCGAGGGCCAAAGAACTAGGGTAGGGCATGGTCGAGGTCGCCAAAGCGGCCGAGACCTGCCTTCGTTTTCAAGTGGCAGTTCTCGCTTCGCCCGACGCTGCCCCCCATGAGAAACGTGATCGGGCCTCCGTCTGGCACAACCAGCGGGAGGCCCGTATTCTTTCCGCGAGTGTACTGCTTGCGTGTGCCACTGCCCGTGTCGGCAGTGCGAGAAGACCCCACTGCTCACAGAGCAGTGGCACACGATTGCCGACTCGCCGCAACGGAGGACCCAAGCCATGTTCGGTGCGCTATTCATGTCCTGTGTGGTGTCGATCGCTGCAGCCCAAACGCCACCCGCCGCGGAGTGGCATGTGGCCGCCAACGGCAATGACCAATGGTCGGGCCGGCTTGCTGCGCCGAACGACCAGAAAACCGATGGACCCTTCGCGACGCTGGAGCGGGCCAGGGACGAGATCCGCAAGGTCAAGAACAATCTTGGTAGACTGCCCGCCAGCATCACCGTCTGGATCCGCGGCGGGGACTACCATCTCGACAAGACGTTTCAGCTTGTGGCCGAGGACAGCGGCAGCGAGACGATGCCGATCGCATACCGGGCCTACAAGGATGAGAAGGTGCGCCTGTTGGGCGGCAAGAGGATCACTGAGTTCGGGCCTGTTACCGACCGGGAGATTCTCGACCGGCTCGAACCGGCTGCTCGCGGCAAGGTCAGGCAGGCCGATCTCAAGGCCGCCGGTGTGACCGACTTTGGTGATCCCGTGGCCGCGGCCAAGCGCATCGAGTTGTTCTTCGGCGGCAAGCCGATGCAGTTGTCACGATGGCCGAACGAGGGCTTCACCAAGATCGCCGACGTGGTGGGCGGCAAGCCGATCAAGAGTCACGGGAAGGAAGGCGATCTCGTCGGCAAGTTCACCTACGAGGGCGATCGCCCGAAACGCTGGACCGGCGAGAGCGACATCTGGCTGCACGGCTACTGGTTCTGGGACTGGGCCGACGCGTACCAGAAGGTTGAATCGATCGATACGGATAAGCGCGTTATCAACCTGGTCACGCCGTATCACCACTATGGGTACCGCAAGGAGCAGCGCTACTATGCGATCAATCTTCTCTCGGAGATCGACAGTCCGGGCGAATGGTACGTGGACCGCAAGAGCGGCACCCTCTACTTCTGGCCGCCGGCGGATATGGCGACAAACGAGACGTACGTCTCGCTTCTCGGGACGGCCGTCAGCATGGACAACGTCACCGATGTGACCTTCCGCGGGTTGGTATTCGAGTACATTCGTGGAACGGCGATTGCCATCAAGGGCGGCAAGCGGGACCTCATCGCCGGGTGTACGCTGCGAAATACCGGCGGCCGTGCGGTCACGGTCGACGGCGGTGAGAAGCACGGCGTGGCCGGTTGCGATATCTACGACACCGGCGACGGCGGCATCAGCCTCAACGGCGGCGACCGCGCGAAGCTGATTGCGGGCGAGCACTATGCGACCAACAATCACATTCATCGGTACAGCCGCAACAGCAATACCTACCGCACGGCCGTCAGCCTGGCCGGCGTCGGTTGCCGGGCGGCCAACAATCTGATCCACGATGCCCCGCACATGGCCCTGGGCCTGAGCGGCAACGAACACGTGATTGAACTGAACGAGGTGCATCATGTGGTCATGGAAACCGACGACGCCGGGGCGTTCTACATGGGCCGCGACTGGACCTGGCGCGGCAACGTGATTCGCCACAATTACTTCCACCACATCGGCGAGTTCAAGAGCTGGGTCGGCACGCAGGCCATCTACCTCGACGACTGGGCCAGTGATGTGAAGGTCTACGGCAACATCTGCCATAAGGTCTTCAGGGCGGTGCTCGTCGGCGGCGGACGTGACAACACCGTCGAAAACAACATTCTCGTGGACTGCAACATCGGGATTCACGTCGACTCGCGCGGTCTGGGCTGGGCCAAGTACTACTTCGACCAGAGGGACAACACGCTCATTGAACGGCTCAATGCGATTCCCTACAGGGACACGCCATGGAGCACGCGGTACCCGCAACTGCTCACGCTCTACCAGGATGAGCCAGCCCTGGCCAAGTACAACAAGCTGGTGCGCAACGTGATGGTCGGCTGCGCCAAGCCCATCGACCTGCACGACAAGCTCACCGACAAGATCGTGACCCTGCAGGACAACTCCATCGACGAGGAGACTTACCTCAAGGACGGCGAGGCCAACCGGTTCCAGCTCAAGCCCGATTCACCCATGTGGGCGAAGGGTTTCCAGCGCATCCCGGTGGAGAAGATCGGGCTGCAGAAGGATGAGTACCGGCCCGTATTGCCAACCGTGGACTGAAGCGGTGTCGGCTGGGCTCACATGCGTCTTCATCGCTGAAGCACATCTATCGTGACATCTGGTTGGGCGGATTCCCCGCTTTGACCGCCGGGCCGGTGAAGGACCGCGATCTGTTCTACAGTTCGTATCTCCAGACCTATCTACAGCGGGACGTGAAGGACCTGACGCAGGTTGGAGACGAAGCGGCCTTCCTGAGATTCCTCAAGGCATGTGCCGCCCGGACGGGCAACCTTCTGAACCTTTCCGATCTGGCTCGCGACGCCGATATCAGCGTCAACACGGCCAAGAGCTGGCTTTCTATTCTCCGGGGCAGCATGCAGGTGTTCCTGCTCTCGTCGTACCACACAAACGTGACCAAGCGGCTGGTCAAGGCGCCCAAGCTCTACTTTCTGGATACCGGGCTGTGCTCTTACCTCACGGACTGGTCGTCGCCGGAAACACTCGAAAGCGGAGCGATGTCCGGCCCCGTCCTGGAGACTCACGTCGTGAGCGAGATTCTCAAGAGCTGGTGGCATCGAGGACAAACGCCTGAGGTCTACTACTACCGGGACAAAGATCGCAAGGAGATCGATCTCATCTTCCTGCAGGACCGCACCCTGTATCCACTGGAGATCAAGAAATCGGCGTCACCGGGGCCGGACTGGGCGGCGTTCTTCAAGCCGCTCGGCAAGCTCAAGATGAAGGTTGGTGAGGCCGGTGTCGTTTGCCTGTCGAAGGATCTCATTCCGCTCAGCGAGAATGCCAATGCGATTCCCGTCGGGTGGCTGTGAACATCGGAACGACAGGTTCGAGACTGGGGATTCTCTATCTTTCCCAGAGTATCCAAGTTTGGCTTTGTTCCGCAAAACGAGGTGGCGGTGACCAACTAGCGGTTGTCGGTCAGATTTGGCTGGGCGAAGCCTTGGCCCGTGGAATGCCGACGGTTGACCGCGCGAACGGAGATTGTCCATTTTGCCTAACTTGCCTGGCTTTGGGTTCGTTTGGTAAAGGGCCATCAGGGGTGAGCTGTCAGCCAGACTTGCTTAGCCAGACGCTCGCCTCTGCGGTTGGTGGCTGCTTCGCGTACAGTAATTCGCTTGTCAAAGAGCGCAGTGTCTCCCGGTTTCTGGATACAGGGGTAACACGGTGGGTGTTCCGGAAAGAAAGACGATAACGGAACGCGGGGAAATAGGCGGACCCCCATCGCCTGACGCCTGACCACAATCATGAATGCGACAGCAGCGTCGAGACGCTGGCAAGTAGTACCGATGGCCCTGTTGGCACGTCTTCCTGTTCTGATCGTGGCTGGCGATGGCACTCGATCTGCCGGCTCGGGCTGGACGGTACGGCAGGTCTCGTTCGCCTTGGCGACCTCGACGTTGCCCCACCTCCTGCACCTCCTGCTATCCACTCACTCTTGAAGTGCCTTCCGTAACACTGGTTCGAGAGCCTCCGCGAATCGCAAGAAGCCGAGATCCGTCAGGTGTGAGCCATCGACAGAACCCTCACCGTCGGTGCCGGTCAGGTTCTGATTGGTCACGTAGGCGAGGTTCCTGACGCCGCCTGCCTTGAGGTTCTCATACGCCTTTCGCAGGGCCGCGTTCTTGTCTGCGACCGCCTGCCGCTGCTTGGTCAGGAACGCCTCGCCCTGGTACGGCACGCTCTCGACCAGCACGATCGGTGTCTGCGGCCTGGCCTTGCGAAGGGCTTTCACGAATGATTCCAGGCGTTCCTCAACCATTGGTTTGGTCATATTCGGCAGGGTATCGAGAACGTAAACCGACGCGTCGATCTCGCCCAGCAGCACGGCCAGTTCCGGGTCCATCCGCCCGTTGCCCGAGAAGCCAAGGTTGATCACCGGACGGTCCAGCCATCTCCCCAGGATAGCGGTGTAGACCATGCCCGGCCGTGAGGCGCATCCGCCCTGGGTAATCGAGGTTCCGTAGAAGCACATCGGTCGGTCAAACCCGGCTGGGCGTGGACGGGGTTGCGCCAAAGCGGCCTTGGGAGCCACGCCGATCTCCAGAGACCTGATCCCGTTGTACAGCGGCAGGTACAGCACGTACTCGTGGACACCGGCTGGGATCTCTTTGGCCAGCACGCTCTCGTTGGTGGGCGCACTCCTCGCGCGGCCCACGGCAACCCATTGCCACTGGCCGCCGTCTTTCACATACAGGTCCAGGCCGCTGACTCCGGTAGCCGGCATGTGATCCATCGCCATGTTCTTCGATGTCGTCGTCCATCGGGCGGCGATCCGATCCGAATCAGTCACGAAACGAATGCACAGCCCAGCCGAGTTCTTGCTCAGGCCCCACACTTCGGAGCGAACCACACTCTTCGATTTGGCCGACAAGCGGTCGTAGAAGTCCTCGGTTTCGGACCAACCTCGGCCTTCGACGGCAAGCAGCGTCGCGTCATACCACAGCAGATCGGTCTTGGAATCCTGGACACCTCTGGCCGGGTTGAGCGGCGTCAGCCCCTTGAGGTCCAGAGCTTGCCGGGTCTGGGGCTGCTGACAACCGACGGCCAGCAGCATCAACACCGTGAGTGCGGAGTAGGTTGTTCTCCGGACAAGGCAGGTAACCTTCATCAAGCAGCCTCCTCATGATGCTGTATTGCCTGGCAGCGTGCGGCTTCTCTGGCGGGACAATTGCCGTTCACCGCCGCTTGGGAGCAACGGCGCTATCCGGGCCTGGTCATTCCGTTGCTTCCGCTCCCGCTTTCATGGCCGATTTGCCGGCTTTCTTTCTGGCCTCCTCCACCAGCCTGCTCAGCGTGCGATGGAACAATTTGTCGCCGGCCTCCAGCCCATCAATGGTGAACGTGAAGATCCGGCCGTCATCGAGGTCGAGCACGAACTGTCCATCACTGAGCCAATTCTCGGCAGGCGTGAAGTCGATCCCCGCTATGTCGGCCAACCGGCATTCCTGGATCTGAGTTCCCTTGCCGTAGATGACCAGTCGGCCGTCGGTCAACACGACGCCGCCTTCTTTAATGGAGAACATACCGCTGCAGCAGAACATCTCGATCGTCTCCCCGTCCTTGAGTGCGCCGATCGCCTGCAGGGTATTGCGTTGCTTGGCGGTGACCGCCGGACCGGACACCGGCGTGTTGTCGGGTGACAGAGCCAGCAGGAGCCAGAGGGCGGCGCCCACAACGAGACCAATGATACTCAGGACGATGCCGGCAATCGCCAGGCTCCTGCCCTGGGCCTCGCCGCGCTTGATGGGCGGCAAAGCCGCGATCCCAAGCACCAGGCCCACGATGCCGAAAAGCATCGCACAGCATGTCAGCAGCCCGCCTATGCCGAATAGGAGAGAGGCGATCGCAAGCCCCGATGTCTTGACCGGCGGCGGGGCGGGCGAGATCGGAGAATAAGATGATGTTTCATAGCCGCTTGGGTAGTCGGGGAACTGGCTCATGGCAAATACGTCTACCCGAAGCCGGATGTTTGGGCAAGATCTCGTCTCGCGTCAGGGCTTGCGGTTTGCTGCAACGATGAGGCCCCTGTCGCGCCATCGGCTTCGCAGCAGAACAGCGCCAATGCCCAGCAGCACGGCGGTCGCCGGCTCGGGGACGAAGTCGGCGGACATACTCATCGCCACAACCGGTTCGCTCAGGATCTGGTTTCCCGGCAGACGGCTGAGGCCCAGGAGCAGCCGGACCGAGCCGTCGCCCAACACCGCGGCGCTGGCGTTTCCGAACTCAAACGGCTGAGCCGAGGCGATGTTGCCCAGCCAGACGTGCTTGTGGACGCTGCCGTCGCCCGGGATCACGTCAAACATAAGACTGAAACCGGCGCCGTTGAAATGGAAATCCTGCATGACTGCTCCCTGACGCACGGACCCGTTGCCGAAGGCCTCGATGAGAACGTCGACGGTGAGGGTTTCGCCAACGGCATCACCGACGGAGAGGTTGAGTGATGCTCGCGGTCCGATCCCCGCGCCCCCGCCGTTGTCGCCGCCCAGAATGGCGGCGGGCATGACTGAGCCGTCGCATATCACATTCTCGAGACCGACCTGGATCAGGGAGCGCTGTACGGCGGGAAGCAGCAACCCTTCACGCAGGCCGAACTCGACGTGCCCGCTCGAAGGATACAGAGGCCCGGAGGCTGCTTCGAACAGTGTGTTCCATTCCATCGCCGCCGCCGACGCTGAGGTGGCCGGCACCCACGAAGCCGCGAGGCACAACAATCCCGTAACCACATGGTTCCGCATGGTCTTCTCCCTGATCATATACCTGAAAAACGCCGGGACACCGCCACCGCGGCAGGCATCCATCGTACCTAATTAAGCTTCTTTCCGACTCCGGTTGTGTGCGAGGACCGGACCCGCCACGACGAGCAGAAGCAGCGTCGCGGGCTCTGGAATGAACTGCACGCGCTGTAAGTCAACACCACCGATGTTGAGGATGTTCCAGTAGAAATACTGCGGCGTGAGCCCGGAGCTCGGGACTTGCAGCATGGCCTGGAAGTCGCCGCCGGCCAAGTGGGTGAACGAATAACCATACATGTCGCCGCCGGAGGCGATTTCCGCCAGTGCGGCCTGCACGCCCATCTCGGTACCTGCAAAATCCATCAAAATATGGTCCGTTTCACCTGCAGGGGCGACCTCGGCAAAGCGGATGTAACCGGCGTCACCCAGGACGGAGACGATGTCACCGACCGTCGCCGGCGTTCCCAGGCCGTAGCCGTTGGCCGCCGCTGCCCCGAGGACCGGCGCGATGTCGCTGACGCGCGCAGTCCCGCCGACCCGTGCAACCACCGCGGCTGAGGTGCCGTCCATGAAGGCGGCACTGAAAGCGAGCTGCGAGGCCGCGTTGAAGCTGCTGCTCCGCCCGTCCTGCCCGCCGGATCCGGCGAGCAATTGCAGCCCGCTGATCGTTCGGTCATCGCCCGGCCCAAGTCTTAGCGGCCGGCCTTCCCGTGCCACCGGCACCAGTCGATTGAATGGATCGACTGCCCAGATACCTGAGTCATTGGAGGCATCGATGCCATTGCCCGCCAGAGAAGCCGAAAACGCGGTTTGACCGTGGAAGTTGACGGTCGGCGCCCCCAGGGTGAAGAAACCGGCGGTGGTATCGGGAGCCGCGTCACCTTGGCGAGCCACTTTGGTGAACACGCCGGTAGGATTGGCCCAGATGCCATCGTCGTTGTCGGGGCTGACGCCGTCGCCTCGCAGCTTAACCTGGGCCACCGCGGCGCCCGACCCGCCGATGAACGGCCGGTCTCCGAAATCATCGAAGACCACGCCGGGCGATGCGCCGACCGCGATTCCGCCTTCGCGGGCAACCATGTTCAGGCTGCCGGGCTGACCGGCGTAGAGCGCGCGCTCGTTGTCGTCGTTCACCGGTATTCCGGCAAGCGTGTTGGTGAAAGCAATGGCGCCCGATGCGTTGATGGCCGGTTCCGCGAAACGGTCGCCGAACGCGACGAACGATCCCGCTCCCGGTGCAGCAGCGCCTTCACGCACAGCGATGCTCGAACTGCCGCCGCTGTGCAACCAGATGCCGGCATCGTTGTTGATATTGACGCCGGTGCCTTCCACGCGAGCCAGGTATGCAATCTGCCCGCTGGGATTGATGGTGGGCAGCAGCGCGCTGCGAAACTCGACGCCGGCCGCGAAGCCTGGAGCCTGCTGGCCTGGAACGGCAACCGCGGTGATGACGCCGGGGGCTCCGGCCCAGACGCCGAACTGGCTGCCGGGCAGACTCGGGTCGTCATAGATGCCGGTGAAGGCGACCTGCCCCGTGTTGCTGTAGACAGGAAACGCTCCGGTTGACACGTTGAGCCCGGGACTGATACCGGGCAGCGGGTCGCCGTTGCGATAGGCAAGGTGGATGAAGCCCGGCAAGCCGGCCCAGGTGCCGTATCCGTTGCCGGCGTTGACACCGCTGCCCCTGAGTTGCGCAAAGAACTCGACCTGCCCAAGGTTGTTGAGCGACGGAAACTGAAACTGCGCGAACCTGGTATCCCCCAGGGCTCCCGGGGCTGACGCATCCTCGCGTGCAGCCAGGCCGAGCGAGTTTGCCGCCCCAGCCCAGAGGCCGGTGTCGTTGTCCGAGGTGACGCCGGGACCATCCAGGCCGCTGACGAAGGCAGTCGAGCCCAGGTTGTTGATGACGACGCTGCTGAAACCCTTGAAAGTGACGCCGCTTTGCGTGTCAGGTGCGGGATCCCCGTCGCGTGCGATCACGTGCACCGGCGCTTGGGCAAGCACAGCAGAAAACTCGGCAGGGAACATGGAGGCGGCGAGCGCCGCCCAGACTAAGCATTGAATGTGAGTCATACTGTTTCATCCACCTCGTGGCAGACGTGTGGCATAACGAACTGTGTGGTTATGCTGCGTGAGCATACGAGCATCATAGCGCCCTGTCGTCGTCGCGACGATTCGGTTTACTTTTTTTTGTTTCCCTCTGGCTAAGCTGTGTGACATTCAACACTTTCTGGAGCGACCAACCCTGGCAGCATCGTAGGCTTCCGGCGATGATTCGCAGGCTATGCGCTTGCTCCGGTCACAGTCGCGCTCGCATCAGGGACAAACGGAATCTGCAGTCGGACTGGTCGCCGGTCTGTCGGCATCTACAATCCATCGGTATGGATACTGCCTGACAACGGACTCGGGGAGGATTGGGCGGACGCAGCAAGATCCGGCACGGCGGCGGGGAGGGAATCCAGTCGCACAGGGCCGCGCGGGTTGATTCGACTACCGAACCAGCCCTGACTACGTGGCAGGGTGGGACGTGCCTGCCTTTCGAGCTCTCGTGGTGATCGGCGACAAAACGTTCGGAACCCGCGATGAGCGCCAGCGGTCGGTGGTTCACTTTGCCTAACTCAGGACAACCCCAGGAGGCAAGTTCTCGGCCACAGCATCGAGGCGGCGGCCCGGCGCAGTATGATGGGAGATCAAGGCGGCAAAGATAGGCAAGAGGGGACGGAGCCGCCGCCAGAACTCCCCCTGGTCCTGGTTCACGGAGTCTCTGGATGAACAGACACGAGACGTGGATCGTGGTCGCGGTCTGGACAGTTTTCTGCTGCCGGGCCGAGGCCCCGGATGCCGCACCGCTCAAGTCGGCACATTCCCCGCAGCCCCGCTACCTGTCGACACCGGCCACGACAATGGTCTCATAGGCGATTGCAGGCCTGCCGAACACGTCGGCCGCCGCTACACGCACCACATATGTGCCTTCGGTCTCGACCTTGAAGGTGAGCTCCCGGCCGCGGACGGGAAAGATGGCATAATCGGTGATCGGCATGATGCGCTCGGCGTCATAGACTTCCCAGTTGATGGTCGGCACTGGCACTTCGGCGTGCCAGTCGCCCGTGCCGAGCTCGGGCGTGGCACGCAACTTGACCTTGCCGCCCGCCGGCGGAACGGCACCGACCACTTCGAGGGTCAAACGGGGCCCGGGTCCGAGGTCGGGACGCTCGACGGGGCGAGGTCCGTCCAGCAGCAGATCCTCATGCCCGGGACGCACAATGCGGACACACCCATCCTCCAGTGCGTAGATCAACTCGTCGTACCCTTCGGGCTTGAACAGCGGGTCGTCGACCGCGATGTCGAACTCGACTCCTGTTCGCAGCAGCCGCTCGACTTCCGTCGCGGCATTGGACAGCACGGTTCGGTAAGTGGCGCCCTTTTCGTTTTTTCGCTCAAGGTGCAGCCGCAACATGCGATTCATGTGGTTGGGCGAGAAGGTGTAGCCGTAGGGAATGACCACCGCCACCTTGGCCACCCGCAGCAGGGCCGGCATGTTCCGGTTGGGGTTTCTGGCAAAGGCCTGACGAATCAGCGAGAAATACTGCCGCTGATAGGGGTACGGCAGTCCGGAGTTGTCACCGATGCCCACCCAGCCCGTCCACGTCCAGAAATATGTGGCGCCCTTCTCGTAGAAGTACGCCACTTTGTCCGACCGCAGCTTGAATCCATCCGGATCGTACAGGCCCACGCCCCATTTCTTGTTGAAGTTGCGGGCCGCCCCGCGCAGGATCGCCGCGCGGATGGCGCAGGAGTTCTCCGTGGTCGGCGGAATCCGGGTGCCGAAAGCCATGTTGTACGACTCGACCAGGCGACCGTGGCCGAACATCTTCGTGTCCTGATCGACGATGCCGCCGAGGCCCGGCACGGCAAGCTGATACCAGGCGTTATCAAAGAACACTTCCCACGTAGGGTAGTCGTCTTCGACAATGGACATGTCACCGCGGCCGAAGCGGTTGTCGATATTTGCATCCATGAACGTCCGCGGGTCATCGTCTTTTCGATGCAACGCGGTCCGGACCGCTTTCTGCAGCCGCTGGACCGCCTCGGCCGGGGTGCGGCAATCCGCCCCCAGAATCATCACGCCCGGTTCATCGATGTGGTTCCGATGGCCCCAGTAGTTGGATCGGTACAGGTCGGCGGGCCAATCGAGGCACTTGCCCGTGTGCGTGCTGTGAAAAAGGTGGCTGCGGGTGAGGTGCTCGAGAATGGGCCGACCGGTGAAGAAGTTGGCTCCGGCGCGAGCATGCGCCATCAGGTCGTCGGCGCTGTTTTCCTGATACCGGTACTTGCCGTCGGCGAGTCGGTAATAAGGTCTCCCGTCCACGTCCCGATCCTTGGCAATCCAGCCAATCAGCAGGTCTGGGTTGAGCTGGACGGTAGTCCACTCGGACGGCGGCTGCACCGATGCGGTCTCCGTGATTGCCGTGCGCTTGAACAGCCACCCTTGCAGCAAGATGTGCTCCGGCGTACCCGATAGCGGCGCCCGGTTGGCTCCGCCCCCGATCCGCGGGTCTTGCGGCCAGCCGTGGGTCCAGAGGCAAATACGCGGCAGCACCGGCTTGTCCGTCACCTCATGCACGAAGCTGACGGCGTCGGGCCAGTCGGGCTCCCGCCAAAGGTAATGCAGCACTTGTGGGTTGTCCGTTTCCGTGGGCCATCGGTCAACGAGAATCCACATCTCATATCGCTGACCGTTCGTCCGGGTCCAGGACAGGCCGTACCATTGGAACGGGCCCTGTTCGGCCACGTCGGCCACCGGCCCCAGCCGGATCTCTGCGGACACGACGGTGAGTCGATGCTCTCGCTCATAGGCAGGGCGCGCGGCAGGATCGGCATCGAGTTGATACGCGGCCACCGACCCCGGTTCACCCAGAGGGGCAGCGGCCGACACTGCCAGAGCCGCGACGGCACAAATGAGCAGCGCCTCGACGAGCATCACAGGTCGAATCATGCTGTTCCTCTTGTTCTGTTCACGGCGCACCGACCACGGCGGCCCCGACGCAGGCAGGATATCATGCCCACCAACCCCCCTCAACCAAAAAAGGGGACATTCCGTTCTCTAGGAATGACCCTTCTGTTCACCCTGATTGTCATCGCGCCGGCCCATTCCTCACGGAGCGGTTGAACGCTAGAATCCTCCTTCATCAGCAGGACTTACGAGGAGCAAGTCGGAGGTTATGCCATGAAAGCCGTGTGCGTTTCATCGTTCGCCGTTGTCGCGAGCACCCTTGCCGGTTTGTCGTTCCGGCCTGCCGCATCCACGGCAGCCGAGCCGCTCACCTTGAAAAACGGGCAGATGTACCTGATGCTCGATCATCGCCTGGGCGGGGTCGGAGACGCCTGCACCCTGCTGGTCCACTCATTCCACCGATACGCCGGCAACCCGATCATCAGACCCGACCCCAAGTGGCCGCACGGCGTCGGGCAGATCCTCTGGGACGAGAACGAGCGACTGTTCAAGATGTGGTATTACGCCGGAAGCGACGGCACCATCCTGGTGGGCTACGCGACCAGCAAAGACGGCATCCAATGGGAAAGGCCGTCGCTGGGCCAGTTCGAAGTTCGCGGCAGCCGCGACAACAACATCGTTTACACGGGCGTCGTGCCCGCTCTGGTCAGGCGTTTCCCGAAGGCGGCCGCAGCGGACCAGCATTACGTCATGTGGGCCCTGCAGATGACCCGTTCACCCGACGGCATCGGGGAGGAAAAGGAAAACGGGATCTACCGCTTCACCTCTCCCGACGGAATTCGCTGGAGCCGCGCTTCCGCCACGCCGTGTATCCCCGGCAACGCCAAGGTCACGCCCACCTTTCCCGGCGAGCCCGACCGGCCGCTCGTCGAGGGCGTGATCGACGACGTCTCCTGCGTCTACTGGTTCGAGCGGCTCGGCAAGTACGTCTGCTATCACAAGGTCATGACGCGCAATCCACGTCCATACTCGACGACCAAGGGCGTGGGCAACATCCGCCAGTTCGCCCGGTTCGAGAGCGCCGACGGCATCACGTGGAACACCGACAAGCCCACGTGGGCGTTCTACGTCGACGACCAGGACGAGGCCTGGGAGCCTTACCTGCAATTCTACGGAATCGGCGTCCTGCCGGTCGGCGACTTGTACCTGGCCACCACCATGGAGTGGCACAGCGGCAAGCAGGATAACATCGAGGTCGGCCTGGCCTGCAGCACCGACACGATCAAATGGCACCGGCCCTTCCGAGGCCGGTTCATTCTGCCTCGCAGCGCCGAGGGCCAGTGGGACTGGGGCCAGACCCGCCAGGCCGCCGGCGTCATCGAAAAGGACGGCATGTGGTGGCTGTACTACACGGGCTATCCGTTCACCCACGACGATCCGCTGCGCAAACAGCACTACTACACCGGCATCGGCCTGGCCCGCACGCCCGTCGGCCGGATCGTTTCCGCCCGCAGTTGGAAGAGCAAGGGGACATGGACGGTCGGTCCACTGATTCTCAACGGCCAGACACTGTCGATCAACGCCCGGGTCTACAAGGAAATGGACATCGAGGTGCTCGACAACAGCGGGCAACCTGTCCCCGGTTTCACCGCAAAGATCAAGATGCGCGACGAGACCCGCCTCCCGGTGGACTGGACGGCCGGGAAACTGGCCGATCTGAAGGGCAAGCCGGTCAAGATCCGGTTCAACATGTACGACGCCGAGCTGTTCGCGATCGCCTGCGATTGAGCGTGTGAAAACGGGGACGCAGCTAGTTTTAGCAGCACCGGGAGTGAAGAGGCACAGAACGCGGGCCACAGCGAGAAAGATGGTCCAGGGTGGAAGGATGAATGATTAATAATCATCTATTCGTCTGTTAATCTGTCCTGCTCTGCGACGTCCTGGCATTCGCAGCCGTAGTCGCTACGGCGGAGTGGGCACGCTGCGCAAGACGAGTTGGGCCGTTCGTCAGGCAGAAAGATGTCGTGCAGAGCACGACCTACCGGGCTACCAATTCAGAGACGGGAGAAGGACCACGGATTGCACAGA
>CAZTQK010000058.1:0-21242 GCA_964615635.1 uncultured Planctomycetales bacterium
GGTAAAAAAAAGCGTTCTCCCCGCTTGGCTCTATGTGGGGGAGGACCCGATCTCGGGCAGGCTTACCCCTCTGGGTGGGTCCCGCTGGTCCCGAAAGCCTTGACTCGGTTACACTCGGTCAAATATGGAAAATAACCGGACAAACCGCTTGACATTGGACATCCATCTGATATATTGTAACCCTGTTTGTCCTGGTTTATTGGGATGCAAGCGACGAGGACTGGAACGTGGAACACCGATCAACCAAAAGAAAGAGGCTGTTGCGAGGCAACCGATGAAGCCAACAGTGAGTGGAGTCGCATGATGGAAGACCGATGGCTCTCCGTAGATGAGATTGCGGACCATCTCGGCATCAAGCGGGATACGGTCTACAAGTGGATCAGTGAACGGCAGATGCCGGGCCACAAGATCGGTCGGCTTTGGAAGTTCGACAGGAAAGAAGTGGACGCGTGGGTGAAGTCCGGCGCAGCCGGCGATGTTAAGGATGATTTGAAGACCGATGAAAAGTGAGTCCTCAAACGGCAATCTGGAGAAGTACGGGTTCAGATGCGCGCGCGGTAGCGCCCACATGGCTCGAACCATGATGCTTCTTGAACTACGCCACCTCCTGGAAGCTGTCCCGGCATCCTCTGGGACTAGGGCTGATTATGTCCACGCCATCGAAGAGGACAACTGTCTCGGCAAACGTTCACATCGGACCCGAGTGCTCACCCGTCGGCATCTTGCAGACCTCTATGCGCTCAGTTCAGACACCACGCTGTTCCGGACTCTTCGCTACTTCTGGCAGCGCGATCCTGAAGGGCGTCCGCTTATCGCCGCGCTCTGCGCCTGCGCACGGGACCCCCTCCTCAGAGCCACGGCCCCCTTTGTCTTGAAATTGTCGGAGGGCCAGGTCTTCTCGCGCGAGGCGTTGGAGGAATATCTGGAGAAGAAGTATCCGGGCCGGTTCAGCAAGGCAACGCTGATTTCCACCGCCCAAAACCTCGCCTCCTCCTGGACTCAGACCGGCCACCTTTCCGGCCGCGTGAAAAAGTCGAGGTCGAAGGCCAAGCCCACGCCGGGATCGACAGCCTATGCACTGTTCGTTGGATACCTGAGCGGTGAACGTGGCGAGTCGCTTTTCAAGACTGATTACGCCAAGTTGCTCGACTGCTCGTTCGAGAATGCCGTAGAGCTTGCAGAAACCGCTTCACGCAAGGGGTGGATCGTTTTCAAGCGGGTAAGCAACGTAATCGAGGTCGTGTTCCCGTCGTTGCTGACGCAGCAGGAAATGGAGTGGATACGTGAACAGAGTTAGACGACTCCTCGCATCCTACGCGAAGTTTATCGGCGTGCCCTGGCGTGATAACGCCGCCCCAGCTCAGCGAGTGATCTTCTGCGTCTACAACGAGAACGAGGAACTGCGGCTTCAGGCGAAGATCGACGAGTTCGAGATCGCCACGCGCGAATCGGGCCACGATTGGTTCGTATTCGACCTGACGGACACCTTCGCGGAGTGGCTGTCAGGGCAACGCTATGCAGAGAGCTACTACCGAAAGCCCGATCTCCTCTCCACGCTGCTACCGCACTACCTGGACTTCATAGCGGACCGTTTCGGCCAGTTCCTGCAAACGGTGGGCGCAGATGATGGAAGCGTGGTCGCCCTGAAAGGCGTCGGTTCCCTCTTCGGCCTGCTCAAGGTCAAGGCTGTCGTGGACAAGCTCGCGCCGATGGTCAAGGGACGGTTGGTGGTCTTCTTTCCGGGGACCTTCGAGAACAACAATTATCGGCTGCTGGACGGTTACGACGGATGGAATTACCTGGCCGTACCGATCACTGCGGACATGGAGGCCTGATACAGGAGCGTACGATGAACAACAGACAAATCTATACCAAGGACCCTTCAACGAGGAAGCTCGTCAACGAGGGCGTGGCCAACGTCAACGACGAACGCACCGATCAGGCACTTGCGGTCCTCCGGTACGAGCTGGAGACCTTTGTCTGCGATGGCCAGTACGAGAAGGGCCTGGCGCACATCATCGAGACCTATCTAAAGAACATCAACCAGGCCCAGCAACCGGCCGTCTGGGTGAGCGGCTTCTATGGATCGGGCAAGTCCCATCTCGTGAAAATGCTGCGCGCGTTGTGGTCGGACACGGGGTTCCCCGACGGCGCTACCGCGCGAGGCATCGCCAACCTACCGCAAGGCATTCAGGATCTGCTGAAAGAGCTTACCACCGCGGGCAAGCGCCACGGAGGCCTTCACGCCGCATCTGGCACCCTGGGGGCAAGCGCCAGCGGTAGCGTGCGCCTAGCCTTGTTGCGAATCATTTTCAAGTCGGCCGGGCTCCCAGAGCAGTACCCCGTTGCCCGCTTCGTCATGTGGCTTCGCAATGAGGATATCTACGACAAGGTACGCAAAGAGGTCGAGAAGAACGGATACGACTGGCACGAGGAGCTGGACAACTTCTACGTGGCCGAAGGCTTGCACGCGGCGCTCGTCAAGGCAAAGCCTAACCTGTTCTCGTCACCCGCTACCTGCGTAGAGACGCTCAACAATCTCTACCCGTTCGTTCAGGACATCAGCAGCGACGACATGTTGAAGGCGATTCGCCAGGCGTTGACCCGGGACGGGAGATTCCCGCTCACCCTGATCGTGCTCGACGAAGTTCAGCAGTACATTGGCGAAGACAGCCAGCGGTCTCTCGAAGTCCAGGAGGTAGTCGAATCCTGCTGCAAGAACATCGGCGGAAAATTGCTCTTCATTGGCACGGGGCAGACAGCAGTCACGGGCACCGCAAATCTTAAAAAGCTGGAGGGCCGCTTCACGATCCGCGTCGAACTCTCGGACGCTGATGTGGACGCCGTCATCCGGCAGGTGATTCTCGCCAAAAAACCGGACGCCATCAGCGAGATCGAGAAGATCATGCAGACGAACCTTGGCGAAGTTTCTAGGCATTTGGCCAGCACGAGCATTGGGCATCGCCAGGACGACATGCCTCATTTCGCCCAGGACTATCCCATCCTGCCGGTCCGGCGGCGCTTCTGGGAATACACTCTGCGCGTCCTCGATCAGACGGGCACTGACAGTCAGCTGCGCAACCAGCTCAGCATGGTGCACAAGGTCATTCAGAGCAATCTCGACGCCTCTCTGGGATGTGTTATTCCGGCGGACCTCTTATACTTTGACTCGGCCGACAAGCTTCTCCAGGGGCGCATACTGCCCCGAAAGGTCCACGAGAAGACCATGAAGTGGATCAAGGGTTCGCCGGACCAGCAGTTTGTGGCGCGTGCCTGCGGCCTGGTCTTCCTTATTAACAAACTCGCCGCCAGCAACGACGAGGTCGGCATTCACACGACGCTCGACACCGTTGCCGACCTCATGGTCGACGATCTGGCGGCTGGCAGCAGTGTGCTTCGCAACAAACTCCCCGGCCTTCTGGATAAGTGCGAACTCCTCATGAAGGTTGGCGATGAATACCGCATCCAGACCGAAGAGAGCGCTGCCTGGAACGACGAATTCCTAAGCCAGCGCAGCCAGCTCGCCAACGAGGCACACAGGGTCGAGGCCGAACGCGATGACCGCATCCGCCGGACCTTCGCCGAATTGGTAAAGAAACTGTCGCTCACCCAGGGTAATGCCAAGGTCAACCGCGATCTCTCTCCCATATTCGACGCCCAACTGCCCCAGGATGCCTCCAAGCGTGTCTGCGTCTGGGTCCGGGACGGCTGGGCCATCGATGAGAACTCCGTGCGCGTAGACGCTCGTCAGGCAGGAAACCAGTCCCCGACCATCTTCGTTTTCATTCCCAAGCGTTCGGCGGATGATCTGCGGCACCACCTGATCGACTACAAGGCCGCGACTGCAACGTTGGAGAAGCGGGGCGTTCCGAACAGCCCCGAAGGCACCGAGGCACGGGCCGCAATGGAGACGACACGGCAGACCGCCGAAGCCAAGATCCGGGAACTCCTGGATGAATCGTTTTCCGGCGCGCACGCGTTCCAGGGCGGCGGGAGCGAAATCCTCGGAAACTCCCTGCAGGAAATGATCCTGGAGGCAGCCGAGAATGCCCTCCAGCGACTCTACCCACAGTTCGGGCTGGCCGACCATGCCGGTTGGGAGAAGGTCTACGCCAAGGCGAAGCAAGGTGCCCCCGATGCCCTCAAAGCGGTCGGGGACGACGGCGAACCCGCCAAGAATTCGGTCTGCAAGGCGATTCTGGCCTTCATCGCTGGCGGAAAGAAGGGTGCGGACATCAGGGAAAACTTCGAGGCGTCGCCCTACGGTTGGTCGCGTGATGCCGTGGACGGCGGACTGCAGGTCCTCCTAATCGCTGGTCTCATCCGGGCACAAGACGACCGAGGCCGTGCAGTCGATCCCAAAGACCTCGAACGTAAAGCCATTGGCAAGGCCACATTCAAGGTCGAATCGGCCACGGTTTCCACGAGCCAGCGCATCCAGATTCGCAAAGTCCTCCAGCGCCTCGGCGTTCAGGCCAAACAAGGCGAGGAACTGGCCACCATTCCCGAGTTCCTGCGGCTCGCGGGCGATCTGGCGGACAAGGCCGGTGGCGAAGCGCCTAAGCCCGAACGGCCTGACGTGGCGTCACTCGAGGAAATCCGTCTCTCCTCGGGCAACGAACAGCTCCTGGCTGTTTACAACCGGCGCGACGAGCTCAAGACATCCATCGAGGCCTGGGAAGACCAAGCCACGCGCATCGAGAAACGCTGGCCGACCTGGGAGAAGCTCCGCGGCCTCCTGAAGTACGCTGGTGACCTGAAGGCCGCCCAGGAAGCGCGGCAACAGGCCGAGGCCATCGAGAAGCAGCGCCTGCTTCTGGCCGAGCCCGATCCGAATCAGCCGCTCCTCAAGTCGCTGGAGGATGCCCTTCGAGCCGAACTGGCCGCACAGCAGAAGCGATACGCGGAGGAACTGAAGGAGAAGACCTCGGCGCTCGAAAAGGACACCTTCTGGCAGCAACTGGCCGAGGACGAGCGCGAGGCCATACGCGGGCAGTCCGGCATTGCGGATGCACCCAAACTCTCCCTCGGCACGTACCAGGAACTGGTCTCCGCGCTCGATCAGCATCCCCTGGTGGTCTGGCGCGACCGTATCGACGCTCTTCCCGGCCGATTCGACCGGGCTCGGGAACTGGCCGCCAAGTCACTGGAACCGGAGACGCAGGCCGTTGACATCCCGCGCCGCACGCTCAAGTCGCCCGAGGATGTGGATGCCTGGGTGAAGGATGTCCAGGAGCAGCTGAAGAAGGCCGTGGCCAAGGGACCGGTGATCATCCGTTGACGCGAACAAGGACGATAGGAATGCAGGCACTCGAAAAGACGCTCAGAAACAAACTCGAACGCACCGTGATGGAGGCGCGGGACGTGGCTGAGGCCGCCTCCCGGGCCGCCGTTGAGCAACTCGGTGTGGGCGAGCCCAAACCCTATGCCCATCTCAGTGCCGATGAGAAAGAACTGCGCCGCAAACTGCGCATCCACGGCCGCCAGCTCGGCGACTTCCGGCACGACAAGAAAGACACGCAGGAGATCGACCGCCTGGTCGAGGAGATCGCCTACGAGCACTGGCACCGCATGCTCTTCGCCCGCTTCCTGGCCGAGAACAACTTGCTGATGTACCCGGACCCGGATGATCCCGTGGCGGTGAGCCTGGAGGAATGCGAGGACCTGGCCGCCGAGGAAGGCGCGAAGAACGGATGGGAACTCGCCTCGCGCTTCGCAGCGCGGATGTTGCCGCAGATATTCCGGCCGGACTCCCCGGTCTTCCAGTTGGAACTGCCGCCGGAACATCAGCAGAACCTGGAACGGCTCCTGGTCGACCTGCCGGAGGACGTGTTTCAGGCATCGGATTCCCTGGGATGGGTCTACCAGTTCTGGCAGGCCAAACGGAAAGACGCTGTCAACGCATCCGAGGTCAAGATCGGAGCGCGGGAGCTCCCCGCCGTTACCCAGCTTTTCACCGAACCTTACATGGTCAGCTTCCTGCTCGACAACTCCCTCGGTGCGTGGTGGGCGGCACGGCGGCTGACTGAGGCGGACCTTAAGACGGCAAAGGACGAGGAAGAACTGCGCACAAAGGCATCGCTTCTCAGCGTACCTTTGGAATACCTGCGCTTTGTGAAGGGCGAGGACGGCAAGTGGACACCGGCTGCAGGGACCTTCGACGGCTGGCCGCAGAATCTGGCAGAACTGAAGACGCTCGATCCCTGCTGCGGGTCGGGGCATTTCCTGGTTGCGGCGTTCCTCATGCTCGTCCCCATGCGCATGGAGCGGGACGGGCTGTCCGCACGCGAGGCGGTGGATCAGGTGCTCTCCGAGAACATCCACGGTCTTGAGATTGACCAGCGGTGCGTGGAACTGGCCGCTTTTGCTCTGGCCCTAGCGGCCTGGAGGTATCCGGACGCGGGCGGATACCGGCAACTGCCGGAGTTGAATGTGGCGTGCACGGGTTTGTCTGTTGGCGGGTCACGTGAGCAATGGATGGAAATCCTGGCAGGCCAATCCATTGTCACCAATTTGCGGTTCTTTTTCGGCCAGCTGTATGAGCTTTTCAGCAAGGGGCCGACCTTGGGCAGCCTGATCAACCCTCACCGCTTTCTGGGCAGCGGGCTCCTGGACGAGCGCGGCATGCAGGCCCTGCTGCAAGTCCTCCGTGCCGCCGTCAAATCGGAATCACCCGCGTCGGAACGTCACGAACTCGGAGTGGTGGCCGCCGGGCTGGCCAAGGCCGCCGATCTCCTGGCGGAGCGCTATACCCTGGTGGCCACCAACGTGCCCTACCTCGGGCGCGGCAAGCAGGACGATATCCTCAAGGAGCACCTGGAGACCCAGTATCCGCTCGGCAAGGCCGACCTCGCCACCGCCTTTGTCCTGCGCTGCCTCGAACTCTGCGCCAAGGGCGGCTCCACGGCGTTGGTCACTCCCCAGAACTGGCTCTTCCTCACTACATACAAGAATCTCCGCGAGACGCTCCTGCTCAATCGCACCTGGAACATGGTGGCCCGGCTGGGACCCGGTGCCTTCGAGACCATATCCGGCCATGTGGTTAACGTGGTCCTTCCGTTGCTCAGCGCCGCTACACCGGGAGATGATCAACTGATGTCTGGGATCGACGTTTCCGCAGCCGGTCGCCCCGAAGATAAAGCTGCGATGTTGCGGGGGGAACAGCCTGCAGAACTTGCGGTCATCAAACAGAAGTCCCAACTGAAGAACCCGGATGCGTCTGTTACCACTTCCATACGAGACAATTCGGGCCATGAACTGCGTGAGTTGGCTAGTTCTTACCAGGGCCTTGTAACGGGGGATATTAACCGGTTCGTCTGCAAGCTTTGGGAAGTGACTGATATCGGAAGGAGATGGGTATACTGCCGTGGGGCCGGGAAAGGGAATGCGGTGTTCGACGGATGCGATGATGTGTTGCTCTGGGAGAATGGCAAGGGACAGCTATCCGTTTATGCTAAAGAGACCAGACAGCAACTTCATGACATGCATGAGAGCGGGAATCTTGCATGGGGTAAGCAAGGGGTTCTGATTTCGCGAGTAGGCGTTCCGCGTGCAAGTCTTCATCTCGGTGATCATTTCCACAATAGCCTGGCAGTGCTGGTTCCGAAGAAGCCTGAGTATCTTTCAACTCTGTGGTCCATATGCTCAGACCGAACATTCGTCGAGAAGGTCAAGGAGATAAGTCCGAATCTCGGTATCACAAATCAAGTTCTGGTCAAGGTACGCTACAAGACCGCAGAGGTTGTCCCCGAGCCGATCCCCGAACCAGAAAGCGACGACCCCATGCAATGGCTATTCCACGGACGTCCTGACGCGTCCACTGCGCCACTGCAGGTCGCCGTCGCCCGCTTGCTCGGTTACCGCTGGCCCGCCGAGACAGATGAGAATATGCGTCTTAGCGACCGGGCGCGCGAACTGGTCAGACGTTGCGACGAGTTACTGCCGCTGGTTGACAAGGATGGCATCGTTTGCCTCCCGCCGGTGCGTGGCGAGGCTTCTGCGTCTGATCGCCTGCTGAACCTCCTGGCAGCCGCCTACGGCAAGGACTGGAGCCCGAGCTATCTCAACCGCCTGCTGAAGGAGGTCGGTTTCGAGGGCAAGACGCTCGATGCCTGGCTGCGCGACGGTTTCTTCGCCCAGCACTGCGAGCTTTTCCAGCAGCGTCCCTTCATCTGGCACATCTGGGACGGCCTGCGCGACGGGTTCGCCGCGCTGGTCAACTACCACCGGCTCAACCGCAAGAACCTGGAAACCCTCATCTACACCTACCTGGGCGACTGGATCAAACGCCAGAAGGACGACATCGTTTCCGGCGTGGACGGGGCGCAGGAGCGCCTAGCCGCCGCTGAGACACTCAAGAAGCGCCTCGAACTGGTCCTGGCGGGCGAAGTCCCCTACGACATCTTCGTGCGCTGGAAGCCCATTGAGAAGCAGCCCATCGGCTGGGAGCCGGACCTCAACGACGGCGTCCGCCTGAACATCAGGCCCTTCATGTCCGTGCCAGACATCAAGAAGAAAGGCGCGGGCGTCCTGCGCGAAAAACCCAAGATCGACTGGAGGAAGGATCGCGGCAAAGAACCGCGCCGACCGATCCGGGAGTATCCGTGGTTTTGGGGCTGGGACGAGACCACCGATTTCACCGGCGGCCCGAAGTTCACGGGTGAGCGTTTCAACGACTGCCATTATAGCCTTGAATTCAAGCGGCGTGCGCGGAGCGAAGCTGCCAAAGGGGGAACATCGTCATGAGCATCAATACCGGCATCATCGATCAGCGCGTGCGCAAGCTCGCCGAAGACCTGGCGGCGGAGTTCGAGACGCGCCTGAACATCAAGAACGACGAGGACAAACAACGTTCGGTTGCGTTCGTTTTTCTTGTGGTCAAGACCGTGCTCGATCTGCCGGATGAGCAGGCGCTGGACTGCCTTACCGAAGGCGGCAACGATTTCGGTGTGGACGCTCTCCACATCGGCGATGTGGAAGACGGCGAGTTTGTGGTGACCCTGTTCCAGGGCAAGTACAAGCGGGACCTGGCCGGGGATGCCAATTTCCCGCAGACCGGTGTGGAGAAAGTGATCCAGGCAATCCGCTACCTCTTCGATCCGGATGCGGTCATTACGACGAACGCGAGCCTGACTAAGCGGCTGGAGGAGATCCGCTCGCTGGTTCGCGATGGCCATATTCCCCGAGTGCGGGTGGTGCTCTGCAACAATGGCCTGACGTGGCCAGCCACCGCCCAGCAATTGATAGACCGTGCCGAATATCCGGAAGAGCAGGTTGCATGGGAGCACGTCAACCACGATGGCATCGTCCGCCTGATGCAGGCGGCCAAGCAAGTGGACGACACTTTGCGTTTGTCCGGCAAAGCCATCATCGAAGATATGGATTACTGCCGGGTGCTGATCGGGAAACTGCCTGTGCGGGAAGTTGAGGTGCTCTTCAACCGCCACGGCGACCTCCTGCTCGAGCGGAACGTGCGCCGATTTCTGGGTCTGCAGGGGAACCGTGTCAACCAGGGCATTGAGCACACGCTGAAGACCGAGGCGGAACGCGGCAACTTCTATTTCTACAACAACGGCATCACTCTGCTGTGCAACAAGTTCACCTACAATGCGCTACAGGGGGAGAACTACCAGGTACGAGTGGACGGGCTACAGGTGATCAATGGAGGCCAGACCTGCAAGACCATTCAGTCGACTCTGGCGGCACTGGCCGGTATTGACGCCGGAATGGAGAAGGCGTTCGTCCTTGTCCGCCTTTATCAGTTGCCGAGCGAATCCGCCGACCTGGTGCGAAGCATCATCTACGCGACGAACAGCCAGAACCCGGTTGACCTCCGCGACCTGCGCTCGAACGATCCTAAGCAGAAGAGCCTGGAAACGTCCATTCGTGACCTGGGCTTCTCCTACCACCGGCACCGCAGCGAAGCATCGCTAAAGCCAACCGACATTAGCAGCGCGACGGCGGCCGAGGCCGTATTGTCAGTATGGCGCGAGCGCCCGCACCAGGCGAAGTTCTACGGGCGGGAGCATTTCGGGAAGCTCTACGACCTGATCTTTTCGGATGATTTGAATGCGACCCAAGTCATCATCGCCGTCCTGCTCTTCCGCCATGCCGAGAACGTGCGCAGACGTCCGCCCGAAGGTTCGCCGGACTTCGTAAGCTACGCGTCGTGTTTCCTGGCGATGCTGATGGGGCGCTATCTCCTCAAGGACCTGGGCATTGGCCTCGACAAACTGACCCACCTGAACTTTGCAGCAGCCAAGGCCAAGTGCGAGCAGGATGCGGAGAGATACTTCAATGGGGCCGTTGCCGCCGTGGGGAAGGCCATCAAGAAGCTATATGGCAATCAAGATGTGTCCCTGCAACGGCTGGCGGCGACCTTCCGGCGCGGAGATCTGTTGGAAGAACTGAAGGGAGATGTTGCGATAGATGGATAGTATCCTTCAACGCCTCACCAAAGCGCTGCGTGATGCGGCCGTCCACAATCCCGACGTCCAGGTGGCCCCACAGTGCATCCTGTGGCCCGATGGCGACCGCCAGTGGGAAGCTGTCGCGGCGCGTCTGCAGGCCGAACTTCCGGAGATGTTCATCCTCGGCGACTACGATGTCGCCAAGAAGACTGGGCCAGCTATTTGGCTGCGGTGCGTGATTGCGGGCAAGGCACCGAATGTCGACCTGCCCAACGGCTCGACGCCTATCCTGTACCTGCCGGGAATCAGCCGCCAGGATTTGCGCGCGGTCGAAAGTTGTCCCGATCACCTGAAGCCCCTGGCCGAGCTGCAGTACAGCGGCGTGATCTGGTCGCAGATCAACGCTAAAGACTGGACCATTCTGGCATTCCTGAAATCCGACCAGGGCGGACTCGGATTGGACGTGGCCCAGGATAATGATGCCAAGCACGCGATGCAGCTCGCGCTCTATCGCCTGCTCGACGAGGAGATTGATCTCCTGAGAGGCAAGCGCCTCGACAAGGACTACTTCAACACGCTGCTGACAGGCGGCGATCCGGTGCGTGACCTACTTCAGTGGCTTGATCAGGGCGAGGCGTTCAAGGCGGGTCGCGACGAAAACGCCTGGATCGGTTTCGTTGAGGTCTGCAAGTCGCAGCTTGCGTTCGACCCTGTGGACGACGGGAATCTCAGGGGCGCGGAACTACTGGCGGCACACAAAGGCCCATGGGTGCCTGTGTGGGAGCGGTTCTGCGAGGCCCCCAGGAGATACCCGCACATCCCGGCGCTCATCCGGCAGTGCTCCGAGCCGCAAACCGGCCTGTTCTCCAACGCCTCCACTCACGGCGGTTGGCCGCAATGGAATGAGCGGCAGGAACAGTCGCTCCGCAATGAATTACTCAAGATACAAAGCCAGCCCGCCCACGAGGCCAGAAAATGCCTCAAGGATTTAGAGTCGAGGCACAGGGAAAGAAGGAATCTCGTCTGGGCGGAACTGGGAGAGGCCGCTCTTGCATGCGCCATGGAGCATCTGGCAAAACTGGCCGACCTGACGGGGAATGCCCTCACCGCAGGGACTACCAAGGACCTCGCCGAGGCGTACCTTTCTTGCGGTTGGCGAACTGACGACGCGGTAGTGCGGGCCCTG
This sequence comes from uncultured Planctomycetales bacterium, assembly GCA_964615635.1. Lineage (GTDB taxonomy): Bacteria > Planctomycetota > Phycisphaerae > UBA1845 > PWPN01 > JAUCQB01. Next base: position 11,596 of record CAZTQK010000058.1, read on the forward strand.
GCCTGCGTGGTCAAGCCGGAAGACCTCAATCCGGTGACCGTTGCCATTCGCGCCGTCTACCTGCCATGGGCCGAGGACGCGGCGCGATACCTGCAAAAGGTCGTGGATCGTGACGGCTATCCGCTGAAGCGGGAGACCTTGGCTTCTCCTGAGCCAGGGAAAGCCGGGGAGTGCGTGCTCTTTGTCGACGGTCTGCGTTTCGACGTGGCCAGACGGCTCTCCGAGAAGCTCACCTTAAAAAACCTGAACGTTGAAGAGACACCAGTTTGGGCCGCCATTCCCAGCGTCACGGCCACGGGAAAGCCCGCCGTGACACCTGTTGCCCATCTGATCGCCGGACAGGAGGCAAATGCGGACTTCGAGCCGTGCGTGGCGGCCACCAGCCAATCCCTCAAGGGCGGCTACCACCTGCAGAAGCTCCTGGACGAGGCGGGGTGGCACATCCCGGATAGATCGCAGGACCTATTCCCCGAAGGCCCGGCATGGTGCGAGGTCGGCAACATCGACCATGAAGGCCACGAGCGAGGATGGAAGCTCGCCAGGCATCTGGAAACGATGCTGACCGAGATCGCGGACCGGATCGAGCAGTGGCTGGCAAAGGGATTCGACTCAGTCTGCGTGGTCACCGACCACGGGTGGCTTCTCCTGCCCGGCGGCCTGCCGAAGACGGAACTACCGTCAGCTTTGACGGAGAATCAATGGGGACGCTGCGCGGTGCTCAAGGCCGGGGCTTCCACAGAGGAACGTCTCTTCCCGTGGTTCTGGAACGTTCATCAGGAATTCGCGTTGGCGGATGGCGTCAGCTGCTATCGGGCTGGGATGGAATATGCCCACGGCGGCGTCAGCCTTCAGGAATGCCTCACGCTTCGGCTCCACGTCATAGCAGGCGGCAAGGCAGAACCGCAACAGGCGATTCACATCACCGATGTGACCTGGAAGGGCCTGCGATGCAAGGTGGCCATTGAGGGCGATACGACCGGCCTTTCCCTTGATCTTCGGTCGCATCCCGGCAATCCATCGTCCAGTGTCGTCATGGGCGTGAAACCGTTCAAGGAAGACGGCACAAGCTCGGTCGTAGTGGAGGACGAGGACCTCGAAGGCCAGGAGGTAACCATAGTGATCATCGACGATGACGGGCGACTCGCGGTCCAATGCACGACCGTAATCGGGAAGGAGGGCGGATGATGGAAATGGATCGCATCGACAAGATCGCCGCCTCCGTCCTTGACGGATACCTGGTGCGCAAGGACTTGGTGCGAACATTCAGCCGCCAGTTCCCCGTGCCGACCTACGTGGTCGAGTTTCTGCTCGGCCGATACTGCGCTAGCACCGATGCCGAGGAGATCGACGAGGGTATCAAGATTGCTCAGCGCCAGCTCGCGGAGCGGACGATCAAGGCCGGGGATGAGGAGTTGTTCAGGTCTCGTGCCCGCGAAAAGGGCGATGTCAAGATCATTGACCTGATCAGTGCGCGCCTGGATGCCAAGACGGACTCGTACCTGGCGACGTTGCCAAGTCTCCGGCTGAACGACGCGCGTATCAGCCCGGAGCTGGTAAAAGAAAACGAGCGCATGCTCACCGGCGGATTCTACGCCGAGATCACGCTGTCCTATGACGCCGCCATTGCCCAGGAAAAGAATGGTCGCCCATTCGGCGTGGACTCCCTGCGGGGGATTCAGCTCTCCAAACGCGACGTGCTCGACCGGCTTGCGGAAGCCAGGAAACAGTTCACGACTGCGGAATGGAAGGCCTTCCTCTTGCGGAGCATTGGAATCGAGTCGGAGGGTCTCTCCGAGCGGGCCCGTGATTCCTTCATCCTGCGGATGATCCCCTTTGTCGAACGTAACTACAACCTCGTCGAGCTTGGGCCGCGCGGGACGGGCAAGAGCCATCTCTTCCAGCAGGTTTCGCCGTATGCCCACCTTATCTCGGGCGGCAAAGCCACCGTTGCCCGCATGTTCGTGAACAACGCCACCGGCCAGCGTGGTCTGGTGTGCCAGTATGACGTCGTCTGCTTTGACGAGATCTCGGGCATTTCCTTCGACCAGAAGGACGGCGTCAACATCATGAAGGGGTACATGGAGTCGGGTGAATTCAGCCGTGGAAAGGAGAGCATCCGCGCGGACGGGAGTCTTGTCCTGATCGGGAACTTCGACGTGGACGTTGAGCATCAGCAGCGCATCGGCCACCTTCTCGGGCCGCTGCCCCAGGAAATGCGGGACGACACGGCCTTCATGGACAGGATTCACGCCTACCTGCCGGGATGGGATGTCCCCAAGATCAAGAAAGAGCTTCTGACCGAGCATTTCGGCCTGGTAAGCGATTTCCTCTCCGAATGCTGGAGCCAACTGCGGAGTCAGAGCCGCCTGTCGGTGATGCAGAACCGGGTCTTCCTCGGGGGCGCGCTCAGCGGGCGCGACACAAACGCCGCCAACAAGACCATCAGCGCCTTGCTGAAACTCCTCTATCCGGGTCTCGACGATACGGTTTCCGATGAGGATTTGGAATGGGCGGTGAGGTTGGCCCTGGAGGTCCGTCGCCGGGTCAAGGAACAGCAGAAGCGAATCGGCGCAGCCGAGTTCCGCAACACCCATTTCAGCTACGTGTTCGGCAGTGATGGGGTCGAGAAATTCGTATCTACACCGGAACTCCAGAGCGAAGGCGGAATTGGCGGTGATCCGCTCGAACCGGGTCAAGTCTGGACCGTCAGCCCCGGCGGAATGGACGACCATCCCGGGCTCTACAGGCTCGAAGTCAACGAAGGCCCCGGCTCTGGCGTCAAGATACTGAACAAGCCTGTACCCGCGGCCTTCCGGGAATCCATGGGCTATGCGGAGCAGAATCTTTACTCCCAAGCCGCTCGCTTGGTGGGTGACAAGGACCCCCGGCAACATGAGTTCACCGTGCAGCTTCGGGCTTTCGACGCCTCCAAGGCGGGAGCCAAACTAGGAGTCGCGGCTGTGGTGGCGCTTTGCACGGCACTGCTGAAGAAAAGCACGCGAGGCGGCCTAATCGTCGTTGGCGAACTCAACCTCGGCGGCTCCATCGAACCCATCCACAATGCGGTAACCATCGCGGAGATCGCGGTCGAGAAGGGCGCGACAGCCCTGCTGATTCCAGTCACTTGCCGTCGCCAGCTCCTCGATCTCTCCGACGACATGGCGACCAAGGTGGACATCCAGTTCTACTCGGACGCGCGCGACGCGCTGTTGAAGGCGATACAAGAATAGGTCAGGAAAGATCATGGGAAACACCGCAGTTACGATAGAAACAGGCGTGGATCACCGGGAGGCGGTGGCCGCCCTTCAGGTTGGAGGGCAGGCATGACCATATCCCGCATCGCTCGCTTGCGTAACTGCGGCGTCTTCAGAGATTTCTCCTGGCCGAGCGACTTGTCGGACTTTGCCCGGTACAACCTGGTCTACGGCTGGAACGGATCAGGGAAGACCACGTTGAGCAGACTCTTCCGCGCCCTGGAAAACAAGACCGCCTTGCCCTCGGGTGAGGCAACGGTAACCATCGGTGGCCAGGATTTCGCGAGCAGCAACTTCTCCCAAGTGAATCTTGCCGTCCGCGTATTCAATCGAGATTTCGTTCGGGAAAGCGTCTTTCCTACCACAGGGGATGTGGCCCCGATCTTCATTCTCGGCAAGCAGAATGTCGAGAAGCAAAAGGAAGTCGAGTCTCTCAAAGCTGGTCTTGAGGCAGCCCAAGGCAAGTTGACGAGTGAGCGCCAGAAGAAGTCGCAGGCCGAGACTGCGAGGGATAAGTTCCTGACCGATCAGGCAGGGGTCATTCGTGACACCCTTCGGGTAAGTGGACAAGGAGCATACAACAACTACGACAAGAGAAACTATGCCAGGCGAGCCGGAGAGATGGCTGCGGCTGGAGATTCAGCCACACATCGACTTGATGCCAATGATCGTGACAAGCTGTTGGCCCAACACAAGGCGACTCTCAAGGCGAAGCTGCAGGCCGTCACCTACCGATTCCCGGACATTCAGAAACTCTCCGACGAGACATCCGAGCTTCTATCGGCCACCGTGGTCTCCTCTGCCATAACGGCGCTCAAGAACGATGCCCCGCTTGCCTCGTGGGTTCATCAGGGCCTTGGCCATCATCGAGAGCGCAAAGCGGACAAGTGCCTGTTCTGCACGCAAACTCTTCCCAAGGATCGCCTGACAGCACTGGAGGCCCACTTCAGCACCGAATACGAGGAATTCCTGGGGAGGATCGATCAGAAGTTTAGAGCGATTCAGACGGCGGCGGATGTCACGGAATTGGCATTGCCCAATCCTGCCGAGTTCTATTCCGATCTCGTCGCAGACTATGAGGCCGCCAAGTCCGCCGTGGAGGCACAGATTCAATTGGTGAAGCAGTCGCTCGATGGGTTGGCAAAGGCCCTGTCGGAGAAGAGGTTGCGTCCATTCGAGGCAATGCGGCTGGACGCGACCGTGACACAACCGGACGCCACCGCGATTGACGCCGTCAACGCAGTCATCGGGAAGCACAACCAGGCAAGCGACGGTTTTCAGGAGCGCATCGATTCGGCCGGACAGAAGCTGGAGGCCGATTCTGTGGCGAACAGCATGGATCGATTCGTCGAGCTGCGGGATGCTCTCCGTACCGCCGAGGAATCCGTGAAAACGACCAGCGCCGAGGTAACGCGCATTCAGGGGGACATTGGCCGCCTGGAGCGGGAAATCGTCGATCATCGCCAAACCGCTGAAGAGTTGAACCAGGAACTCCACAGCTACCTTGGCCATGATGAGCTTCGGCTTGAAACAAAGGACGCGGGATACGCCATCAACCGCCGTGATGTTCGTGCGGAGGCATTGAGCGAAGGCGAGACCACAGCCATCGCCTTGCTCTACTTCCTCAAATCACTTCAGGATCGCCGGGTCGATCTGTCCAAGGCCGTGGTCGTACTGGATGACCCTGTTTCCAGTCTTGATGCCAACGCGTTGTTCTCGGCGTTTGGATTCATCCGAGCGCGGACCCAAGACGCCGCGCAGTTGATCATTCTTACCCACAACTTCACGTTCTTTCGACAGGTCCGAAATTGGTTTTACCACCTCAAGGGACAAAAGAAGAAGAACGTCGACCAAAGACCAGCGCGATTCTACATGCTCGATTGCCTTCACCAAGATGATGGTAGGTGCGCCAGCATCCGATGGCTGGATCGCCTCTTGGAACAATTCGAATCCGAATATCACTACCTGTTCTCCTACGTTCACAGAATGGCGATGGCCACAACGCCGCTGAGCCTTGAAGAGAGCTATGCCCTTCCGAATCTTTCGAGGCGGCTCCTGGAAGCGTTCCTGGCGTTTCGACAGCCACAAATTTCGGGTGAGCTGTGGCAGAAGCTCAAACTATTGACCTTCGACGAGACCAAGAAGATTCGCATCATCAGGTTCCTGCACACGCACTCGCACAATAGCGCCCATGGTGAACCAGAACATGATCTGTCGCTCCTGAGCGAGGCACAGGCGATTCTGAAGGATCTCCTGGAGTTGATGAAGGCTGAGGATGGGGCCCACTACACTGCCATGGAGACGTTGGTTCAGAACCTGGATGCGGAAGAACCTGAAGCTACTACGGAGGAATCCGAATGATAGACGACAAACACAAGGCGATTTCGCACCGCCTGAAATCGCTCGCGGTCATAGGCGGCTTCCTGGATGGCCAGACCTTCGAACTGGCCGACGGGATCAACTGCATCATCGGTGCGCGCGGCACGGGTAAGACCACGATCTTGGAGTTCGCGACCAAGGTGGACATCCAGTTCTACTCGGATGCCCGCGACGCGCTGTTGAAGGCGATACAGGAGTAGAATCCATGAGAGTCATGTGGTGGCAAACATATCTATACAGAAGGCTAAAACAATGCAAACAAACGTAAATCTGATCAGGCCTTCTTCCCTTCAGTGCAACCGCATGGAACGGAGAAACCACCCATGATCCGCTTCCTCCAAACGAGCGACTGGCAGCTGGGGATGACCCGCCATTTCCTCTCGGAAGGCGCGCAGGAAAGGTATGGCCAAGCGCGTTTTGATGCCATTCGGACTATGGGGCGGGTTGCAAAGGACCAGAATTGCCAGTTCATGTTGGTATGCGGGGATGCCTTCGAATCCAATCTGGTGGACCGAAAGACAGTTGCCCGGGCAATGGAGGCGCTCAAGGAAGTGTCTGTTCCGGTGTTCATCCTGCCAGGGAACCATGACCCGCTAAACGCAGCTTCCGTATATCGTTCGAGCACCTTCATCGAGCGGAAGCCCTCTCAGGTGCAGGTAATTGAGGCCGCCGAACCCATAAAGGTTGCAGAGGGCGTGGAACTGGTCGGCGCGCCGTGGATGTCGAAGCGGCCGGTCGCCAATCCCATTGAGGACGCCATCAACGCCCTTGCGCCTGCGACCGGGGTTACCCGTATTTGCATGGGGCACGGTGCAGTCGATACGCTTACGCCAGATCGGGAATCCGCCGGGATCATTTCTGTCTCCGCGCTCGAACGAGCCATCGGCGAAGAGAAGATTCATTTCGTGGCGCTTGGCGACAGGCACTCTCTGACCAAGGTCGGCGGTGGTGACCGCATCTGGTATTCCGGGACGCCCGAGGCCACGGATTTTCGGGAAACGCAATCCGGGTACGCTCACGTCGTGGAAATACGTGACGACGGCGTAACCACCAAGCCATTTCAGATCGGCCAGTGGCGATTCATCGAACGTGAACGCGTTGATCTCAACACCGACGACGACGTGGAAGCGCTGCGAAAATCATTGGAGGACATCGAGAACAAGGAGCGCACGGTTGTTCGGTTAATCCTCGTGGGATCGCTTTCACTGGTCTTGAACGGAGCGCTTCAGAATCACCTGCTCGCCGCGAAGGACGTTTTCGGAGCATTCGATGTTCGGGATGCAGAACTTCTCGTGCTGCCGGACGATGCAGATTTTGCCAACCTGGGATTCTCGGGCTTTGCTAATGGAACCGTACAGCGTCTTCGAAGCAAGATCGCGGAAGGTGGAGATGACGCCACGGTAGCCCGCGAGGCCTTGATGCTAATGCTTCGGCTGGCAAGGGGGGCGGCATGAAATTCATTCGTCTTCGAGTCGCCAATTACCGGGGCATTGCTGCAGCCGAAGTGAACTTCGGACCCACTGGCATCACGCTCATGCAGGGGCCGAATGAGGCCGGGAAAACCAGCCTGGGTGAAGCTATAGGGTTTCTCTTTGAGTACTTGGATTCAAGCAAGCATCGGAATATCGAAGCCATCAAGCCGGTCCACCGGGACGAAGGACCGGAGATCGAACTGCAGGCAGAGAGCGGACCTTACGCTTTCAACTACTTCAAGCGGTTCCTCAAGAGACCGGAGACCAAACTCACTATCAGCAAGCCGAAACCCGAGAACCACACGGGACGCGAAGCACACGAACGTGCCGAGGCCATCCTCCGCGAAACCCTCGACATTGACCTCTGGAAGGCATTGACGATTCAGCAGGGCGACGCCATCCACCAGCCCGTCTTGACGAAACAGACATCGCTCTCGGTTGCGCTCGATAAAGCGGCTGGCGGGCATCCCGCCGATCCTCGGGAAGAGGGCCTGTTCGAAAAGGTACGTTCAGAATACCTTCGATATTACACCGAACGTGGAGCGGAACGAAAAGAACTCGCGGAGTCCCGCAAGGCACAGATAGACGCCGAAGTGGAAGTTACTCGTATAGAGCAGGCAATCTGCGATCTTGACCAGGATATCGAACGTGCGGCCGCCCTTCAGCGGGAATTGGGCCAATTGAAGAAGCAGGAAGACGAGCTGACGAAGGCAGTGGCTACCCACAAAGCGTCACTTGAGGAGGTAAGCACTCTGGAAAACGCTCTTTCGGCTGCTCGCCTGAAGTTGGAGTCAGCACAGAAGTCCGAGCAGGTCGCACGTCGAGACAAGGACACACGCCAAGGACTCATCGATGCGGTCGGCAAAGCCGCCAAAGCGCATGGGGACATTGAGGAATCTGGCATCATGTCGCTCTCGGCGTTGAGTCAGGCTGAGGCCAAGCTCAAGGAAGCGGAGAAGGCTTTCGATGAAAGCGACCGGAATCGAAAGGCGGCAGATATCCTTGTTGCTCTCCGGCGTGCCGATTACGATTATTTCAACAACAAACTGCATCTTGATCAGCTCGGGGAACGTAAGGAACGAATTGACCAAGCGAGGCAGAATGCCGCCCAAGCGGAGGAGGTGCTGGTCCGAAACAAGGTGGACTCCCGCGCATTGAAGTCAATCCAGGACGCGGAACGTGGGTTATTGACAGCCAATGCGCAGTTGCAGACCGGTGCGCCGAGCGTGCTCCTTCGCGGACTGGCCGATTGTCGACTATCCGTTGACGATGCTGACGTTTGCCTCGGTAAGGGGGAAGTTCGGACGATCTCAGTCGCAGACAGATCCCGGTTGACCATACCCGGCAAGTTGGATGTGGAGATCACGGCCGGGTCCAGTGCCGAAGGACTGTCCAGGAAGGTCGAAGATGAGCGTCGCGCTCTGGATGATGCCTGCGCGAAAGCTGGCGTTTCCAGTCCTGATGAGGCACGGGCGGCATTTGAAGAGCGCCGCGAAGCAACCCGGCATGTGGAATCCAAAGCGCAGGTGGAAAAGGATAATCTACGTGACTTGACCTATGAGGAATTGGACGAGAAACTACTTGGCCTTCAGCAAACAGTGCCCAGCTATCTTGGCAAGCGCGTGGCCGAACCTGCCATTTGTCCCGATTTGGGATCGGCGAAGACGGAGTGGATAAGTGCTGAGGCGTCACAACAGGAGGCGGTCAGCCAGTGGGAATCAGCTCGCGTGTCTCTTGATACCAATCGAAGCGTGTGGGACGGCTTGAATAGTAAGCACCAGGAATCGCGAGTCCAACTCGACCTATTATCCAAAGATCTCAACCAAGCACGTGAAAACCTCGACCGGGCAAGAAAATGCGTTCCCGATGACGCTTTAGAGACGGCGCTGGCGAGCGCGGTCCAGGGCGTGGCTTCAGAAGATACCAGCGTTCGTACCGCCGAGTCATCATTGAAGGCAAAGAATCCCGAGCGGGTGAAGGTATTGGCCGAGACGGCAAAGGGCTCCCTGATAACGACGCAAACTCGTCGGAATACAGCTCAAACGGAACTGATCGAGGTGCAGACGCGGCTTAAAATCCACGGGGAGGAAGGGCTTCACGAGAAGTTGCACGCAGCCCAGATCGGTCTTGAACGTCTTGGGGCGGTCAACAGATCACTGTTTCGTCGGGCATCTTCAGCAAGATACCTTTTTGAAACCATGCGCGAAGAGCGAGACAGTGCGCGGCTGGCTTATGTGGCTCCGCTCAAGGAGAAGATCGAACAACTTGGGCGTCTGGTTTTCGATGACTCATTCCAGGTGGACATCAGCGATGAACTGCAAATTGCCAGTCGGACGGTCAAGGGCATCACGGTGCCGTTTGACTCGTTGAGCGGTGGCACCAAGGAACAGCTTTCACTGATTTTCCGATCCGCCTGTTCGATGATCGTCGCAAAAGATGGTGGCACACCGCTCATCCTGGACGATGCGTTGGGTTATACGGACCCGGAACGGTTGCGTCTCATGGGTGCCGTTCTGGCTCAAGCAGCCAAGGAATGCCAGAT
>CAZTQK010000059.1:0-21168 GCA_964615635.1 uncultured Planctomycetales bacterium
GGCGGAGACCGCTCGTCCGGGAGGGATCAAACCCGATCCTCGTGTCATCGACGAGATGACCCGCCAGGTGGAGCAGCTCAGGGCTTCGTACCCTCAAGCCGCGTCGCTCCGGGTTCTTCAGGCCAAACTGATGGCATGGCAAGGCAAACGAGACGAGGCTGTAGCCATGCTCCGCGACCTGCAGTCGACGTCGGATAACAAGATCTCCGTTAGCCGGGTGTTGATTGACCTGTTTGTCGAGGCCAAGGAACACGAAAAAGCCATCGCCGAAGCCACCCATCTGCTGGGTGCCGGCGGACTCGACAAGAAGCAGGCGCTTTCGCTTTCTGTCCGTTTGGCCGAACTGCATGCCGAAGCGGGACGGGTCGCGGACGCGAGGAAGTTGTTGGAGGAGATCATCACCCGAACGGAAGGTCGCGAGCGGTCATCAACCCGGCTGGAACTGGCGAGGCTGTTGGTCCGGCACGGCCAGGTGGACGCCGCTCGAGAGGTCCTGCACCAAGCGGTTGCTGAGGATCAGCGAGATCTGCCGTGTCGTCTGTTGCTGTTGTCGCTCGATCCTGCCGAGGGGAAAGGGCCGGACCGGCAGGCTCTGGCGGATCAGATCAAGGTCATTGAGGGCCAGGCCGGGATCAACTGGCGTTACGCCCAGGCCGTGGCGTACCTGAACCCGGCGAAAGCGCCCGAGGACTGGACTGCTTATCCGCATCGCAAGGCCGCAGAGACCCTGCTCCTGGAATGTCTGGCCAAGGACCCCTCGTGGGCGGCGGCGGCCGTGGCACTGGGCACCCTGTATGAACGGACGGGCGAGGAGGGCAAAGCGATCGATGCTTATCGGAGCGCCCTCTCGGCCGATCCCGGCAGCGTCTTCGTCGCCCGCAGGCTGGCGATGCTGGTCGCCCGCGCCCAGCGATGGGATGAGGTTGACAGGGTGTTGCGTGCCTTGCCGGCAGACGACCCGCTCGCGCAGCGACTGCAGCTCCTGCTTGCGGTGCAGCAGGGAGAGCGAGACCGTTCGATCGGGCTGCTTCGCGAGATCGTCGCGCGCGACAAAGAAGGAAAAGATGTTGCCGCCCGCCTTCAGTTGTCGACTCTCCTTCGGGAGACGAACGAAGTCCAGGAGGCCGAGCGGTTACTGCAGGAAGCGGCTCGCATTGCCCCCGATTCGCCCGAGGTGCTGGCAGCCCGCGTCCAAGCGCACCTGAGCAAAGGCGAGTTCGAGCCCGCCCGCAAACTGTGCGAAGAGGCCATCGCCAAGGAACCACGGGCGGATCGATACCAGCTTCTTGCTCAGGTTCACGAAGCCGCAGACGACCTGCCTTCGGCCGAAGCCGCGCTCCGCCAGATGGTTTCGATGAAAGACTTCGCCGAGGCCGGCTACTTGTCGCTTGGCCAGTTGTTTTATCGGCATGCGAACCCGGGGAAGGCGATCGAGTGCTGGCGTGAAGGCTTGTCGGCGGCACCCCATTCTCGCCCGCTGCGTTCGGCGATGGCCGAGGCCATGTCGGCCGGCGACAACAAGGAGCAAGCGGCGGAGGCGGCCCGAACCCTGGACGCACTCATCGCCGAGCGGCCGGATGATCTGGCTGTTCTGCTTCTGCGGGCCGACCATCTTTACCGCACCGACCCGGCCAAGGGCGAGGCTGAACTGGATCGGCTCGAGCAACTGCACCGTGAGGAGCCGGCTGTGATCAGAAAGCGGCTGCAGTTCGCCGCTCGCAATGCTCAAACCGCGGAGATGCGTGGATTGGGTTCCGAAGCTCGGACCCAGCGGGCCCGGGCTATCGAGTTGGCCGATCGTGCGCTGCGATCCAGTCCCAAGGACACGAACCTTCTTCTGCTCAAATCGGGGCTCTTGATCAGCGACAATCCAAGCCTGGCCGCGGCTGCCGCGCGCCAGGCCCTGGACATCGCGCCGGGCAGCGAGGCAGCCATGCTGGCATACCTTCGGGCGGTGGCCAGCCGAACGCCCCCGAGCTCCATGGAGGTAGAACAGGCTTTGAAAGCCGGCCGGACCTTCTTGTCCCGGTCGGACACGGCACGGGCGGTCGATGTCCGGTTGGCCATGGCCGATCTGTACGTCGGCCTTCCGGGCGCCCCCCCCGAGTCCCGTCAACAAGCCGACACACTGATTTCCCAGGCCGCCGAGATCGCGCCGCGATCACCGCAGCCGGTGCTGGCGCGCCTCAGATGGCATGCTGCAGCCGGACAGTGGGACATGGTTCTGGCGACGGCCAACGCCTACCGGCAGGCCCGGCCGGACGAGTCGGTGGTTGCGAACGCCGCTGGCTTGTTGATGCTGGAATCCGGCGATGTGAAGGTTCAGGAGTCTTCGCTGACCATGCTTCGGAGCGTGGTGGATCTCCGGCCGAAGGAGCCGCAATCCTATCTCAACCTGGGAGTGGCTCTGAACAAGCTCAACAGGCCATCCGAAGCCAAGACGGTGTTCCAGCAGGGATTGCAGGCAATCCCGAACACCCCGATTCTACTGATGGCGCTGGGTTCGCTGCACAGTGCGACCGGCCAGTATGCCGACGCAGTTGTGGCTTACCGCCAGGCACTGGCGCTGGAACCGGACAACTATCGCGTTCTGAACGATCTGTCTTACATTCTCTGTGAGAACCTCAACAATCCGACTGAGGCCGAGACACTGGCGGCCAAGGCCATCCAGAAAGGTGTGGAGGACGCCTCGCTGTTGGATACGTGGGGCGTGATTCTCTATCGGCTCGGGCGTCTCGACGACTCTCGAGTCGCCCTGGAGAAGTCCCTTGGCAATCCTCGGATACAGCCCCAAACCCGGCAGGCGGCAACCTTCCACCTGGCCAGGACTCTTGTTCAGAAGGACCCGGCCCGCAGCCGCGAGTTATTGGACCGGCTTCTGGCGACGCCGCCGGCCGAGCGCCGAATGCCCGCAGCGGATTTTGAAGAAGCGCAGAGGCTGCTGACGTCGATTTCGACGTCCCAGCCGTCATCAACACGCCCGCCACAGTGATTTGGCGGCCCAATCCGCTGATTGAACTGGTTCCCTCGTACGGCTATACTATCAAGTACACTTTTCGAGCAAGCACGGGGCCAGTGTCGAGCCGTTTTCAGACAATGGGTGTACACATGGGAATCCGCTTATCGGGCGTCCGGTTCCTTTGCCCTTTTGTGGCGGAGGGAGTGGCGGCGCCGGGCCCCGTAGCGGAGAAGGAAGCAGCGTGAGAAACGAGATCGAACCTTACCGTGATCAACCTTTGGACGCGTATGAGGACGCAGCACCGGCGTCTGAACAGGCCGACGCAGGAGCGAGCCTCTTCAAATACGTCGATATCCTGAGACGCCGTTGGCTGACCGTGGTCCTGCTGTGGCCTCTGGTGCTGGTGCCCGCGGTGGCCGGCGTCTGGCTGTCTGCCAAGGTGACATACACGGCGACGGCGCAGGTCGAACTCCGTGGCGGTCCAATGGAATCGGTTCCTGGATCAGCTCTCGGCTCGCTCGACAGCAAACTTGTTACCCAAGCTCTCCTAATGACCAGCCAGAGGGTTCTGCTGGCTGCTCTGGCCAGCCCCCGGCTCAAGGATCGGGCGGTTGGTGTGCACAGCGCCCCGGACCCGCTGGCCGCCATTCGTGACATGGTCAGCGCCAGCCATATCCGTAACAGCCATATTGTCGAGCTTCGGGTCGAGAGCGCCAACAGGGAGGATGCGGTGGTCATTGCGTGGGCCGTTCTGGAGGCCTATCTGAGCCAGTCTGAAGAGGTGAAGCGAAAGTCGATCGAAGAGGCGATCAAGATAGCGGAGGATGAGAGAGAACGCTTCAGGTCACTCATGGAAGCTAAACGCAACGACATCAGCGGTTTGGCATCGGTCTACGGCGCCACGGATGCCAAGATGTTCGATCTCATACGCGAAAGCAAACTGAAGTTAAGCGAGGATACCAACAGGGCCCTCGAGCAGGCCAGGACCGATGTGGATCGGCTGGAATACGAGCTTAAGCAGGCCGAGGAGGGCAAGCTCTCGGAGCTGATGATGGCGAGCGACCCCACGCGGCTATTGGATGCCATCGACAGTAACACCACGGTTCGTTCCCGAAGGCAGGTTCTTCAGGCGGCGGAAGATCATCTGGCCAGGTTGATCAATGTCGGTCTGACTGATGCAGCTACAGAGATCAAGAAAGCCAAGAAGAACGTTGAGGATTGGAAGGCCAAGGTGAAAGAGGCGGAGGATATTGCGGTAGACGATATTGAGAAACAGTGGAAGGCGATGACGGGGCGTGTCCAGGACACTGTGGTTAGAAACCTCAAGGTCAGATTGGACATGGCAAGAGCCTTGCGGGCAGAGCTTGAAGACCGTGTCAAGAAGGTTGAGGAGGAATGTCTGGCTGTCGGCAAAACAGGGGTGCGAATTCAGGAGTTGCAGGATGACATGAGCTTGCTGCACCAGCAGTTCCAGGAATGGGACAAGAAAGCCCAGGATCGTCGCATAGAAAGCCGGCACTTGTCCCAGATCATCGTGGCGTCAGAGCCCGAAGTGCGTCCTGACGGCGTGAAGGACAAGCGGGTCAAGCTCTCGGCAGCGGCCGTCTTCGGCACTCTGTTTTTCGCCCTGGCCGTTGCGTTCCTCAAGGATTATCTCGATCCTCGCGTTCATGCCCCGCAGCAGGTCGAGACGGGTTTGGGGCTGAGGCTTCTGGGATTGGTGCCTTCATTGAAGGACCTGAAGGAAGGCCGGATCACCGAAGGTGAGTTTGCCGAGAGCTACAGGCTCGTCAGGGCATGTTTGTCCGTCGCCGGCCCCAATGGCTCGCAGCCCAGGTCCATTCTCACTACCAGCGCTCAGGCCTGCGAAGGCAAGACCAGCCTTGCGGTCAGCCTGGCGGCAAGCCTGGCCGAGGCGGGCAACAGCGTGCTCCTGATTGACGGTGACATACAGGGGCCGCAGGTTGAGCGGGTGCTGAAGCTCGATGCGGTTCACACCCTCAAGGATGTGTTGGCGGGTGATGTCAATCTTGCCGAGGCGGTGGTCCGCTCGAATCTGCAGCACCTCGAAGTTCTGGTCGCTCGCCTTGATAGCGGTACGGCCCGCGGCGTTCTCAACACGCGTACCGCCGTCCGGCTGATCAGGGACGCCATGGAGCGGTACGACTACGTGGTGGTCGACTCCCCTCCGACTTTGGGAGCCGCGGACGCCGTCGTATGGGCGGAGGCCGTGGATGGCGTGATCCTCTCCTCGTTTGCGGGCCAGTCGAATTCGCACGCCATCAAGATGGCTTGCCAACGCTTGCGCAGTGTCGGGGCGAAGATCCTCGGGGCGGTGATGTGCAACCTTTCGATCAGAGAAGGCTACTACTCATTTTCAACCAGCAGCATGTCGGCCCGCAGCACCCACCCGAATGCGGCCCAGAATGGATCACGACCGTCGCCTCACGTGCAACTGCCGGTCGTTGAGATCCATCCCTCGGAACCTGGATCGAAATCCGTGTGAGCCCACGAACCTATAGGCAACGGCGGCCCTTTAAGCAGGGTCCGCCGACTGCGCGGATACGCAGGACCGGGCGTTCAACCCGTTGAGCAAGCTGTCACCGCCGCGCGGGTTTGGCTGCTGCCCCTCCAGGCGCCAGGCTGGGAAGGACGCCCGGGATCCGATTGGCAATACTCTCGAACAAACCTTGATCCGTGTACTCGGCGTTCTTCTGCAGGTAATACAGAGTCCACGGGTTATACGTGGTATCGATACCCCAGCCGATCCTTGGTTGCATGTACCTGGCGATGTATTCCTCAATTCGCGTGGCCGTGTTGTGAGGCAGAACCAATACGTCGCCGGCCGCCAGAGCCAGATCGGGATCGATCCCTTGCTTGATCCGATCCAGATCGACCTTGACGCGAGCAAGAGACCCGTCCGCTCTGCGGCGCATCAGCGTGGCCTCCCGTGGCTCGAATTCAAGTCTCGTCCCTCCGGCAGCCCCAACTGCCTGCATCACGGAAAGCATGGCGGCACGACCGACAGGGATTGGCCCAGGACTGTTGACCAGCCCGTAAACGTAGATAGAGTCGTTCGCCCGGCTGTCCACGATGAGGAGGTCTCCCTCATCAACCGTACCGACTCGGGCTGCCCGTGCAAGGTGTTCCTGGCTGTTCAGTTCATATACGGTGACTTGATTGGGGGCTTTCGCCGGCACATGTGTTATCCGCCCTCCGAACTCGGATGCGCCGCCGGACGCAAGAATGGCCTGTAGGATGCTCGTTCGGTCCCGCCGCAGTTCGACAATTTGAGAGCCGCTACTGCTGAAACGATAGGTGTCACCGACAACGATGACGTTGACCAGTCGGTAGAACACAACCTGTGCGGTGACCTGCGTTTCCTTGATATACTTGGGGGAGTACTGGGCCTGAATCGCGGCCTCCATCTCGTCCAGTGTCATTCCATTCACCATCACCGGGCCTACGGATGGTAGTATGACTTCTCCCTTCTCGGTGACGCGATAGGTCGGGCCTGCCTCGGTGGTCGGGCCAGTCGGCTCAAGCCCCGCAATCGAGATGCTCAACACGTCGCCGGGGCCCACTCGGTAGGGCCCAGGAGCCCAAGGCTGAATGGTGACCCCGGCCGGCTGTGATGAAGCCACCAGAGGTACTGGCTCGGTCTCGAGGAACTGCTGCACCGACATCCGGGTGTCCGGCTGGCAGCCTGCCTGTACGCAAATGCCTATCATACCGAGCACTACGCACGCGGCGTTTCTCATGTCCCAGCCCGATGCAGAAGGTAGGGGCAGACGGTCTGATGATGTTGATGATGATTCTCTCATAGCTGATTGTTCGTGGTTTGGGGTTTTTCACCCGGCCATTTGACTTGGCTCCGTGCCATGGGACGACGATCAGAATGATGGTCTTATCGGCTGTGAAATCGACCAGAATACAGAAAACTAGGTTTTCGCTGCCCCTCATCCTCGGCGGCCCGCGGTCTCGATCCCCTTTACTTACCGAGGGACAGACGATCTTCGTAAGTCCCTTCAACAAAGCGTTTGCGATCATCAAGTGGGATCATAATGGCGTATATGTGACATTTCGACTCTGCTGTATTCTCTGAGTTTCGCTTGCCTAGGCTCGCCCGAATTCTAATGAGCCCAGACGCTATTTCGTCTGTTATCCGATGCCTCGGTTGCGCTTGTCCCTGGGCCAGCCCTGTGACCGGACGTCAAGGCGTCGGGACAGTCCTGTCGGGAAGGCGACAGAGCGCTAGCTGGAACGGCAATTCATCTTTTTCGAGGAGATGGCGAATGAGGCAGTTGACTCTCGTGCTGGCGGTCGTTGGCGTTGCTTTCAACCTGTCCTTTGCCCGAGACCCGCCGCCGAGCGGAACTTAGCGAGGATGGCGCAGCCTGTTTCGTCCTAAGGGCTGTTGCGGATCGCAGCGGCCCTTTTCGTTGTGCTCGTGTCGCGCGAATCCTCCGGATACAATTCGGAGGGACGCGCGTATTCCACCCCCAGAAACTCAGACTGCAGCACTTGGTTCGCTCGCCGGAGGCTGGCAGACAATGGATTCCATCCCGACAACGCTGGTCCGGCAGACCTTTCGGACCGATCGGCTAATGGACATCGAAGGCCCCGTATCTGAGGAGCTTGCCCGTTGCGCTGTTGATCTGCGGCCGGGCTCGCGGATCGCGATCGCAGTGGGAAGCCGGGGCATTGCGAACCTGGAGCAATTCGTGCGAACGGTCGTCCAATGGGTCCGTCAGCATGGGGCCGAGCCTTTCATCGTGCCGGCCATGGGAAGCCACGGCGGTGCGACGGCCGAGGGGCAGCGCGATGTACTGGCAGGTTATGGCGTGACGGAAGAGAACATGGGATGTCCCGTCCGTTCATCCATGGCCGTCATTGAACTGCCTCAGGGCGATCTGCCGACGAAGGTGTTTTTTGATCGCGAGGCGGCCGCCGCCGACGGTACGATCCTGATCAATCGGGTCAAGATGCACACGTCGTTTCGAGGTCGATACGAAAGCGGTCTCATGAAGATGACGGCCATCGGGTTGGGCAAACACGCTCAGGCCCAGGCTATCCACCGCCTCGGTGTTGAAGGTTTGCGCGAGGTGATGCCGCGCGTCGCTCGACAGATTCTCGCACACGGCAACATCGTCCTGGGGCTCGCCATTGTCGAGAACGCTTATGACGAGCCGATGCTCGTTCGCGCGATTCGCGGGCCGGACATTCCGACCGAAGAGCCGGCCCTGCTGGACGTTGCCCGTGCAAACATGCCCGGTTTACCGGTCGATCGCCTGGACGTGCTGATCATTGATGAGATCGGCAAGGACATCAGTGGGCTGGGCATGGATCCCAACGTCATCGGGCGACTGAAGATTCGCGGGCAGCCGGAGCCTGATCGCCCCGATATCCGCATCATCACCGTCCACGATCTCTCCACAGGTTCGCATGGCAATGCCATCGGCATGGGTCTGGCCGACATCGCGACGCGTCGACTGTTTGACAAGATCAGTTTCAAGTCGACTTACGCCAATGTCTTAACCACGACGTTTCTGGAGCGCGCCAAGGTGCCGATCGTCGCCGAGACGGACCGCGAGGCGGTAGAGATGGCTCTGGAGGCATGCGGGGTGGTAGCGCCGGCCGATGTTCGCTTGATTCGCATCCGCAACACCTTGCGGCTCGACGAGTTGCAGGTCTCACCTGCTGTACTGAGCGACGTCCAATCCCTTCCTGGCATCGAAGCTCTGAGTCCGGTCGAGTCGCTGTTTGCCGCCGACGATACACTCCGACCGTGGGCGTGATGGGACATGGTTTTCCTGGGCGTTGGCCGGAGTCTTCAGCGGCGTCGGCCGATGTATAATACGAGGTTTTGCGGTGGGCGTTTGAACGGAGTCCGGGCACCGGGGTTTGCGGCAGGGCGGCCCGCCGGGCGATGGAAACGGAATCATGACAGTTGGTCACGCCATCTGTGAGCGATGCGGCGCCGAGGCCCGCGTGCACATCACCAGTGAGCGGACGGGCGCCACTGGGATACGGCATCTGTGTTTTGCCTGCGTGGAACTCGAGAGGGCAGTCAGGAAGCGCCGTAAACGGGCGTTCAATCTGGGTGCGGTGTTGGTGATCTTGGGCGGGCTTTCGTTGTTGCTCAGCGTGTTCGCCGATTACCTGGCCTTCGGCGACTCGGAAGGGTTTGGCATCTGGCAGATGATCGGGCTTGTCGTGGCAGTCGTTCTGACAGGCGTTGGGGCGGCCCTTCGGATACCAACGGTATTGGTCCTCGGCCCTTGCATTGGTTTGCTGGCTCTGCTGGCGGACTGGCTGGGGCTGGGCAATGCTCCGGGATTCGGCCGGCAACAGGCTACAGGCTGCCTGCTCAGCGTTCTCCTCATTCTGCTGGGACTGTTGATCGTCATCCTGCGAAAACGGTGGGCCATGAGGATTGAGGCCTCGATATCATCCCATAAGGCGGAGTGAATTCCGCCTACCTCCATGCGGCTACCTCGGGATCGCGAAACGGGGCCTGGCGCATGGCCGGCCGACCGCAGGCTACCCGTTCAAGTGATCAGTTGGTGTAGTCGATGCCCTGCAAGGAACCGCGCTCGCACTGCCACGGGGGCTGTTCCGGGTTGGCCATGACACTACAGTCTTTTGATTATGGGGCGTTCCCTGCAAGAATCGGACAGCGGCGACTGTGCCGCGCCGGGTTGATTCTGTTCGCCCTGGCGCTCGATCTGACGTTTGTCCTGGCGCCAGGTTGTCAGATCGCCTCAACCAACTCCGATATCGTTTCCGATCAACTGATCGTGTCCCTCAGACCAGGCGCGACCCAGGGCGATCTTCTCAATCTGTTGAACGGCCAGGATGCAACGATCAATGGAGAGCTCGAGGGTCTGTCCGCCTATCTGGTCGGCGTGGATCCCCGTCATCGGGCGCAACTCGCTCGCCAGCTTCGCGGCTTCCCGTTGGTGGACGCGGTACTGAATAACCTGCTCATCGACATTGAAATCACACCCAACGATCCCGACTACGCAATCCAATGGTTCCTTCAGACAACGCACGCTCCTGAGGCCTGGGCGCTGACAACGGGGAGCGGCAACGTTCTTGTCGCCGTTCTGGATACCGGAGTGGATGCTTCCCACCCCGACTTGGCAGGCAAACTCAGAACCGGTGCCAACACTTACGGTGACGGTTCGAGCTACGCGGACGACTCCGGCCACGGCACGGCCGTCGCCGGGATCATTGGGGCGCAGAGCGATAACTCAGACGGCGTGGCTTCGGTCGCCGGCGGCTGTCCCATTCTGCCCATTCGGGTGACCGGTCCTGACGGCAAGGCCAATAGCTGGTCCATCGCCGCGGGGATCGCCTTGGCTGTCAATCGTGGCGCCAAGGTCATCAACATTTCGTTCGCCCCGTTGTACGACAACGAAGTCGTGCTTCGCCAGGCCCGCATGGCGTGGATCTCGGGTTGCCTGACAGTGATTTCGGCGGACAACAGCGGCAGGAGAGTCGACGCAGGCGGATCGGATGAAGTGCTCTTCATCGGGGCGGTTGATCAGTCCGACGAGTTAGCCTCGTTCTCCACCTCCGGTGATTTCGTCGATCTGGTGGCTCCTGGTGTCAGCATCTACACCACGAAGTTGGGCGGCGCCTATGGTGCCTACAGCGGCACGTCCTTTGCCGCGCCGGTGGCATCGGGAGTTGCCGCGCTGGTCTGGTCCATGAATCCCGATCTTCGGCCGGCCACGGTGCGCGATATCCTCCTGGCGACTGCGCGTGATCTTGGCCAAGCCGGTTGGGACGAGACCTTCGCCTTTGGATGCGTCGACGCCGCCCCGGCGGTGGAACTGGCGGCACAGATCGTCGAGCAGCAAGACACGATACCACCCGCCGTTGCCATCGTTTCACCTGCCGGCGGCGCAACCATCTACTCACCAACCATCGTTCAGGTCGAAGCCACTGACGCATTGGGCATTGCGGAGATCGTGCTCTATGTGGATGGGGCTCGCAGGGCCTCCGATTCCGTCTGGCCCTACGGATTCGTGCTTGATCCCAGCAAGTACGCGACCGGCACGCATGAAATCCGCGTGAAAGCGATCGATCTCGTCGGCAACGGGACCGAGGCAACCATCAGCATCACTATTACGTCGTTTCCCGACGGCAGCGCCCCGACCATCGAGATCACTTCTCCCCGCTCGGGTGAAACCGTCCGAGGCATGGTGACCATCGTTGCGCAAGCGGCCGATGACCGGGCTCTGTCGCTGATCGAGGTCTTGATCGACGGACAGAATGCCCTTTCGGTGGAGCAGTCGGAATCGGCCACGACCGTTGCCCACAACTGGAACACTGCCGACCCCCGCGTGACAGTCGGCTCACACACCATCACGGTCCGCGCGACCGACACCTCTGGAAACACCGGCACCTCATCCGTCGACGTGACCGTGGCTCGCTGAAGCGATCTCCGCCGGCGACCGGACGGGGGCTCTCATCTGACTAATCGGGTGCTGAGGCCGGCTCGCATCGCCTTTGGCATCAAGCGAAACGGGCCTGCATCCCGGCAGGCCCGCGGGGCATGCGTGATGGTGAACGGTTCGATCATACGGTGACGGCGGGCGCCGTCGCCGTGACCGCAGTCAGGTCGCGGACCACCGTGTCCATGTCCTCTTCGGTCAGGCACGGGCACATCGGCAGCGAGAGCAACTGGTCACAGTATCGATCGGTGTAGACCAGCGGCCGCGGCACGATGCAGCGCGTGGCCATGCCGACCTGTCGGTGGATGGGCACCGGGTAATGAATGCCCGCGCCGATGCTTTTCGAATTCAGGTGTTTCAAGACCTGGTCCCGCTGATTGCACCGCACGACGAACAGGTGATAGATGTGGTCGACGTGATGTCGCTCGGTGGGCAGGGCGATGTTGGCGTCGGCCAGTTTCTCGCGGTAGCGGGCGGCCAGTTGCCGTCGTGTGGCATTCCATTCGTCCAGGTAACGCAGTTTGACTCGCAGGATTGCCGCCTGCATGCTGTCCAGCCGGCAATTATAGCCGGCCATGGTGTGGTAGTACTTGACGGTCGAGCCGTAGTTGCGGGCGGCCCTAAGCCACGCGGCCAGGTCTTCATCATTGGTGACAATGGCTCCGCCGTCGCCCATCGCTCCCAGGTTCTTGCCGGGGTAGAAGCTGAAGCAACCGGCTCGTCCCATGCTGCCGGCTCGGCGGCCTTTGTAGCGGGCTCCATGTGCCTGGGCGGCGTCCTCGATGACCAACAGGCCGTGCTCGTCGGCGATGGTTTGGATCATCTCCATCTCGGCCGGCCGGCCGTACAAGTGTACCGGCAGGATCGCCTTGGTTCTCGATGTGATCGCCGCGGCAAGCCGACGCGGATCGAGGTTGTATGTCTCCGGGTCGTGGTCGACCAGAACCGGGGTGGCCCCAGCGTGGTAGATGCCCAGGGCCGTGGCGATGAACGTGTTCGCGGTGGTGATGACCTCGTCACCCGGTCCGATCCCCAGGCCCTTCATCGCCAGAGTGAGGGCATCCAGGCCGCTGCCCACGCCGACGCAGTATTTGGTCTCGCAGTAGGCGGCGAACTCCTCCTCGAACGCCGCCAGGTCCGAGCCGGTGATGAAATCACCCTGGGCCAGCACCTTGTTGATGGCCGTTCGAATCTCAGTGTACAGTTTGTCGTGCAGCCGTTTGAGGTTGACCAGTGGTATTGACATGACCGTCGCCCATCCTGCGCTGCCAAAGACGAATTCTCAGGCCGGGCAGGAAAGTCGGGCTGAGAATATTAAACCACTTTATAGTTGGTTTAACCTGTATTCTTGTCGTGCGACTTCGTTTGTCTCCTGCTCCACCGTTCGTTATCGGTCATCACAGGGGGGTGGTTAAGTTGCCCGATATCGGTCTTTCGGAGCCTCGGGTCGCGTGGAGCCGTTTCACAGCCGCGGATGTCCGATAACCAATTGGCTGCCTCAGGAGGCGGGGCAGGAATCGGCGTCTGCTTACCCTTCCTGTGCAGACGGAGGGACGAAAACGGAGGGATGAGACAAGACGGAGAATGACCAATGTCCAAGCTCGAATGGCCAATGAAACCCGAATGACGAAATCCGAATGCCCAATAATGAATGCGGAATGATGAAGGATGAATGGGGGGCGTGAAGGAGTTGTCAGCAATCAGTTGTCAGAAGTTTTCAGTGTTCAAGGATCGCGGGTCTCTGATTCGACTGGCAACAAGAACTGACGACTACTCCCCGGTCCGCACGCGAATTCTCGCGCCAGGTCATGCGCTTGCGGCAGTACTACAATGCTTTGCTAGACGATCTGGTCAGGGACGCGAACCGGGTGGGGTCAGAAGGCTGGGATGGGCTGATCACCGCTTTCGAGCCGGGTGCCGGAACCGGTGACTTCTACAAGGACATCCTCTACCCGACGGACATTATGCCCTACGTGCTGACCGGTTTCGTCTGGCGCGAGATGACCTGGGAACCGCTGCTGACCCGGCAACAGATGCTCGATCGCGTCCGGCAGCGGTTCTTCGGCCGCGAGGCAGCGGCGCAACTGGCCGAGGATCTGTGGTTGCTTCGAGAGATCATCCGCGATTCGGCCGGCGGCAAGTTGTCTCCTGCGAACCGCGACAAGCTCGTGTCGATCGAGGATCACGCAGCCAAGGCCCGCCCCTCCGCCGGCCCGAAGACGGCTGAGGCGCTTGATCTCGTGAACCGGGCGATCGTGGATATCCGCAAGCACACGGCCGCCAAGGAGAAGTGACAGATGCAGAACGCGGCGTCCTGCGGTGACGGGCAACGGCAGCGGTCGAGCGTCTTTCGTGGCAACGTTCTGGCGATGGGCCTGGTGAGCCTGTTTACCGACCTGTCCAGCGAGATGATGAATCCGCTGCTGCCAATCTTCATTGCCGGCCTGGTTCCTCTGGGGCTGGCCCCAGTGTTCGTCGGACTGATGGAAGGCGTCGCCGAGACCACGGCCAGCCTGCTCAAGCTGGTCTCCGGCCAGATCAGCGACCGCATCGGTAAGCGAAAGGCGCTGGTCGTGGCAGGGTACGGCATTTCGACCGTAGCTCGGCCCTTGATGGGCCTCGCCGGTCTGGCCGGAGCGGCCTGGGCCGGCTGGCAAGCCGTGGGATTGAAGTTCCTCGATCGGATAGGCAAGGGTATCCGCACCTCGCCACGGGATGCATTGATCGGCGATTCGGTCGGGCCGGACGTGCGTGGGCTGGCGTTCAGTTTCACCCGGGCGCTGGATCACGCCGGAGCCGTGCTCGGTTCAGTAGTCTCCATGGTCTTCCTGATGGCCATGCTGGGCTACGGGTTGTGGCGAAGCAGTGATGCCAAGCCCACGGGCGAGGAGATGACCGCCCTACGATGGCTGTTCGGCATCGCCCTGATTCCGGGGCTTCTGGCCGTGGCGATACTCGTCTGGAAGGTCCGTGAGACTGCCCCCAAGCCTCACCCAGCGGCGTCGGGTTCCTCGGGCGGTGGTCACGAGGCGTCCGCTCCCGCAGGATGGAGACGCCTGCCGGGCCGGTTCTACCCCTTCGTCGGCATCGTCGTTCTGTTCACCCTCGGCAACAGCTCGGACATGTTTCTTCTGCTTTACGCGTGGGAGAAGTTTCACCTCGGGCTCTCGGCGGTGATCGGGCTTTGGATCGCTCTGCACATCTCCAAGATTGTCTTCAGCTTCCCTGGAGGAATGCTGTCTGACAGGCTGGGCCGGCGACCCATGATCGTGGCCGGCTGGGTCATGTACGCGCTGGTCTATCTGGGCCTCTCGCAGGCGCAAGCCGAATGGCAGTTCTGGGCGCTCTTCCTGGCCTACGGCTTCTACTACGGCATGAGCGAAGGGGCCGAGAAGGCGCTGGTCGCTGATCTGGTACCCAGCGAGCATCTCGCGACGGCCTACGGCGTCTACAACGGCGCGGTCGGCCTGGCAGCCCTACCGGGCAGTCTGCTCTTTGGTGTGTTCTGGGCAGCCATCGGGCCAAGCTGGGCGTTCGGTATCGGCGCATGCCTGGCCGGCTTGGCCGCCATTCTGTTGACGGTGCTGCTGACCGAGACACGCAGACATTCGAAAAAGTAGAATGTCCCCTTTGTTGCGACCGATTCTTCCGTCCCTTGTTGCGGGCGATTGACGCAGGCCTACCCGACTTCATGCTCACGCTCTGGAATCAACTCAGAGATCTTGTCCAAGACCTGCCTCACATCTGGATGAATCTCACGCGGCTCCATCTTCTCGGCGACAAGGAAGAAATCGCTCTTCTCCATTGGTCTGCCGGCAGCCTCGAACATCTGCGGGAGCAGCTTCTTGGACGCAGGCACTTCTACCACCGCCTCCGTCGCGTCCGACAGGGGATTGCGGAAGAACGGTTCAGGAAGCTGCGTTCTCAGGTATTCGGTGGCGCGCTCGGAGGCCGCTTGGCCGAAGAGATCCTGCGGATCGGGCATCAGCAGACGGCGTATCGCATCCGGAACCAGCAGGTAGTTCTCTATCTCGTATCGTTTCCATCTAAGAATCACTAGCCCTTCCGTCGAGATGTCGTGGTCCTCAATCTCCCGGTTGTCTCCGTCGATGAGCAGCAGACCGCGGATCTGGGGATGAATAGCGCGAAGCGCGAACAAGTGAGCCTTCGCCTCCCGAGGATTTCGACCGCCGTTTGGATGAAAGAAAGGCTCCGCGAAGAACCTCTTTGACGGATGATCGAGGACAGACGCCCATGCGCGCAGAACGTCGAAATCAGACTGCCCTTCACAATATAGCACAGCTCGCCCCTGTTCAGCGAGCAGCAGATCGAGAGTGGTGAGACGGCCCATCGCCTCGCGCACCTGGTCCCTCTGGTCGTCGCGGACCAAGCGATGCGGTCTGCCCAAAAACGACACGACACGCGTTGGTGGTGTCGACTCCAATAGCACCTCTGAGTGCGTCGCAACAATAAGTTGGCATGATCTCTTGGCGGCCACGCTTCGCAGTCGGTCGTAAATCTGGCGCTGCAGGATCACGTGCAGATGCGCATCCGGTTCGTCCAGCAGGAGAACCGAGGCAGGTCTGGCGTAGAAATAGGACAGCAGCAGCAGGACCTGGTGGAACCCGCTGCCACCTGACGCGATGTCGTATTTCGTCAGTCCGTTGCGGCTCTTTGGACCCCGCGGCACCCCGGCCAGATACTCGCACAGGATAAAGGGCAGCGACTCATTGTACTCCGGCGGGAGCAGCGTCGGTTGAAACAAATCTTGGATGTCACGCACAAGATCGTTCCACGGGTCGCCGCTGTTGTGGACTTCGAGGAGCAGGTTTCTCAGGATGTCACCCGGTTTCCCACGGCCGATCTCAAGCTGCTGCGCGCCTCGATCCATCCGCTTCTCTTCGGCTCCGATCCCGGAGAACGGTGGGCAGTGTACGATGAGCAACTGCTCAGCCTGGGAAGGCAGGCCGCTCTCGGGCGTCTTGACCGGCTTGACATAGATCTGTTCCGAACTCTGGTAGCGGAGCTCGATCGTCAGCGACCACTGCTGCTCCTGTGTCAAGCCGCGTGTGCCGTGTACCGTGATGTGGATCAGCCTCGGCTCTCCCTGTTTCTGATCCGTATTGAGCTCGGCTTTCGACAGGCCGGTTCGAGTCTCGTGCCACAAAAGGTTGAACTCACGAAGTGGCAGCGCGGTGAAATCCTTCCGTGTTACCGGCTGCCCAGCCCTGATCTTGGCTCCGGAGGTTCGTCTGCCGCCGTCGGCATCCCGTGGGGTTCGCCCTTTTCCCCAACTCCAGCGTTCCAGCGCCATGGACCATGTGGACAGCGCTTGCAGCAGCGTGGACTTCCCGTTGTTGTTCGGCCCCGCCAAGACAATGGTCTCATCCAAGTCGAACTCCTGGCGGTCGAATCGCTTGAAGTTCTCGATGACTACCTTAGTGATCATGACCGGCACCTCCTGCCGCCATTATCGCCTATGGAATTGCCTGTGTACAAACCCAGGTTCACCCAGAGAGAACAGACATACAGCAGGCCACCCTGGTGAAGCACTCATTGGCTGACTGGCGAAACGCCATCTACTCAGCCGGGCAACTCCCATCTCGGCACCGGGACGGCGTCCTGGTCACGCACCTCATTTACTGCTGCAACGGCTCACCCTGACAGATCACCGTGACTCTGGCGCGAGGCCGGACGTCGCCGGTGGGCTCGCACCTGAATGAGGCTTCGTTCGTTCCCGCGGTCAACTGCGGCACGTCGCCCTGCGGTGTGACATCGCCGATCAGACCTCCCTCTTTGCTGTAGTGCTTGCAGTCGGTCGGCGAGTTGAACTCGATGTAGCTGCCACTCTCCATTTCAACTGGGAAGACAAGCGTCCGGCCACCGATGGTGACCGACGGATTCCTCAGTTTGTTCATGAAGACCGACAGGCCGCGAATCGGGCTGAGATGACATGTGACGCTGCCGTCGGGCGGGAGGTTGTTGTACCAGAGGCTGATGGTGTGTACCTGCTTGAAGTCGACGTGTTCGCGGAAGATCGAATACGACCAGCCGTAGGGCCATTTGTAGTTCCGCCAGCGATCGCCTTCGGGCTCGACGAGTTCGAGGTATCGCCAGCCGGTGAAATCGATATTGATGTAGTGATCGCCGATACCATGGCTGACGTTTGGCGGGCTGGTCATCTGCACGTTCAGCACTTCGCCCTTCCCATCGCCATGCACCCACATGCCCAGCCCCTCATGTTTCTCCAGGCTGAGCGGCGGCTCGAACTTCTTGCCCGCCTTGGCCCACGCTGCTTTGCGGTCGACCTTACCCGTGTTGGACGCCGTGAATGCGCCGCTAACCTTGCCGGCCTTGATTGGCTCGGTGCTTGGCCGCAGATCGGCCGTCACGCCGGTATTGGCCGCGCGATCCGAGAAATCGGCGGTATCGGCGAAATCCACGACCGTCGCGCTTCCCGGTGTTTCGTACGGCGAGATCGAAACCAGGGCCTCGATTCGCAACCGCACCGGCTGAGGAGCGAATGGGTTGCTCACCTGCCAGCACCGGCTCCAGTCGTCGAGGCACTCGACCTTGTGTTTATCGTACACCACCGGCCGAAGCCGCCAGCGGCCGTCCGCGTTCTGGAAGAGAGTGTACTCCTTGCCCGGTTCGGCCAGCTTCGCGCGGGTCGCCGCGTCGAAGTAGTTGGCATGCCGCAGTTCCTCGTACTGGCGCATGATCGCCGCCAACCGTCCGTAGACCGGAACCGAATTGATGTTGCCGGGGTTGACGCCCATGACCGAGAAACCGCAGTCGGTGCCGATGCACTTGCCGCACAAGTACTCGATGTCGTCGGCGTAGGTCGGCTCGTTCTGAATATCGCTCCACGTCTTGACCGCCCACCAGCCCAGGTGTCCGGGCAGGAACATTCGGGTCAGGCCGGCATTGGCCTCGCAGTGCATGTCGATAAACCTCTTGTGGCTTCTGTTCGGGTGGTCCCATGCGCCCATGCGCGAACGCACATACCACAGGTGGTGATGGAATGTGCTCATCTCCATCACCGGTGGTTTCTTGAGCCGCTTGAACAGCTCGAATACGAACTTCGAGCCGTAATGCCAGCCGTATTCGTTGCCGCCGAGGATGCCTTCGCCATCGAGAGCGTCCAGGTACATCATGTCGAAGCCGCAGGCGTTGTAGGTATCGGCCGTCTTTTGGGCGACCTCCTCGAGCAGCGTCGAGTCGCCGTCGGGCGTGAAGAGGAAGAAGCACTGCTTCAGATGGTACACCTTGGCCCCGGCCTTGTGTGCCGCGACCTTCGTGCCGTGGGCTCCACGCCGGCACTTCGTGAAGGCATACGGCTTCTCCTGCGACAGGCCCGCATACACAATCAGTTCGTCGCCGATCTGTAGCGTCAGGCTGTTCCGCTCGAAGAAGCCCGTCTCGAGCTTGCGCCCTTCCAGGTCTTCATTGACCGGCACGGTCACCGCGTCGGTCGGAAGATCTGAAGCGAGCGTGTACTCCCCATCCTTCCCCAGACGCGGATCGGGCACCGGCGTCACCCACGGTGCATCCTTGGCAATAAAAAACGCGTAGGTATGCAGACCGGCCTTGATCCCTGCTTCGTGCAGACGATCGACGACCGCCTTCATGCTCGCCAGGCCGTTCGGGTAGATCTCCGGATTGGGCCGGCAGTCGCCGAAGCGGAAGGACCGCCCGCCATGGAAGTCAATCTGGTTCATGCCCAGTTGCCGGGCCAGCTTGATCCAATCGTCGACCGTTTTCTCATTCAGATCGCCGAAATCGAAGAGGTACGATCCCTTGTTGACCTGGTGATCCATCGCCCATGGACCACCCAGCGGAGAATGCGGCAGATCGGGGGCATCGCTTATGACTTCTTGCATGGTCGTTCGCAGCTTGTCCGGCGGGCAGGCTACGATGGCCGCCTGAGCCCCCTCAAACCCGAACCGCCGATGGCATACGGCTTCGAGAAGGTTGACCGGCTGAGGAATTCTGGAAACGTTGGTCTTGAGATTGAGGGCCAGGGCACATGCCACGAACGGTTCACCGGCGGAACCCTTGAGCGTCAGAGGCAGGTCGAGGAATGTGAACACCTCGGCACCAGTGCCTTCCACGGAGACCACCTCGACGACGAAGTAACGGGGATGCCGGATGATTCTAAGGACCGCTCGAATATCGGTATCGGCAAAACTTAGCGAGATCCGATCTCCGTCGCCCTTCGCCGAGCTCGCCGCGTGCCGCTTCCCTCCGACCGTGACGTGGGCAATGGGGGCGGCGGGGGCAGTCTGGCAGTAGTCCGCGCCGCTCTTCTTGTCGATGAAATGGAGGCTCCGGCCGTCGGAATCCAAAACGTACTTGAGGTGCTCAGTGTCGACGGTAACCGCAACCTCCTCGCCAAGGGGCCCCACTTCCGCGGCCGGCATCAGAGGACCGGTAGCCAGCAGGGCCAGCAACCCGATCAAGACACTCCGGCAACCAATCGTCGTGATAGACATGGAACGACCTCCCCGTAATGAACCACGTCTGAAGCGGTCTCTCGCGAACGCGACCGATAGCGTAAACGGTTGAGCCTGTTGTGGGAAGAAGACCGACAGCGATGAACCGGTGCAAAGAGCCCGGGAATGAACCACGGGGCTCGTCAAGGACGCCAAACCCTGAACACCGACTGCTGAAAACGGCTCCGCCTACTCGTTCAACTGCAAGCCGGCCAGCCCCGTCGCGACGTCGTCATAGACTTCGAAGATCTTGTCCAGGCCGGTGACGAGAAAAACGCCCCAGACGTGGATGCTGATGGCACACAGGTGCAGCTTTCGCTTGTTGTTGATCACCACCGTCTTGCGAAGCTTGAGCAGCCTGGCGATGTTTGAGGAATTGAGGAACGTGACTTCCTGGAAGTTGAGCACCACGTCGAGATCGCTACGTTGCTCAACTGCGTCGAGGACCGAGGTCAGGTCGTCCGTGAACTGGGGATCATCCGCCAATTCGACCAGCAGGACGTTGTCGGACCAGTTCTCAATCGGCATGCGTCACCTCGCGGCAGTCTTAAATGTCAACCAGCCTAATCTACCCCTGCCCTGAAACCCTGTCAACGCGGCCTTTCACAGGACGCGCACGAGCATACCCCGGTCAACCTGCCTGCACGTTTCGGTGTCCTTGATGTCGGCGAGAAAACGCTGCCCGTCCTCGTAGTACCCCGCGGTCGGACGCAAATCTGCCACTTGAGAACACCAAAACCGATTGAAACAGACCATGAACAGCTCGCGGACGTACTTGCTGATGATACTGGCCAGTGCGATCGGGAGGTGATGGCTCTCGCCTTCTTTCACGAAACGGACAACCAACGGGGCGGGGTGACGGGTCAGACGATAGCCGCTCCTATCCGGCGATTCCTCCAGTACCTCCATCTGGGCGTCCTCGAAAGCCGTCATCAGCGGCCGTCGATACCCCACTCTTCCTCCTTGTCGATCGACCCAGACACCGAGCGGCCGGCCTCCGACCGACTCGGCCACCCGCTGGATCAGGCGGGTCGTCCGGCCGAAGAGCACGATCGCCTTGTTGTGGGTCGCCTCCACCTGGCGATTGAAATGCCCCTCCGGCAGAACCTCCACCCAGGCTCCGCGGAAGCGGACTCCGGCTTCGACGAGCGAACGTCGCAAAGAGTTGGATTGGAGCCCGACCGCATCGCGCCCGCAATCCAGCGGCAGTTCCACATCCGCCCTCTCGTACCATGGGTAGCCGCCAAGT
>CAZTQK010000060.1:0-21030 GCA_964615635.1 uncultured Planctomycetales bacterium
CGACACCATTTCACTAGACTTCTCCTCGTGTCCTGCGATGCCCGCGCCTCCGTGCTGATACTTGGGCTCCGAGCCCGGCATGTGCACATCTGCCATGGCCGGCACCGTCGGGATCATCATCTTCCGCACCTTCTCACTCGCATACAAGCCTGTGTGGCCGGCAATCGCGTACAGGTATTGCCCGTCATGCATGGCTCCCTCGGGCGGGTCGACCACCCGTTCAAACGGCTGCACCAGACCGGCGTGGTTCATGAACGTCCCTTCGCGCTCCGTCCACGCACAGAAGGGCAGCACAACGTCAGCCTGTGCGGTCAGCTTGTTCGGGAACATGTCCTGAACGATGAACAACTCGGGTTTCGCGGCCGCGTCCAGCAACGTCTGTATCGGCCAGTTACTGTTGGGGTAGCCGCCGACGATCCACACGGCCTGAAAACGACCGGCGGCAGCCTGTTTCCACAGATCCTCACGTGGCAGCACCGGCCCGCCCATCGCCGTTAGAATCGCCTCAATGCCGCGGCGATTGGGGTGCTTCTCGGGCCGGATGACAAACCTTGCAGACTCCTCGGCTGCCCCGACGGGAAACACTTCCGGCTCACCGATTGTGTGAACGTCGCCCAGCGACAGCGTGGCCTGCGGAGCGATCCGCCGGACCCGGTCCGCCAGCAGCCAGGCTTCTTCACAGCACATTTCCGGCGACAACTGAACGGCGACCGACGCGGGACCGTGCTGGTCGACCGTCTGGCTCAGTCGCTGGCGAATGACGCCTGGTACCGACTCCCACAGAAGCGGCTTGCGATCAGTTCCTCGGCGAATGGTCGGAGTCGACAGCCGTTTCTCATCGAGAATGAACTTCCAGCCGAACCGCCCGTCGTCGCAGATCCACCAGTCGTTGACGCCCGGGTTGCATCGGCGTCTGAGCCGGTAAACGCGGTTACGGTTCTGGTCGATGCGGATGGCACAACCCGCACTGCAGGCCCGACAGATGGAGTTGGCGCTGCTCAGGAACCACACTCGCTGAGCGAACAGAAAATCCTTGTCCAACAGGGCCCCGACCGGACAGATGTCCACGACGTTGCCCTGCAGCTTGTTCGTCAGCGGCTGGCCGGGGAAGGCATCGATCTCGGCGACATGACCTCGGTTGACAACGCACAACTCGCTCGTGCCTGAGACCTCGCGTGTGAATCGCACACAGCGAGAGCAGAGGACGCAACGGTCCTGGTAGAGCAGGGTCCGCGACCCCACGTTCTTCTTGGGGTTGACGGTCTTTGGGTCAACCATTCTCGAAATGGCCTCGCCGAATTTGAGGCTGTAGTCCTGCAGGTAGCACTCGCCCGCCTGATCGCACACCGGGCAGTCCAGCGGGTGATTCAGCAGGTAGTACTCCATGACCCGCTTGCGGTGCTCGTGGATCTTCTCCGCCTCGAAACGAACCTCCAGCCCGTCACGGACCGGCGTCTGGCAACTGGGGATCAGCCTCGGCGACCATTCGAGTTCCTTGGTCTGGGGCCCCGGCATCTTCATTTCCATCAGGCACAGCCGGCATGAGGCGACGATGGACAAGCCCGGATGGTAGCAATAATGGGGAACATCGATGTCGGCGTCCAGCGCCGCCTGGAGCACGGTAATGCCGTCGCGGCATTGAATCGTTCGGCCATCGATGATGATTCTGGGCACGGACTCGTCTATTAGTCTGTTAGTCTATTAGACTGTTAGGAAACGAACAGAACTTGGTCGGGTTGCTGCCCCGGCAGATCGGACATGCTCACTTCCTAGTAGCCTAGAGGTCTAGCAGCCTAGTAGCCTCCTCATCCTTTTCTCCCCGCGATCGGCATCTCGTACACCGCGGGATTGATCCTTCGCAACGTCTGCGTCACCGCCGCCGGTGCCTGGCGGCGAATGTGCTCCTCGAATTCGCTTCGAAACTTCTCGACGATCGTTCTGATCGGGTACACCGCCCCGTCGGGCAGACCGCAGATGCTCATGCCTGGCATCATGCCCATGTTGTGCGAGTTCTCGATCAGGATATCGAGATCCTCGCTGCGCCCCGCTCCGGCGGCGATGCGCTTTGCGATCTTGTACATCCAGGCGGTGCCCTCGCGGCACTGCGTACACTGTCCGCAGGACTCGTGCGCGTAGAACCTGGCCACGTTGAGCAGCACCTTGCGGATATCGGTGTCTTCGTTGATGACGATGGCCCCGGCCGTGCCCAGGCCGAGCAGGCCGTATTTCACCGGATCCTCGAAGTCCAGCTTGCAGTCCAATTCGTCGCCGGTCAGGATCCCAACCGACAGCCCGCCGGGGATCACGCCCTTGACCTTTTTGTCGTCGATCATGCCACGGCCTAGATCGTCGCCGTAGATCAGCTCTCGCACCGTCAGCCCCAGCGGGGCCTCGAAACAGCCTGGACGGTTCACCGGCCCGGAAATCGTGTACAGCTTCGGACCGGTGCTGCCGGGTGTCCCCATCGATCGGAACCAGGCCTCGCCGCGATCGATGATGTGCGGCAGGCAGCATAGGGTCTCAACGTTGTTGACCACCGTGGGTTGTCCGAAAAGGCCCTTGATGGCCGGGAACGGCGGCTTGATTCTGGGCCAGCCGCGCTTGCCCTCAAGCGATTCGATCAGCCCTGTCTCTTCGCCGCAGACATACGCCCCTGCGCCGCGATGAATGTGGCAATCGAGCGAGTACCTGCTGCCGAAAGCGCCCTTGCCGAACAGGCCAGCCGCGTATGCCTCATCGAGGGCCTTCTGGAGAATGTGAAAGGTCTCGTGGAACTCGACGCGGATGTAGATGTACGCGACCGTTGCCCGGGTGGCGTATCCTGCGATCAGGATTCCTTCAAGCAACTGGTGCGGATCGTGGTCAACGATGTACCGATTGTTGAACGTGCCCGGTTCCGATTCATCAAAGTTGACGCAGAGATAGGTGATCTTCCGGTCGGCCGGAAGGAACGACCACTTCCCGCCGGCTGGAACGCCCGCACCGCCTCGACCGCGAACATTCGACCGTTTGACCTCCTCGACGACCTGCTCGGGAGTCATGGTGCGCAGCGCCTTGGCCGCAGCGGCATATCCACCCCGCGCGCGGTACGTCTCCAGCCGCCGCGCCTCCGCGACACCAACATTCCTTAACAATACCGGTTCAAATCGAGCCATTCTCAGACCGCGCCGCCGCTTAGCGTGTACTGTCCTCTGTTACTGAACCCTGAAGCCTGTCTTCGACCCTGAGGCTGAGCCTCAGGCTCAGACCCGAAGGGAACCCTTCATCCCGTCATACAAATCGCTCCGCTCCACCTCGATCCTGTCATTGTCCGGGTCCGCCAGAATCTGTGGCACATCCTCCGGCCGCACGTTCTTGTGCAACCTCTCGTTGATCAGCAGACACGGGGCGTATTCGCACGCCCCGAGGCATTCCTCTGTCACGAAGCTGTATTCACCGTCCGCGGTTGTCTCATGTTCGCCGATGCCCAGGCACTCGCAGACCGCCCGATTGACTTCCTGCACGCCCATGAGGTCGCACGAGAGTCCTCGGCAGGCCACGATCACCTTGCGTCCGCGGGGCTTGGTCCAGTAGTGCGTGTAGAAAGACGCCGTGTCCATGACCTCCGAGGGAGCAAGCTCCAGCAGTTCGGCCACATCGCGCATTGCCCGGTGGCTGACGCAGCCATATGTCTCCTGCATGATGTGCAGGGCCGGCAGCAGGGCGGCCCGCTTGCTCGGATACCGGGCGAAGAATCCGCGGATTTTTGCCTTCACCGCCTCGCTGATCTGCGGAGAATCGCCGTCGTCTGACGCCGGTTCATTCCTGTCAATCGTTCGCCACGCCATCGTTTCCTCTGTCGTTGTCGGCCGGGCCCGACTCGGCAGGGCCGACGCCCTCGTCGGCTCTTTCGACTCCGATCGTGGGGCCGACGCCCTCGTCGGCCCTTTCTGACTCACGGTGTTCGTCGGAGTCCGCCACACGGCCCCGTGCTTGCGCTTGCGGTTCCGTTCGTGTTCCTCACCGCTTACCTGTCCAATTCCGCGGCGATGATGTTCAGGCTCCCCATCACCGCGACAACATCGCTGATCTGATGCCCGACGACCAGGTGCTCGAACGCCTGGAAATGAACCAGGCTAGGCGGCCGACAACGGGCACGGTACGCACAGCGCCCGCCGTCGCTGACGATGTAGAAACCGAGTTCACCATTGGCCGTCTCATTGGCTCCATACACTTCGCCCACCGGCGGCGTGAACCCCCGGTTGGTCATGACCAGCTCGAAATGGTGAATCAGCCCCTCAATGCTGAAGCAGACCTCTCGCTTGTCGGGGAGTGTTGCCTTGTCGTTCGGAAGCACATTCACCGGCCCGGATGGAATGCTGTCGATCAACTGCCGAATGATGCTCACGGCCTGTTTGATCTCTTCGAGCCGCACCAGGTAGCGAGCCAGGACATCGCCGCCCGTTGCGACCGGCACCTGAAACGACACCGCCGAGGAGCCTTTGCCGTCCCAATTGTCCGCGTGGCAAAGGTACGGCTCATCCTTGCGGAGATCGCGACGCACCCCGGAAGCTCGGGCCAGCGGACCGGTCCAGCCCCAGGCAATGGCATCTTCGCGGCTCATGTAGCCGATGCCCTTGGTTCGTTCGATGAACAGCCGGTTACGGTTCAGCAGGTTCTCAAGGTCGCTGATTGCCCGCGGGATGCGTTCCAGGAAGTCCTTCACATGTCCGGGCCATTCCGGCGGAATGTCGTACATCAAACCGCCGACTCGCGTGTAGCTGGTCGTGAACCGGGCCCCGCAGACCTCCTCGAAGAGATCGTTGATCCATTCGCGCTCATTGAAGCCGTACAGGAACGCAGTGAACGCCCCCAAGTCCAGTGCCGCTGTACCCACGCAGAGCAGGTGGTCCTGAATGCGTGCCAGCTCGGCAATGATCGTCCGAATGACCTTGCAGCGGGGCGTGATCTCGATGCCGAACAGCTTCTCGCAGGCATGATGCCAAGCGATGTTGTTGGCCATCGGGCTGATGTAATTCATCCGGTCCGTGACTGTTACGTACTGGTTATAGTCGTGATGCTCGCCCAGTTTCTCAAATCCGCTGTGGAGATACCCGATGTGCGGCGTGCAGGCGACAACGGTCTCGCCGTCCAGTTCCAGAACGAGCCGCAGGGTCGTGTGCGTGGCCGGGTGTTGCGGGCCGAGATTCAGGCACCACAGCTCACGAGGGCCCGGGCCTTCGGTCGCTTCCTGCCGCGCGAAAGTCGTTGGCTGTGGCGAACTTGCCGACACTCAACACGCCCCTGTCGTCACGACGCCGCCCCGGTGCTTTGGCATCGACCGGGTCCCGCCCTCCGGCAAAAAAGACCAGCACCCTTCGTGCCTGACTTCACAAGGATGATAGGGTTTCGAGGTTGCGGCGGCAAGGTGTAGGCACGCGACGCAGCGTCCATCCCTCAGTTGCACAGGAATCCCCGCAGGTGTGCAGAACCGTATGTTTGGATCGGGCGTTTCTCGCCGAATCACCGCCGTTTCCCGAGTTGACCGGTGGTGAGGTTCATGGGCGACGGTAAAGCACGGCCTATTCTGAATTCTCCATTCGCAATTCTGCATTGTCCGGCGTTGCCCTATCCAACGCTGGGGTGTATACTGGCCCCATACTCATACTGCGAGTCGCGGGAGAGGCATCAGCTCGAATGCCCACCCCAAGGCGGGCAGGGGCGCGTCGTGTCGAACACCAGTCTACATCTTGTGCCGATGCATGTCGGTGAGTGTACGCTCGGCAAGAACCACGTTCTGGGAGACCCTTTCAGCGATGATGAGAGGGTCCCCTTTACATTGTACGCATTTCTCGTCGATGGCGGGCCCGGCCGTCGTGCCCTCGTTGATCTGGGACCAGTCGGATTGCCCTACATCAACAGGATGTTCAGGCGTTACGATTTCTTTCGAGACCTCCCGGGTGCTCCCGACGATGTCCGGCAGCCGCATGGCAACGTCTTCGATTGGCTGGACCGGCTCGGGGTAGCACCCGAGACCATTGACCACATCGCCTTTACTCACCTGCACGCCGATCATCACGGCCTGATCGACGGAAAGGATGCCGGTGCGATCCTCCGGTTCCCGAACGCCCGCATCTACGCCTCCCGGATCGGCTGGGAAAGCAACCTGCGCAAACGGGTCAACGGGGGCTGGCACAGCTACGTCGACTATGCCTTCTCCGACTTCCTGCTTGAGGCCGACAGGGCCGGCCGGCTGGTTCTCCAGGATGAGGGCGAAGTCATGCCCGGCGTGAGGGTGAGTTACCTTGGTGGGCACTCGGTGTGCAGCCTGGCCGTCCGGATCGAGACGCCGTCAGGTGCGGCCGTGGTCTGCAGCGATGACGTGTATCGCTACGACCTCCTAGAAAAGGGAATCATGGCCCGACTGCGAGTGACTCACGCCAGCCTGCTGGCGGCGACCGAACGGCTGGTCGGAATGGCCGACGCAGGAGCGATTTTGCTGCCGTGTCATGACCCCTGCCTCTTTGAGATGTACAGCCGCCACAACGGGGAATGGCTGCAGCGTCTGAAGCCTCTGTCAAGCCGCGCCGCCGCCGGCTTCCGCCGTTCCTCCAAAGTCCTGGTGGGCCAGACCCAGGAAAGCATCGCGTCGTCCGCCTTCGAACCGGAGGCCCACGATCCCCCGCCCATCCCCTGACTCCCGCCCCGCTGGCGTCGGACTACTCTGCCGGGAGCGGCGTCAGGATGACGTTGCGGTACTCGATCGGAGCCCCCTCCGACTGCAGGCAGATCGCCCCGCGAGTGACGTTGCAGTTCGTGGCGTGATTGACCAGCACGCCGTTCACCAGGACGATCACCTCATTACCCTTGCAGGTGATCTCCATGCGGTTCCACTCACCGAGGGCTTTCTCTGATCCGTCGGTGAGATTCAGGTGCCGGCGGTCTTGCTTGCGGGCTTGCTCGTTCTCGACATCCAGCTCCGTGCCGATGATCCAGAAGTCGCCCGCGTTGTCCTTGGCAAGCTGGACCTCGATCGACTTGGGCCAGATGCCGAGCGTGCGCGGCGTCGAGGAATGCACGAGCACGCCGTTGTTGCCTCCCCCGGTACCGGGCGGCCAGCGCCACTCCAGGCTGAGCACGTAATCGCTGTACTCCTCCAAGGTTCGCAGAACGCCGCTGGGCTCGCCTTTGCAGTGGAGAACGCCGTCGGCCACCGACCAGACATTCGCCCAATTGACGCCTTCCTTGCTCAAGTCATAAGTCCAGCCGGTCAGGTCACGGCCATTGAAGAGCTGGATGGCCGTGGGCGTCTTCTCCACAGAGGCAGGGGCCACGCCGCTGCCCTTCCCGCAACCTGTAGTCATGATCAACAAGCCCAAACCCACTACCAATGCATGCCGCATGATATCGCTCCTGTCGGACAGTGCCCCGACGTCTGCCGCAAGCCCTTGCCCGGCCCCGATGCCGGGTCTTGCGGTAGTATTGTACGTTGGCCTCTCTGGAACCGCTACCTATGGGATCTGTACCTATGGGATCTGTGTCGCCGAGCCTTGGGCTCACGACAGTCCTGTCGCCTCTTTCAGAACCGCGACCGTAAGGGAGCGGCAGACGTTCTCGTTGGCCCCGGAATCCATTTCGCTGGCCCCAGAATCCGTTCTGGGGCCTGTCGCGTCGAGGATTCCCATCTTCATTCTCATCCCTCTCGCGCGCCGCTGCTGTCTGATTCCGCGCCGACTGGCCGCAGGATCGCGAGCCCACTACACTATCTCGTGTGGCGCCGATAGTTCCGTCACGGGTCATGGTTTTCGGGTTAAGCCCAGTCTGCCGCAGGAGGCTCGATCATGCCAAGACTACTCTACATTGAAGCGTCGCCCCGCAAGGAACGCTCGACCTCGATCAGAATTGCGAGGGAGTTCCTCGATGCATACCGCGCCGCTCACGCCGGCGATGTCGTTGATGTTCTGGACTTGTGGCAGGAGGAACTGCCCTCGTTCGACGGCGAGGCGATCAACGCCAAGTATGCCATCCTGCACGGTCAGTCGCACTCGACCGCCCAGGCGGCCGCGTGGGCCAAGGTCACGGCCGTCGCCGATCGCTTCACGTCGGCCGACAAGTATCTCTTCAGCATCCCCATGTGGAATTTCGGGATTCCCTACAGACTCAAGCACTACATCGACGTGATCACCCAACCGGGACTGACCTTTACCTTTTCGCCTGCCCAAGGCTACAAAGGAATGGTCACCGGCAAGCCTGCTGCGGTGATCTATGCGCGTGGCGGCGAGTATCAGGGCGGCAGCGCATCCTACGATTTCCAGAAACCCTACTTCGAGTTGTGGCTGCGGTTCGTCGGTTTCACCGACATCCGCAGCATCGTGATCGAACCCACCCTGGGCGACCCGGCCACGGCCGAGAAATCCAAGGCCGCCGCGAGTGAGCTGGCTCGCCAGACGGCCACCGGCTTCTGAACCGAGATTCAGAACCTGTCCCGTCTCCTGCGCCCCTTCTGTCCCCATCGCGGATCACGGCAATCCTCGGCTGCACCGCGCAACGAAAAGGCCGTCCGGAAGGACGGCCTTTTCTCCGAGGTACTGGTGGCGATTAACGATGCTTCCTGCGCAGCACCGTCAAACCGGCGAGCCCCAACAGCATGAGCGTGGCGGGCTCAGGGACAACCGAGGCGGAGAAGTTGTCGAACCAGATGTCGCTGGCTCCACCGACGGATCCGTCTCCGAGGCGCACGATGAGTTGCTTACCGATCTCCGGGCCTGTGGCACCGGTTGCATACGTCACGCCTGCGGTTTCTGCCCAGGCTTCGCCGACCTCGTAGGTCGTGGTGGCAAGCGGGACGAACGACGCAAGGTCGCCGTCCACGGCCGCGTAGCCGATCTGGTATGGGATGACGCCGGTGTTGTCGCCGCCGCCTTGGGCCCAACTCTTGAAGCTGTAGAGCATGTTCGCCTGGATGAGTTCGCCCGTGAGCTGGCCGACCGTTTCGGTCGTGCCGGCAGAATAGAACCCGAAGTTCATGCCCAGCGACTCGTTGTTGGGCCGAGCGAAGCCGCTGTGGAGCGCCCAGCCGCCATTCGGACCCCAGGCCGCAATGGCCCCGAATTGCGACGAGGCGTTCGATTCGATGTCCGCATTGGTCAGAGTGATCGGGGTGGCCATAGCGACCGTCGTCAACAGGCCGCCGGCCAGAAGTATCAG
The DNA here is from genome assembly GCA_964615635.1 of uncultured Planctomycetales bacterium. Classification (GTDB taxonomy): domain Bacteria; phylum Planctomycetota; class Phycisphaerae; order UBA1845; family PWPN01; genus JAUCQB01. Next base: position 9,187 of record CAZTQK010000060.1, read on the forward strand.
GACCAGTGATCGCATTGTTTCTTTCCTCCGAAAAAAGACAAGACCTGTTCCCAACACACACGCTATACACATACTGGGACCCCTGGGGCCCCTGAGGATCAGTTGTGCATGGTACCCGATTCGCTTATTCGGGTCAAGGGGCGGATCTGCTTCATTGGAGGGTGGATCCGCCGCCGAGGCGGGCCACGGAGAAAACATCAGAAGCCCTTGTCGGAACCAGAATAAGCCAGTCAATGGAGCAATCCCTAAGTTCGAGGTCTTTTCGGGAGATATGTCCACCCGTGTGATCCGCCGAATGTGGTGTTGTTCTCCTACTCCTGCGACGATGACTTCGACAGCACGGATCAGGTCGTCTTTGTCGCCTTCAGCGTCTCAGAAGAACGGGGGCGGGGTCACATTCTGACTCTAGACTCGATCCCGGTCGTGTTGATCGATAGAAGCAGGCGTTGTGCGTGTTGAGTTCGCCACCGCGAATCTCGCTGGAGGCGGGTAGTCTGTGGTTCAAAGGTCTCTGCTTCAGCTCCGCGAACTAAAGACTGAGAACTGAGCACTCTTCTCGTCCCCGCGCCGCTGCTTGCTCCCAACTGGACCAGCCCGCGGCGGTGCGGCATGCGGTCTCGGCCTTACCTCATATGCTCCACCACCGCCTGGCCGAACTCGCTGCACTTGAGCAACTTGGCCTCCACGCCTTCGCTGACCATCAGGCGGTGGAAATCGTAGGTGACCGTGCGGGCGGAGATGGCACCGTCCATTCCCTTGAGTATCAGATCGGCGGCCTCAGTCCAGCCCATGTACCGCAGCATCATCTCGCCTGAAAGAACGACCGAGCCGGGGTTGACCTGATCCTTGCCGGCATACTTGGGAGCCGTGCCGTGGGTGGCCTCGAAGATGGCATGGCCCGAGTCGTAGTTGATGTTCCCGCCGGGTGCGATGCCGATGCCGCCGACCTGGGCCGCCAAAGCGTCGGAGATGTAGTCGCCGTTGAGGTTGAGCGTGGCAATGACGTCGTACTCGGCCGGCCGGGTCAGAATCTGCTGCAGAAACGCGTCAGCGATGACGTCCTTGATCAACACCCCGCCCTTGTCGGCCGGCAGTCGGCACCAGGGTCCGCCGTCAACGGGCGTCGCGCCGTACGCTTCCTTGGCCAACTCGTAGCCCCAGTCCCTGAAGCCCCCCTCCGTGAACTTCATGATGTTGCCTTTGTGCACGAGGGTAACGCTCTTGCGCTTGCTGGCGATCGCGAACTCGATGGCCGCCTTGACGAGGCGTTTGGTGCCCTCGGAGCTGACCGGCTTGATTCCGTAGCCGGTCGTCGCCGGGAAGCGCACTTTCTTGAACCGATCGGGGAAAGCCTCCTGCAGCATCTTGCCGAACTTCTGGGCTTCCGCCGTTCCTGACTGGAACTCGATGCCCGCGTAGATGTCTTCAGTGTTCTCGCGGAAGATCACCATATCGATCAGTTCGGGTCTGCGAACAGGTGAGGGCACACCCTTGAAATAGCGAACCGGCCGCAGGCACACGTACAGATCGAGCAACTGTCGCAGAGCCACGTTCAAAGAGCGTATGCCGCCGCCGACCGGCGTGGTCAGCGGGCCCTTGATCCCCACGAGATAGGTTCGGAAAGCTTCGACCGTCTCGTCGGGCAGCCAGTTCTGGGTCTCCGTGAATGCCTCTTCGCCGGCCAGGAGCCGGTGCCATGCGATCTTGCGTTTCCCACCGTAGGCCTTGGCAACGGCCGCATCGAATACCATCTGCGAGGCCCGCCAGATGTCCGGACCGGTTCCGTCGCCGGCTATGAACGGGATGATCGGGTGATCCGGCACGTCCAATCTGGGACCAGACTTGCGGATCGAGTCTCCGGCAGGAGGGGTCAGCAATGCCATGGGTGTCATCCTTTCACATGGTCAGAAACGCATCTGGCGCGCTGGAAGTAGGTAGCTTGGGGGTCCAGATGCTAGCAACGGGGCGGCCGGGCTGTCAAACCAACTCACCGCAGCGACGCCAGCCCACTTCCCTAGAGGAGTCTGCGGAAAGCATCACACGCGAAGTCAACCTCTTCCTCTCGCAGCGAACCGTGGAAGGGCAGAGCCACTGTTCGATCGCAGAGGCTCTCGCAGATCGGGAACTGCCCTCGTCGATAGCCGAAATCGTTGGCATAGAACGGTTGTAAGTGTATGGCTGGGAAGTAGTTACTGCATCCAATGCCCTTTTGACGCAGTGAGGTCAGAATCCGATCGCGGTCAGCGGCAGCGTAGTCATCATTGAGCCGAACAACCATGACAAACCAGCTAACCTGACTGCCCGGCAGCGGTTTCTGCATGGAGATCCGTTTCTCACCGCTCAGCCTTGCCGAGTAGTAGCTGGCGGAAGTCCGTCTGCGATCGAGTATCTCCTGTATGCGTCTGATCTGGGTGATGCCGAGGGCACAGTTGATGTCGCTGAGGCGGTAGTTGTAACCGAGGCGTTCGTGTGCCAACCATCCTCCACCGGAGCCGCGTCCCTGGCTCCGCATCGAGACGGCCAGCGAGCGAACCTCGTCGTCATCAGTGACGATCATGCCGCCCTCACCGGTTGTAATCTGCTTGTTGGGGTAAAAACCGAAGACACCGACATCGCCGAAGGTGCCCGCCATCTTGCCGTTCAGAGTGGCTCCGACGGCCTCACAGGAGTCCTCGATCACGCGCAGACCGTGCTTGTCTGCGATCTGGCGGATTCTCGGCATGTTTGCGATCTGACCGAAGATGTCAACAGGCAGGATGGCACGTGTTCGTGGCGTGATTGCGGCTTCGATTCGATCCGGATCGATGTTCCAGGTTTCCGGGTCAATATCAACGAATACGGGCCTTGCGCCTTCGAAAAGAATACAGTTCGATGAAGCAATAAAAGAAAAAGGTGTAGTAACAACCTCGTCACCGGGTTTCAGGCCAATCGCACGGATGCACAGATGCAATGCACTCGTCCCGCTGTTGACGGCGACGGCGTACCGACTTCCGACGTACTCGGCAAATACCCGTTCGAATTCGGGAAGTTTGGGTCCGAGCGACAGGTTGGGTGTCTGGAGCACCTCAAGAACGGCGTCACGTTCGGCCTGGGTGATGTCCGGCCGAGATAAGCTGATTTCCATCCAATCCTCCGCGCTGGTTCAACTTCAACAGCAGATACAGGACGGCCATTATAGCGTGTTGTCCTTTTCGCCGACATATCTCTGGCGGCGAGCGAGTCCCTTGACCGTGATTATCGGTCCGGCGTTCCCCATCTTGGGGTACCCCCGCCTGATTTCGGAGCCAATTGAGTGGCAGGAGTGTTTTGATGCTTGAAAGCAGACTGCTGAACAGGATCAATCGCAAACAGGCCCGCGTGGGCATTCTTGGCATGGGTTATGTCGGCCTGCCTCTGGCGAAGAGCTTCTGCAGTGTCGGGATGCCTACCGTCGGTTTCGACATCGACCCCCGAAAGATCAAGATGCTCAAGGCCGGCAAGAGCTACATCAAGCACATCCCCCACGGCGCAGTGGCGGCGATGAAGTCGTCGAAGCATTTTGAGGCTACCACCAACCCCAAGGTGCTGCGCGGTTGTGACGCGTTGATCATCTGTGTCCCAACGCCTCTGTCCAAGATGCGCGATCCGGACATGACCTATGTGATCAAGACTACGGAGACCATTGCCACCCAGTTGCGGAAGGGACATCTCGTCTCACTGGAAAGCACCACGTATCCCGGCACGTCGAAAGAGGTGCTCAAACCGATCCTCGAGAAGACCGGACTCAAGGCCGGCAAGGACTTCTTCCTGGCTTTCTCGCCGGAGCGCGAGGACCCTGGGCGAAAGGATTTCACAACTGAGACAATCACCAAGCTGGTCGGCGGCTATGATCCGGCGAGCCTCAGAGTGGCCGTCGCTCTGTACGGCCAAGCGATCAAGAACGTCGTGCCGGTGTCGAGCTGTGAGGTCGCCGAGGCCGCGAAGATCCTCGAGAACGTCTACCGTTGCGTGAACATTGCCATGGTCAACGAGCTCAAAATGCTCTTTGATCGCATGGGCATCGACGTGTGGGAGGTGATCGAGGCGGCCAAGACCAAGCCCTTCGGCTTCCAGGCGTTCTATCCGGGGCCGGGGCTCGGCGGGCACTGTATCCCGATCGACCCCTTCTATCTTACGTGGAAGGCCCGGCAGTTCGGCATGGCCACGCGCTTCATCGAGCTGGCCGGCGAGATCAACACCGCGATGCCGGAGTACGTGGTGGAGCACACGGCCAGGGCCCTGAACGAACGGTGCAAAGCTCTCAAGGGGTCAAAGATTCTGGTGCTCGGCTTGGCCTACAAGAAGAACATCGATGACATCCGCGAGTCGCCTTCGATCGAACTGATCGAGATCTTCAAGAAACGTGGCTGCAAGGTCGACTACAACGACCCATATATTCCGACCACCCACAAACAACGCGAGCATGATCTCAAGATGAAATCGGTGCCCCTCACGGCGGCGAACATCAAGAAGTATGACTGCGTGGTCGTTTCCACCGAGCACGACTGCTACGACTACGGCATGATCGTCCGGAACGCGAAGGTTGTGGTCGACACCCGGAATGCGTGCGTCCGGGTCAAGGGGCCGAAGAAGAACGTGTACAAGTCTTGAGCGCACTGCCTGCGGTTGGCAGCGAACCGCGACCTGATCGCCGAAGAGTCCTCTGTACGGGACGTTGCCTCCCAGGCCTAGCTCCTGTCGCTCTCCACCTGCGAAGGAAGGAATCGGCACGACTTGCGCACCACCAGCTCGCCGCGGGACATCAGAATGCGAGGCGGACGGCCGGGATCGTTGATCTGGGCAATCAGCAACTCTGCGGCCGAACGACCCATCTCGATATAGGAGACCCGGATCGTTGTCAGGCCTTCGCCGAGCAGGGGGGCAAACGATGAGTCGTCGAAGCCGACCACAGCGATGTCCTCGGGGATCGACATGCCGAGCGTGCTGGCGTGCTCGTAGACAATTCTCGCAGCGTAGTCCGAGCAACATACCACTGCGGTGATTGGCGGGTCCTGTCCGAGCCAGTCGCCCAGCATGGCGGTCACGTCGTACACCTCGCCGGTTCTCAGCAGCTCTTCGGGTGAGACGCTGCGCACATCGACGGGCGGCAGGCCGCGTTCCTTGGCTTCCGCAATCACTCCCTGCTTGCGGTCCTCGATCGTGCACGACCATCGCCCGTACAGAAACGCCAGGTGCGTGTGGCCCTGGTCGATCAGGTGGGCGGCCATGCGCCGGCCCTGCCAGATGCCGTCGGGAATGGCGGCCGAGATGATCGCCGGGTCTTCTTCCGGGAAGGGCTGACTGGTGATCGCGACCAGAGGCGTGCCGTGTTCGGCAACACCCTTGTAGAACGCCCGGTTCCAGTCCATGTAGAAGCTGCCCTCGGGGGGCGTGAACGCGATACCGGCCGCTCCCTGTTCGATGCAGGTGTTGGCCACTTGTGCCAGATGCTCGGGGACGCGGTTGGCATTGCAGAAGAGGATGTGATAGCCGCGGCGGTTCGCCTCTTCCTCAAAGCCCCACAGGGCGTGAATGTAAGGCTCCAGATCGCAAGTGGCGGTGATGAAGGCGAGCAGGTCTTTCTTGGCCCGCCGCTCGGCGACGAACGTGCCCACCCGAGCACGTCGAAGAAGCAGACCTTCTTTCTCGAGTATCTGGAGCGCCTGCAAGACCGGCGAGAGGCTCACGCTGAACATCTGCGCGAGCTGCCGTGCAGTCGGGATCTGGTCGCCGGGCGCCCAGCGGCCCTGGGCCAGAAACTCCCGCATCTTTGCGGCGACGGCCATGTTCTTTGGTTGAGCGGCGTTCAGCGTCTCCGGAGTGAGTTGATTGTCAGCCATTTCTACATCCATTCCTGCAGGATACCGGGCCCTCGCGCGAGCGATGGGGTCGCAACTACGAACTGCGAGAGATGCAGTCTTCGATTACGTGTCACCTCAGTATACCATCGAGCATCGATGGCGTTCAAATCAGCAACGGACATGCTATCGGACGTTGGGCAGTTATGCGAGCCGCGGCTGGCCTGCCGACGATCCGGTCAATCCTCGTCCTCCTCGCTACCGAACTCGAACGGTCTGTTGGCAAAGAGAAGGGGGCGGTCGCGAGCCACGCTGATGATCAATCCTAACGAGATGAAGTTGATGACCAGGCTGCTGCCACCCGCGCTGACGAAGGGGAGGGTCACGCCGGTTACCGGTCCCAGGCCGATGGCCATACAGATGTTGGTGATTGCCTGAAAGGCCAGCATGGTTGTCAGGCCGACGGCCACCAGACGGCCGAACGGCTCACGGGTCAGGACCGCGATCTCGTAGCCCAAGACAACGATCAGGCCGTAGCACGCAAGTGTCAGTATGCCCCCGATGATACCCCATTGGTGGCCAATCATGGCGAAGATGAAGTCGTTGTGCCTCTCAGGCAGGAAATCGTACTCGACGAAGACCCCGCGCGCTGAGCCCTGCCCGAAAGGCCCGCCGCTGCCGACCGCGATCTTGCTGCGGGTCAGCTGGTAGCCGGTCATGTTCTCCCAGTTTGCCAACTCGAGCATCCAGCGGCTTTGCGAGAACTCCTTGGGTCGAAAGTACTCCCATCGGGTGAGCAGATCGGGCCGGGAGGGCATCGGCTCGCTCAGGTACTCACGGACGGCCTTGTTCTGGAGCATGACACTGGTGATGCGAAGTTGCTGGTAGGGCTCGATCTTCGTCCAGAACAGGGGCGAGCACAGCAAGCCCATCACGATCACGGCGATCAGGTGTTTGGCCTTGGCGCCGGCGGCGTAGAGAACGACGAACAGGACGGGCAGGAAGAGCAGCAGAGTTCCCAAATCAGGCTGCAACTTGATCAACGCCATGGGGACCAGCGTGAGCACGAACGGCGGCACCAGCCCGAGCAGAGTCCTGTAGTTGCTGCGATATCGCAGGTACCAGGCCAGCGCCAGCACATAGGCGACTTTCATCATTTCCGACGGCTGGACCTGGAGGCTGCCGAACTGGATCCAGCGGCGGGTGTTTCGTTTCACGGGAACGAAAGGAAGGTCGAACCATCGGTCAATGACCAGGCAGGCCAGCACCAGAATACTGACAACAAAGATGATGTAGGACAGCCTTCCGATTCTCTGGTAGCCGATGGTCGCGGTGAGGATCATGCAGCCGATACCGGCCGCGGCGAACGCAAGCTGCTTGATCGTCTCCTCGGCCAGTTCGCTGATCTGTTCGGGCGAATTGGTGGCCTGGATGGTGAACAGCCCGGCCGCACACAGTGGCAGGACCGGCAGGAGGATGATCCAGCCCCGGCGGGTGCTGAGAAGCATGCTCATGGTCGTCCCTCCGCACTGGCGTGGTCACTGATTGCATCCGCAGGCTGGCGGACTGGCTGGCTCGCAGGTGCCGTTTCGACGGTGCCCCCTCGGTGCAAGGTGATCATGGCCTGTAGCATGTCCCTCGCCACGGGGGCAGCCACCGCGCCGCCGTGCCCGGCGTACTCGACAATCACGACGATCGCGACATCGAGCTCGCCGTTGATCGCCGGTTCGAGATACCGCCCGCGTGTGGTCAGGTATCCGATGAACCATCCGTGCGTGGGGTACTTCTCCGCTTCTTCCTGGCTGATGTACTCCGGTTTCTGCCCTTCGGGATAGCGGCTGCGCACTTCGCGAAATGTGCGGCCCCTGATGGTCTTCTCGCTGCCGTCAGGAAAGCGGCAGCGGTAAAGGCTTTCCAGAGGCGAGCTTTCGGCGCTTCCTGTTTTCCCCAGCAAGACGAACTCATCGGCGCCAGCGAGTTTCGCACGGAGCGGACCATACGCTGTGCCGCCCTGCTCGTTGACCACCTTGTACATACCTTCCCGAACCAGCCGCCAGTGGGCTGCAGCAATGGGCAGCTCATAGCCTTCGGACAATTGGTTGGGGTTGTCCGGCCAGATGGTCACCGGCTTCCAGATGCCCGAGGCCACCGTGGCGATCATATTGGCAACCTGAAGAGGAGTGGCCTCGACCACAGCCTGGCCGATGGCCGCGTGGCGCGCCGGCCCGTCGCGAGGATCTCGCGGATTGACGGGCATCAGACCGGTCCCGTCCTCGATCAGCCCGATACCTGTTGTTCGTCCGAAGCCGAAACGTTCCATCCATTTCACAAGGTTGAACAGCCTCATGTTCTCGCCGACGTGGTAGAAGAACACATTGCAGCTCTTCTGGATGGCCAGGATCGGATCGACCGTCCCGTGTGCCCGCCTGGCGTCGCACTGCCATATGTCCGGCCGGCTCTGAAACAGGTGGCCCACGCACCCATACGTTGTTCCCGGACCGACCTTGCCCTCGGCCAGAGCGCTTGCCAGAACCATGGGTTTGACCGTCGAGCCCGGGGGATAGGGCTGGCGAACGGCACGGAAGACATGCGGCTTGCCAAACGGGTCCTGCTCGGGAAGCTTGGCTCTCTCGACGTCCGAAAGGTTCGGGTCAAACGCGGGGTAGCTTACCAAAGCCAGCACTCTGCGTGTGGGAATATCCAAAACCACGGCCGCACCGCCGGTACTCGGCGGATGCTCCCGAACGGCCGCCTGGAGTCGGTGATAGCAGTACTGTTGCAGGCGAAGGTTGAGGCTCAACCGCATGGTGTTGCCGTTCACCGGTGCGACGGGCTGGGTGGTGGGGACTCCTCGCAGGTCTTCCTGTTCGCAACCTCTGCGGCCGCGCAGCCACTGTTCTCCAAGGCGTTCCAGACCCGTGCGGCCGATCAGGTCGCCGAGGAGATATCGAGAAAGCATGTCTGTGTTGCCGCCGTTCTCTCTCAGGTCCTCGGCACCGACTTCGTTGAGCGTGCCATAGAGATGCCCCATGGCCTCACCGCCCTCATACCGACGGGCATGGCTGACCAGCACCTCCACCCATGGGTAGTCGGCCAGTTGGACTTTTGCCTCTACGCACATCTGGTGGTTCAGACCCTGGACGACTGGATGGACCGTCAGCTCCTCGAAGACGACCGTGTCGATTCCCCGCCGCCGCGTGACCAAGGCTTTGATGCGATGGACCTGCCGCAAACGTTCCTCGCGAACCGCATCGAGGTCCTCGACCCGCTTGCCGGTCAGCCGCGCGATCGCACACCATGATTCGTTGATATCGAGACCAAGCTTGTCTATCTCCTCGGCGATATTGTCAGCGGTGCGAGCAAGACCACGCCTCTTGAGGCGATCGCGAGCCATGGTTCGCAGGTGGTCCTCGGCTCCCGATAAGATCCCGTAGTGAACGCAGATGTCCCAGGATTCCGCGTCGTAGGCCAGCCGTGTTCCCTCGCAGTCAACGATCTCGCCTCTGAGGCAGGGATACAGCCGCATGGGCTTGATGAGCATGGCCTCAGCCCGTTTTACGTACCGATCACCCTCAAGGATCTGCAATTGCACCAACCTCGCGACCACCGCGAGGATCGGTAGCAGCATCAAGACCATGATCAGCCGAAGCCGACGCTCGAACATCGGTGTACCCCGAAACAACGCGGGTCGATTCTGCTTCAGATCCCCCGAGTCTTGTCGGCGCGAAGCCCGGAAGCGGAGAAACCCCGCAGGGTCGACAGGTCACCGACAATGCTTAGGCAGGGCTTTCCGGCCTGTAGGTCATCCGGCGCCGCATTGGCCCCAACCCCGTCCACCGCTGGAGCTTGATAAGCACCCAGTGAAGACAAGGTGCCCAGACAGCGGTGTACCCGGCGAAGAGGAACGCCGGACGCCAGAGTCCCTCCATGTCGATTGGCATGCGATGCTTCCACCAGAAGTAGAGCCCTGCGATAACCTGGATGGCGAACGCAAACGCGAGAGTTACGATCGCATGAGTGACCGGGTGGTCTAGGAACAGCACCTGTCGGCTCCGAAGGACGACCCAGGCAGCCAAGCCGTAGGAAAAGGCGTACAAGCCAATCGGATGGGGCGAAGCAGTCTGGAGATCCACGATCAGGCCAAGAGTCCAGGCGGCGATGGCCGCATCCGGCGAAGGTCCCCACAAGGCATAATGGACGGCCAGGATGACCATCCACTGAGGCCAGACGGAGTGGATAGCCATAAGAGTCTGAACGAACGTGGTCTGGCAGATGACCACCACGATCGCCAGGACGGCAAATGGCATCCATCTCATGGAACTCACAACGACCCTCGCGCATTCCCTTGCTGCCCTGGATAGCAGACCGCCGCCGGATGATGCGATCGCCAGTATTATCGACAACTTATACCGACGACTTACCGGACGGTTGGCTGTCGTGTTTCCCGATCAACAATCATGAGGATGGCTGTGGCCGCTGCCAGCTGGACCCGAGGATCCTCCGGATTCTCCATGGTCTTCTTCAGCTTCGCCAAAGCTTTACGATCACCGATTTCACCCAGGGCCATGGCTGCCATCGACCGCACTCGCATGATCTGGTTCTCAGGACGGTCTTCCGGCAGGTTGCGATCAGGTTTGCTCCAATCCAAGGACCGCATTGCCAACTCCAGCCCGTCGGCATGCCCTTTCACACCAAGTCCTCTCGCCGCAGCCAACTTGGCTTCCAGGTAAGGAGAACTGGCCAGTTTGGATCGAAGCGTAGGCACAACCCGATCGTCGGGAACCTGGCCTAAGGTCATGAGTGCAAAGGGCTGCTTGTAGCCCACGCCCCCAAAGGCCTCGAAGGTGAATCGGTTGATTGCGTCCTTGTCTCCCAGCAGTGCCAGCCCTTCGAGGGCCTGCGTCCTCACACCCTCATCTGAATCGCTGCTGGCAGCGACCTTGAGGAGAGGGATCGTAGCCTTGTCATTCAACTGACCGAGAGCTAGGACGGCATTCCGTCTCACGTTGGGGTTCTCGTGCGTCCTCAGATAGTCCCGCCAGGATGTCCTGTATTCCGTGCTTGTCAGCCCGCACCGCTCAAGGGCGAAGTAAGCGGCTATTCGCACGCTCGGATCCGGGTCATTGATCAGCGGTTGCAGAGCAGGCACGGCCACCTTGTCCTGCAGTTTGCCCAGTGCCATGGCGGCAGCGAACCGGACGCCTGGATGCTCATCCTTGAGCCCTTCTCGGATGCGGAGCCGGCCGGCATCTCCCAGAACGTTGGAGGCCGCCTCCATCGCCTGTGTCCTGACGGCCGGGTCGAACGGATAGACCATGCCTCGCTCGACACAGGTCTGGGCCTCATTGCGCAGTCCCTTGATGAACTCCGGAGTCGGCTCGAAACCGCACCCGGTGACGAAGGCTGCCAGGACGAGAAGGGCGGACAAACCAGTTCTTCTTCTCGCTGGGAATTCAGGAGCGGATCGACAACTACTCATGATTAAACCCCGTTCATTTCGCCTGACGCTGCGCCAGCAACCGTGAGACCACCAGAGAGTCAAACATGGCGACTAGCCCCAGCCCCAGACACACGAAGGCAAACAGATCCCCGTATCGGCTGTAGAAAGTCACGCGAGGATCGATCCGAATCTGATCGACACGATACCCGGTGCCCCCGACCTGCGGATCTCGATCGGATGCGCCCACAAGACTATACCAGGAACCATCGGGGTTGATGAATCCGCTGACACCGGTATTGACGGCACGAGCTACGCCGACACGGTTCTCGACGGCCCGGAAGGCACAGTTGGCCAGATGCTGGGCCTGCTGAGCCCCGTGGCCGAACCAGCCGTCGTTGCTGATATTGACCATGAAGTCGACCCGCTTGTTGCCATCCTTGTCGCACATGAAGCCGCGGAATACGTCGGGAATGACGTCTTCGTAGCAGATGGGTGCGCCAAAACGAACCTGCCGGTCGCCCATGGAACTTGGCTCGACGGGGAAGACCGGGTACTCGGTACCCCATGACAGGGAGTACTCGTATCATC